>NZ_AP023176.1:2007772-2342401 GCF_013426895.1 Paraburkholderia largidicola | reverse complement strand
CGATTTCCTGCAGGTCGAGATCGTGTTCTATCTCGTGCAACAGGTCGTCGTGAATCTGGCCGCCCCGATGCAGTCGCAACAGTTCCACGCGGCCTGCGGCGATCGCGGCGAGGATGACGTCGTAGTGCGCCCTGCGCGCTTCGAGCGGAAAGCTCGGTGCGTGCTGGAACTCTTCCGTGAGGCGCGCCCGGTAGCTGTACTGTTCGAGCAGCCGCGGATGCAGCACGCTGCCGTCCGGCGCATAGACGAGCGGCTTGATCGCTTCCAGTTGCGCCGCTTCCAGCCGCGCCCATGCCTGCATCTCGTTCAGATAGGTCGATGCGTGCGTATCGCTTGCCGGTTTGACGAGCCGGATCACGATTCCGATCGTGGTGCCTTGCAGCAGCACCGTAAAGAGAATGACGACGAACGCGGAGAACAGAATCAGATCGCGGCCCGGCATTGTTTCAGGCAGCGAAAGTGCGATCGCCAGTGTTACGACGCCGCGCATGCCGGCCCAGCTCACGACGGCAGCGGAACGCCAGTCGGCGGGCGGCGCGGCGCGAGGCGAGATGCGATGCAGTACCGCGTTGATCGATTCGAGCGCGACCGTCCACACGCAGCGCGACACGACCACCGTCATCACGGTCGCCATCGCGGCGGGGCCGAGCAGTGCGAGCGCATTGTCGATGCCGCCAAGCCGCTGCATCACGCCGCGCAGTGACAGCCCGATCAGCACGAACACGAGCGCCTCGAACACGAACACGACGACGTGCCAGAACGCCGAGCCCCGCGTCCGCACGGTGGCGGAGAAGACTTCGTGCTGATGCCAGCCGAGCAGCATGCCGCAGGTCACAGTCGAGATGACGCTCGATACGCCGAGCATTTCGCCCGCGATGTAGCTGATCCACGCGGAGATCACCGAAGTCGTGATGATCAGATAGTCGTCGTCGAGCAGGCGCAGCAGACACACGACGCCATAGCCGACCACGCATCCGACCACCACGCCGCCTACCGCGAGTCCCGCGAAGCTCAGCACGGCATGCGACGCGCTGAACGCGCCCGTCAGCGCGGCAGCGACGGCGAAGCGGAACAGCACGAGGCCGGCGGCGTCGTTGAGCAGGCTTTCGCCTTCGAGCAGCACCATCAGGCGGCGCGGCAGCGCGAGCCGTTCGAGCACCGCTTTCGCCGCGACGGCGTCAGGCGGCGAGACGACGGCGCCAAGTGCGAAGCAGGCCGCCCAGGGCAGCGACGGCACGACGACATGCACGACGACCCCGACTATCCACGTCGTGAACGCGACTGCGCCGATCGCGTACAGCAGAATGGGCTTCAGATGCCGCTTGAAATCGGTCCAGACGAAGAAGTACGCGCCGTCCATCAGCAATGGCGGCAGGAAGACGATCAGCACGAGGTCGGGGTCGAGCACGACGGGCGGCAAGCCCGGCACGAACGCCATCGCGGCGCCGCCGACCAGCAACGCGGCCGCGGGTGGCAGGCGCAAGCGCTTCGCGATCAGTTCGAGCGCGATGATCGCAATCAGCGAAAGCAGCACCAGCTTGAATGCCGATACAGCCGACATGACTTCTCCTGTTGAGCGTTTGTAGCGGAGACGTTAAAGCGTGAACATCCGGAAATCGAGCGGCGACATATCGAATGCGCGGCGAAACGCGCGATTGAAATCGGACGCGCTGTTGAAGCCGAGACCATACGCGATCTCGATGACCGCCTTGTTCGGATAGCGGCGTAGTTCATCCGCGGCCTGGCTCAGCCGTCGGTTGCGAATATACGTTGCAAGGCCGCCTTCGCTCTCGAACAACCGGTAGAGCGTCGGGCGCGACAGCTGCGAAGCGAGCAGCACGCTTTCGGGCGAAAGATCGGGTTCGTGCAGATTGGCTTCGATGTAGCGCCGCAGGGTGCCGAACACGGCGGCGCGCGCGGCCGCGCGTGCACCGCCCGCGCGGCCCGTCCGCTTGCCGAACGCGGCGGCAATCAGCATGGCGCAGGTTTTCAGCGCGTCGTGAAAGTCGGCGGGATTCGTCGACTGAGCGGTTTGCGACAGCGCGGCGAGATAGCCCGGAATCAGGCGCGCGAGCGGCGAATCGTACTCGATGACATGACCGTGAACCGACTCGGGCTCGGGTAGTACGGGCGCCAGCCATTCGCGCGGCAGGAAGAACGCCAGCAGACGGCAGTCGGTGCGTTCCATGCGCATCGGCTGCCCCATGTCCAGCGCGAGGATGCCGGGCCTGATCTGCGTGGCGACGCGCTTGGGATACATGCCCGTCGTCGTCTCGATCTGGCCATCGACGAGCACATGGAACACGAACTGGCGCGCGCTATCCGTTGAGATTCGCGCGGCGGTGCGCGTTTGCAGGACCGCGTCGGTGCGGCAGTCCATGAAGGCGAGATCCGCGGAGCGATAACTGTCGATGCTCCCCCGAAAGCCGCTCTCGCGCTGACGCTTTGCGACAGGCACATCCAGGATATGCCCGATGCGGTTTCGCCAGGCGAGCAATTGCTGCTGCGGCGACTCGCTGGCGGTGCTGAAGTAGTCGTGAGCCCATGGAAGACGCGTCGGGCCGTCGGTCGGATGCTCGATCTTCAAGGCTGTGGATGAACCCGGATGAGGTGATTCCGATTGCAGGGAGACTGCCTGGACCGCGCTTCGATCATAACGTCGATGTCGGACGAAATTCTACCTGAGGTCAAAGCAACATTACGATCTTGTAATGAGACAAGAGTCTCACTAGAATGAATTGGCGAACGGTGCGAATGCAATCGCGAGGAGGCAATCATGACGCTGACGCCGGTGCAGATGGATGGGAAGATCGAAGAACACTTCGGTTTCGAGAGACGCGACGATGTCGAAGGCGTGCTTGCCACGCTCACGCCGGACGTCGAGCATGACGTCGTCGGCTGGCCGGCGGGGCCGGTGCGCGGCCGCGGTGAAGTGCGGCCGTTCTACGAGGCGCTGTTCGCGGATTTGTCGGAGAGCCGGGTCGAGTGCTTACGTCGTTTGTACGGAGACGGTTTCGTCGTCGACGAATCGCTGTGGCGCGGCAAGGCGCCGGGGCGGCCATTTGGACTCGAAGGGCGAGGGCGCCCGCTGGAATTTCGCATGTTGCATGTACTCGAGTTCGCAGAAAGCGGACAGATCGCGCGTGAAAACGTATGGGTCGATCTCGCGGCGATCATCCGGCAGTTGCCGCAATCCTGATATGGCCGACGTCACGACCAACGGACGCGAGAACCAGAAGCGGCGCACGCGCAAGGACTTGTTGCAGGCGGCTTCGCGTTTGATGAAGCAGGGGCGCAAGCCGAGTCTCGAAGAGATTGCGGAGGAAGCGATGGTGTCGCGTGCCACCGCGTATCGCCATTTTCCGAGCATGGATGCGCTGCTGCTGGAAGCGTCGCTCGATGTCGCGACGCCGGATGCGTCGGCGCTGTTCGGGCCGCGCGCATCGGATGATCCCGTGGCGCGACTCACGCGCGTCGATACGGCGCTTCACGACATGATCCTCGCCAACGAAGCACCGCTGCGGATGATGCTCGCGCATGCGCTGGAACGCGTGGCGAAGGGCGATACCGACAGTGATGTTCCGCTGCGGCAAAATCGGCGGACCGCGTTGATCGAGGCGGCGCTGGAACCCGTGCAGGATCAGTTCAAGCCCGCCGCGCTCGAAACCTTGACGCAAGCGCTCGCGCTCGTGATTGGCACCGAGGCGATGGTGGTGTTCAAGGACGTGCTGCAACTCGACGACGCGCGAGCCCGGAAAGTGAAGCGCTGGGCAATTCGCGCGCTGGTGGATGCGGCGAGGGGGAGCCGAACAGACGGGGCGTGACGACTCCCCGCCCAGCCCTCTATCGACGCAACGGCCTCAATCCCGCCCGCACTTCTTCGGCGAACAGTTGCGGCTGTTCCCACGCCGCGAAATGCCCGCCCTTGTCGAGCCGGTTGTAGTAAATGAGGTTGTGATACGCGCGCTCGGTCCAACTGCGCGGCGCCTGATAGTTCTCGCGAGGAAAGACGCTGACGGCGGCGGGGACGGACACATCGGCGGCGGCGAGGAAGTTGAAATGGGACTCCCAATAGAAGCGCGCCGCGGAGATACCCGTGTTCGTCAGCCAGTAAAGCGTGATGTCGTCGAGCACGTCGTCGAGTGTCAGCGCGCCGGACGATTCTCCATTGACGGCCCGGCCAAACACCGCAGAAGTAAGCGCCGCTGCCGGCTGCTCGTAGCCGTCGCCGTGATCGAGCAGCCACCCGGCCAACCCGATCGGCGAGTCCGAAATGCCATAGAGCGTTTGCGGGCGCGTTCCCATCTCCAGCGCGTAGGCACGCCGTTTTTTGGCTGCGCTGCTCAACTGCTCGTATGCGTGCTTTTCGTCGTCCGAAAGGCTGGACGGTGGCGGGTCGCCAGCCTGAAGTGCCTTGGCGATCTCGGGTGGAACTGTCGCCGGGAAGTTGACGTGGATGCCCAGCAACTCGGGCGGCGCCTGCTTGCCCAACACGTTCGCGACGACACCGCCGAGGTCACCGCCCTGAGCCGCGAATCTGTCGTATCCGAGCCGTTTCATCAGCACGACCCACGCGCGCGCCGTGCGTTCCGGGCCCCAGCCTGTGGTGGTTGGCTTGCCGGAAAAACCATAGCCCGGCAACGACGGAATGACGAGATGAAACGCATCCGATGCGCTCCCGCCATGCGCCGTCGGATTGACCAGCGGATCGATGATCTTGAACTGCTCGATCACCGAGCCCGGCCAGCCGTGCGTGACGATCAACGGCATCGCGTTCTCATGCTTCGAGCGGACGTGGATGAAATGAATATCCAGTCCGTCGATCTCGGTCACGAAGTTCGGCAGCGCATTCAGCTTTGCCTCGCACTTGCGCCAGTCATAGCCGGTGGCCCAATGGCGCGCGAGTTCCTGCATCATCGCCAGCTGAACGCCTTGCGTGTTGTCGGCGACCGTCTCACGCTCGGGCCATCGCGTCGCCTTGATGCGTCGACGCAAATCGATCAGTTGCGCGTCGGGCACATGCACGCGAAGCGGACGAATCGCCGACTTGTCGCCTGCCGGCGGCGCGACTGACGTCATCGCCTGATTCGTTTGTGCAAAGGCAAGCTGGCTCAACGAACCTGCGGCGAGAGTGGCTGCGGCGACACCGACAAAGCGTCGACGCGACGGCGATGAAGGAGGAAGGTGGTCTGACATAAGAACTCCGATTGGCTTTGCGCCAATGATTCCAGGTGATGGCCGCGTGGTCGCACGCGCCATCGGACGCACGATCCGGACGCAGTGCACGTCCGGCGAGAGCGCATTGGAACGCGCGGATGTATCGCGCGTGTTTTCTGAAACGATGCCTGTGTAGCTGCAAGTACCCACTTGCACTCAGCGGATACTTTGCGCCACGCGGATCGAACGTGCTTCGTGTTGCACATACAACATCAGCGACGCAACAATCAGCCGCCTCGATGCGGCAACTCGCCCGCGATGCCCATCAGCGCGTTTGCACCCGCTTCGCCAAGCAGCGACTGGGCCTTCGATTGCGCCGCCGACCACGCGGACGCGGCGTCGTGCAACAAGGCCTTGCCTTGCGCCGTGAGCGAAAGAGGGCGGCTGCGGCCGTCGTCGCCAGGCATGCCTTCGACGACCCATTCCTGCGCGATCAGCGGCTGAAGATTGCGCGTGAGCGTCGAGCGGTCGTGATGGTTTTTGCGCCCGAGCGTGGCACGGCTGAGCGGTCCGAATTCCATGATCAGCACCAGCAGCGTGAATTGCGAAGCGTTGACGCCGAAGGGCCTCAACGCTTCGTCATAGATCGCCGTCAGTACTCTTGAGATCTGCCGAGTGCGCGTGAGCAGGCAGCTTTGCGCGATCTTCCGGCTGACATTGGAAGAGGCGTCGCGCCGATGGTCCGAAGTCATCGTCGATGCTCGTGTTGCATATGCAATATCGCGGGAAAGGCAGTGCTGGCACTGCCCTTCTTCGTACGGCTTAAACGAGCGTGATGGTGACGCCGATGTTGCCGCGCGTCGCCTTCGAGTACGGGCAGGTCTGATGCGCACGGTCGACCACTTCCTGGGCCACATCGCGCGGCAGGCCGGGCAGGCTCACGGTCAGACGTGCCTGAATGAAATATGCGTTGTCGGTGGTGCCGAGATCGATTTCGGCATCGACGCTGGTGTCGGCCGGCAGCGAAATCTTCAGCGCGCGCGCAGCGCCGCCCATCGCACCAATGAAACATGCCGACCAGCCGGCGCCGAGCAGTTGCTCGGGGTTCGTGCCTGTGCCATTGCCACCCGGCGTCGATAGCTTGATATCGAGGCGACCGTCGGAACTAAGCGCGGCACCTTCGCGGCCGCCCGTCGTGTGAACCTTGCCTGTGTACAGTACGTTGTCGATACGTGTCATGGTGCGTGCTCCGTTGAGTAGGTGAGGGGCAAACAATCGATGACCGTATTGAAGCGTGCGGATGTATCTCGCTTGTGTCGTGGGAAGGGACGTGTGTATGCGTATGTATCCGCTGCTGCGGTGGATACATTGCGCTACAAAAGAGCGGGTCGGGTCGGCATGGCGCCGCGTCCCGCCTTGCGCGCTTCGTCGAGCATGAACTCGATGAACCGTGACGTCGCGCGTGTATGGTGAAGATTCGGCATATACAGCATGTACATATTCGTGCCGAAGATGCTGAGCCGCCACGGGTCGAGCGCCGTGACGACGTCGCCGCGCCGGATGTCGTCGTGCACCACGTAATCCGGAACGAGTCCGACGCCGAGCCCGGCGAGAATCGCGTCGCGCAGAAACAGGAAGTTCTCGGAGATGAGGCCGGGTTCCAGCAACACCTCATGCCGTTCGTCGCGCAGATACGCGGCGACGCGCAGTTGCCGGCCCACTACGGCGGACGTGATGATCGGCGCGGTACGAAGGTCGTCGAGTTCCACCGGCATGCCGCGTTGCGCGGCATACGCGGACGATGCGCACGCAACCCATCTCACCGGCCCCATATCGCGCGCGACGAGATTTTGCGGCGGCTCCGACATCACGCGCACGGCAATGTCCACTTCGTCGCGCAACAGGTCTTCGACACGATTCTCAAACATCACGTCGAGCACGATGCCGGGATATTCGCGCTTGAAGTCGATCAGCCACGCCGACATCACCAGTTGCCCGTAGCCGCTCGGCACCGACAGGCGCACGCGGCCTTGCAGGCTTTCGCCGAGCGTCGATACCGATTCCTTCGCGGCCAGCAGCGAATTGCGGATCGCGCGGCCGTGCTCGTACAGCTTCAGCCCGATCTCGGTCGGCTCGACGCGGCGCGTCGTGCGCCGGACCAGTTGCAAGCCGATCGACTTTTCGAACTGGTTGAGGTGGTAGCTGACGTTGGCGCGGGTCATCTTGAGCCGGCGCGCAGCCTCGCTGAGATTGCCGGCATCGATGATCTCGACCAGCAGCGTGAGCGCGTTGAGGTCCACGGCGGCCCTACTGTCAAAGAATATTTGACACTCTGTCAATTGGCGATGCGATTGTCAATTCCGTTTGTCCCCAAGACAATCCCGAATCGCATGGCAATTCCGCTGACACGCAGCACGAGGAGACAAATCGCATGACGCCGACCGCCGCCCCCGCATTGCCGGTGACCCATGAGCTACGCGGCAATATCCTGCTCGTCACCGTCGACAATCCGCCCGTCAACGCCCTGGGCGTGGACGTCCGGCGCGGCCTCGTCGCGGCAATCGACGTCGCGGAAGCGAATCCGGCCGTGCGCGCGGTGCTGATCGTCGGCGCGGGCCGCAATTTCATCGCGGGCGCCGACATCCGCGAATTCGGCAAGCCGCCGCAAATGCCGACGCTGCCCGACGTATGCAACCGTCTCGAGACCTGCGGCAAGCCGGTCGTCGTCGCAATTCATGGCGCGGCGCTCGGCGGCGGACTCGAGATTGCGCTGGCCTCGCACTATCGAATCGCGGTGGCGGGCGCGAAGCTCGGTTTGCCTGAGGTGCTTCTCGGCCTGCTGCCCGGCGCAGGCGGCACGCAGCGCGCGCCGCGTCTGATCGGCGCCGGGGCGGCCTTGCCGTTGATGCTGAGCGGCAAGCCAATCGGCGAGCAGGAAGCGCTGAAGATCGGGCTTATCGATCGCGTCGGCCAGAGCGATGACGTGCTCGCCGAGGGGCTTGCGTATGTGCAGCAACTGCTCGTCGACCATGCGCCCGTGCGGCGCACGCGCGATGCGCAAGCGCTCGCGGACCAGGCGACAAGTACAGCCGCCGTGACCGCCGCGCGCGCCGACACCGCGAAGAAATCGCGCGGCCTGCTGTCGCCGCTGAAGATCGTCGATTGCGTCGAGGCCGCGCTGAACCTGCCGTTCGACGAAGGCATGCGCTTCGAGCGCAAGCAGTTTCTCGAATGCCTCGATAGCCCTCAGCGCGCGGCGCTCGTCCACGCGTTCCATGCGGAAAGGGAAGTGCAGAAGGCGCCTGAAACGCGCCGCGCGCAGCCGAGGCCGATCGGGTCGGCAGGCGTAGTGGGCGGCGGCACGATGGGCGCGGGCATCGCCGTCGCGTTGCTCGACGCGGGCTTGCCCGTGACGATGATCGAGCGCGACGACGAATCGCTGGCTCGCGGCCGCGCGCATGTCGAAAAGGTCTACGACGGTCTGATCGCGAAAGGACGCCTGACCAGTGATGCGAAGGCGAAGAAGCTGGCTCGCTTCATCGGCAGCACGTCGTACGACGCACTCGCCGATGTCGACATCGTGATCGAAGCCGTGTTCGAAGACATGGCCGTGAAGCAGGCGGTGTTCGCGGAACTCGACCGCGTGTGCAAGCAAGGTGCCGTGCTCGCGACCAACACGTCGTATCTCGACATCGACGCGATCGCAGCCAGCATCTCGCGGCCACAGGATGTGATCGGGCTGCACTTCTTCTCGCCCGCGCACATCATGAAGCTGCTGGAAGTCGTCGTGCCCGCGCGCGTGAGCGCCGACGTCGTCGCGACCGCATTCGATCTGGCGAAGAAGCTGCGCAAGGTGCCCGTGCGCGCGGGTGTGTGCGACGGCTTTATCGGCAACCGGATGCTCGCGGTGTATCGCGCGGCGGCGGACCATCTGATGGAAGACGGCGCGTCGCCGTATCAGATCGACAAGGCCGTGCGTGAATTCGGTTTTCCGATGGGACCGTACCAGGTCATCGATCTTGCTGGTGGCGACATCGGCTGGGCGACACGCAAGCGCCGCGCTGCGACGCGCAACCCAGACGCGCGTTACGTACAGATTCCCGATCGTCTTTGCGAGCGCGGCTGGTTCGGCCAGAAGACGGCGCGCGGCTTCTACCGGTATGACGAAGGCAAGCGCGCCGGCACGCCCGACCCCGATGTGGAAGCGATCATCGTGACGGAGCGCGAGCGTGCGGGCGTCACACCGCGCACGTTCAGCGACGAGCAGATCGTGCGTCGCTACCTGGCCGCGATGATCAACGAAGGCGCGAACGTGATTCACGAGCGCATTGCGCTGCGGCCGCTCGATGTCGATGTGACGTTGATCAACGGCTTCGGGTTTCCGGCGCATCGCGGTGGTCCGATGCATTACGCGGATACGATCGGTTTGCCTGCGTTGCTCGCGGATATCCGCGAGTTCGAGAAACAGGATCCGCTGTTCTGGAAGCCATCGCCGTTGCTGGTGGAACTGGTCGAGCGTGGGGAGACGTTGGCGAGCTTGAATCAGTCTGCGTAACTCGAAATCCAACTCGGGCGACGCTTGTTAAAGATAGTCAAATCTGCCAATTCAACGTTGAAGCATTCCGCTTGACGTCCCAGAATGAAATCGCGGTGACCGTACCGCGAGTGGCAAGTTAAAGCCGCAGCAACCGCGCTGCGGCTTTTTTTTTCGCCATGAATGGCATTGGCTTAGCCGCTATTGCGCGGCAGTGAGTCTCGGACCTGGCCGCGATGGCTGCGTCAATTCCTGCTGACCTTTGCGCTGATCCGAAACCGCTTCGATGCCCTGTCGCGTGACATCTTCGAGAAAGAGCAGCCGCGCGCGGAAATATTCGGCGCGCAATTGTGCGTCCATGACCTGTTGTTCGGCGCGGAACAATTCCATGCGCAATTCATGAAGCGCGCGTTCGGCCTGTTTTTCGGGAGTCGGAGCGTGGCGTGCTGCCCAGTTTGCAATCCACATCAGCATGATGAACCCCTCGCATTTCAGCTGGCATTGCTCAAGCTGCGATTCGTTGCAGCGCCTTTTCACTACCACCTTGCACGGCTGGCACATCGGCAGACTACCAAAATGGCGCGAGCCAGTTTGCCAAATAATGTTAGTTAAATTTCCGGTCGCATGAAGTGCATTTTTAATGCCTTCCCTTTCAAGCGTTGTCATGACTTGACAATTGCTAAAAGTTTTCAAGCGATGAATCTCATATAGTACGGACACGGTTTCGATCGAGCCGGTCAGAATTCAAAAGGCAGCAATCAGGGAGAATCGGCGCTTCACATTCCTTCATGGAATGATGAATGAGAGGCTTACAAAGTCTTGCATGCCAATTTACAAATCGAACGGGGTGAAGTACGACAGCAGCATGACAGCGGGAGGAGACCAACCAGCAACCTCCTGGCAGGGCGCGCACCACGATCTGACAATCTTTAAATGATTTTATTGCGCCCTCTTTTTATACTGTCCCTCTCAATTGTTGAAAAACGTTGATGCCGGATGGCGATTCGCGGGCAAACGGGGTAAGTCGGCGCAGTGGATCTGAATCGTCGTTGCATATCGAGGGATCGGATGTTTTTCAGACCAGGCACCACGCGGATTCCGTTCAAGACGGGCAAACGCACGCGCAAACGCAGCGGCTATCCGCAGCGGATCGAACTCGATCCTGCGAGCGATTCGCACGCGCGCGCGGCCACCGAGGCGTATGCGGATTCGTGTGCGTCCGAGATGCCGTGGCTGGCCGAATGGCTGCGCGATTCCGCGGCAGGCGGCAATACGGGGCTGACGCATTGCGCATCGACGGTTCGCCGCGTGTTCGGCCTCGCGCAAGAGTGGGCGGCGCGCGAGCCGGACTACGCGCACGCTGCCTGGGAGCACGTGCGGCTTCATCTCGAGGCGGCGCTGACCGCGCATCTGCGGTCGAAAGATAACGGTGATGATGACGTGGTGGCCTTGAACGGCGCGCAAGCGTAGGCGCGACAGCCGGCATGGCGATCGCGCCGGCCTGTCCACGGAGCGAGCCCAGCCGCGCTTGCTCTGTTGGCCCGATGAATGATTTCGCGTGCGGGGATCTATGAGAATTGCAGTCCTGGACGATGACGTGGCGCAAGCCGATCTGGTCTGCCAGTCGCTGGCCGTCGATGGCCACGATTGCCATGCGTTCGCCGAAGGCCGCGCGCTCGTCAAGCATCTGCGCCGCCAGACCTTCGACCTGCTGGTGCTCGACTGGAACGTGCCCGACATGTCGGGCGAAGAGGTGCTGCACTGGGTGCGTCAGAGCCTGTCCGATCGTCTACCCGTGCTGTTCATGACGAGCCGCAGCCGCGAAACGGACATCGCATCGATGCTGAACAAGGGCGCGGACGACTACGTCGTGAAGCCCGTTGCAACGGGCGTGCTGCTTGCCCGCGTGCGATCGCTGCTGCGCCGCGCCTATCAACTCAACCAGATGGCGACAAAAGAAAGCTTCGGGGAATTCGAGTTCGAGCTGGGATCGAAACAGGTCGTCGCGCGCGGCACGCCCGTCACGCTGACGCAAAAAGAGTTCGAACTCGCGCTGCTGTTTTTCCGGCATCTGAGCCAGCCGCTGTCGCGCGCGCATATTCTCGAAGCGATCTGGCGTCAGGACGTCGACATTCCATCGCGCACCATGGACACCCACGTGTCGATGCTGCGCGCCAAGCTCGGCCTGCGCCCTGAACACGGCTATCGCTTGACTCCCATCTATGGCTACGGCTACCGGCTGGAACGGATCGAAAAGGGGGATGCGTGACGGTGGCTGTATCGTGGGCGGCGCGGCGCGCTTTCGGCATCATCGCGTGTCTGGTCGCGGCGTCGAGCCTGCTGCCTGCCAGCTCGAACGCGCAGTCATCCAATGCGCATGCAACGCCGGCAACGGCGATCTACATGACGCGGCCCGGCGACACGCTGTACGACGTCGCCGATCGCTATCTGCGCGATCCGCGCGACTGGGCCGTATTGCGCAAGCTGAATCATGTCGCCGATCCGCTGCATCTTCAGCCCGGCGTGCAGTTGCGTTTGCCCATCGCGCTGCTGAAGCAGGAGCCCCGGTCGGCGCGCGTGGTCGCCGTCAGTGGTCCAGCCTCACATGCATTCAGGCAGAATCCGTTCGCGCCCGTCACGCTTGGCATGGTGCTCGTCGAAGGCGACCGTCTGCAGACGGGTCACAACGGCTTCGTCACGCTGGAACTCGATGACGGCTCGCATGTGTCCGTGCCGCAGGACAGCACGATCGCAATCGGCGCGCTGCGGCAGACTGTGCTGACAGGCGCGAAAGATCGCGTGATCGACCTGAAGCGGGGCGAGGTCGACAGCGAGGTCGACCACGCGACGAAGAAGGACGATCGCTTCCAGATCCGATCGCCGTCCGTGGTGGCGGGCGTGCGCGGCACGCGCTTTCGCGTGAGCTACGACGGCGACGAACAATCGACCGCCGTCGCCGTGCTCGACGGCGCGGTCGGCGTCGATGCGGCGCGCATGCCGCCGCGCGCACCGGGCGTGCCGTTGCAGGCATCGACGCAACTGATTGGCGCGCATTTCGGCAGTGTCACGCGTTCGACGGGCGGCGTCGGCGCACCGGTGGCCTTGCTGCCCGCGCCCGCACTCGCGGACCCGGGCAAGGTGCAGGACGACAAGGAGATCGCCTTCGATCTCGTGCCCGCCGCGAACGCCCGCGCTTACCGCGTGCAGATCGCGCGTGACGCCGATCTGTTCGACCTGATCCGCGACCAGCGCGTGAACCTGCCGCACGCAACGTTCGCCGACTTGCCTGACGGCAACTACTTCGTGCGCATTGCATCGATCGACGGCATGGGACTCGAAGGCTTGCCGCAAACCTACGCGTTCGAGCGCCGGCAGTTTGGACTCGATGTCTCCGCCGGGCCGCGTGCCGGCAGCCGTGACTTCGAGTTCCGCTGGCTCGCGAGCCGCACGGGTGTCGAGACCCGCTTCCGCTTCGTGCTGGCGACGACGGCCGATCTGCGCGAGCCGCTGGTCGATCGCACGGATCTCGCGGCGGGGCAGATCGTGGTCTCCGATCTGCCGCCGGGCGTCTACTACTGGACCGTGATCGCCGAGCAGTTCGACAACGGCCGGCTCTACCAGAAGGGCAGCGCGATCCGCTCATTTACACTGGCACGGTGATGACCACCAGCGGCCCGCGCATGAGTTTCGATCCGCGCATACGTCTTGGGCGGCCAGTCGGGCGCCGCTTCCTGTTCGAATGGCTGTGCATCGGCTGCCTCGGCATTCTGGTGATTCTGGCCGGCTCGCTCGGCAGGCTGACGGCGAGCGTCGATCATCTCGTCTACGACGGCTTCCTGCGCTTGCGTGCACAACCGGTGCTGCCCGATATCGCCGTCGTCGAAATCGACAATGCGAGCATTGCGCGGCTCGGCCGTTGGCCCTGGCCGCGCGCCGTGCATGCGCAACTGCTCGACGAAATCGCGAAGGCCCAGCCGGCGGCCGTGGTCTACGACGTGCTGTTCACCGAGCCCGCGCCAGACGACGCGCAACTGGCACGCGCGATCGCCGCGACGCCGACGTATCTGCCGATTCTCCTGTCTCCCGAAGATGCCAACGGCGAGCGTGTCGCCGTCAAGCCGGTCGAGCCGCTCGCGAGCGCCGCTGCGGGACTCGGCCACATCAATCTCGAAGTGGATGCCGACGGCATCGTGCGCAGTGTCGCGCTGTTCGAAGGCGACGCGCAGATGCGCTGGCCGCAATTGATGGTGCCCGTATGGCGCGCGATCAAGGGCGGCGCGGTGAGGCTGCCGCATTCCGCGAGCGCCGCCGCGGAAGTGCCCGACCGCACCGCCATGAAGGGCAATGACGAAGAACGCGTGCTGATTCCGTTCAGCCCGCTCGCGCAGACGTATCCGAAGGTGTCGTTCGCGAGCGTCCTTGCGGGCGAGGTGCCGCGCGACTCGCTGCGCGGCAAGATCGTGCTGATCGGCGTGACGGCCTCGGGACTCTACGACAGGTTCTCGACGCCTGTGTCCGGCCGGCTCGGGCCGCTGCCCGGCGTCTACATTCACGCGAACGTGCTCGATACGCTCGTGACGGGCCGCGCCATCGATCCCGTCAACGGACTGTGGGTGTTCGCTGTGTCGCTGGTGCCGCTCGGCGTGCTGCTCGCGGGCCTGCTCGTGCTGTCGCCGCTGCGGTCGCTGCTGATGACGGTCGTGCTGTGCGCATCGATGCTGGGTCTCAGCGCGGCGCTGCTGTACGGCATGCGGCTGTGGATGTCGCCCGTGCCCGCGATCGTCGGACTGGCTGCCGTCTATCCGATCTGGAACTGGCGGCGGCTCGAAATGACGATGTCGTATCTGCGCAAGGAACTGCAGCGCCTTGCTGACGAGCCGTATCTGTTGCCCGAAGCGCCGCAACGCAGCCGCGAATTTCGCGGCGACGCGCTCGCCCAGCAGATGGCGCTGATGGCGCAGGCGGCGCGGCGCGTGCAGGACATGAAGCGCTTCGTGTGGAACAGCCTCGATAGCGTGCCGGAGCCGATTCTCGTCAGCGACGTGCACGGTGTCGTGCTGATTGCGAACCACGCGGCGAAGACGTATTTCGAGCGGCTCGGCGCGGCGACACCCGAAGGCATGCAACTGCGCCACGTGCTCGGTGAACTCGCGTTCATGAAGGCGATCGGTTCCCACGCGGAGGCCGATGCGCTCGGACGCGCGCATTGGCCCGCACTGCTCGATCCCGGCCGCATCGCGTTCACGGAGATGATGGAGCGGGGCATCGAGGTACGCGATCGCAGCCAGCGCGATCATCTGTTGCGTTATGCGAAGTGCACCGATGCGCAAGGCGCGGTGACCGGATGGATTGCGGGCCTGGTCGATGTGACGGCCGTGCATGCGGCCGAACGGCTGCGTGAAGATGCGCTGCGTCTGCTGTCGCACGATATGCGCTCGCCGCAGGCATCGATCCTCGCGCTCGTCGAACTCGAACGCGCGCGCACGCCCGACTCCGAACGTCTGCGCGAATTGCTGAACCGCGTCGAGCGATACGCGCAGCGGGCCTTGATGCTCGCCGACGATTTCGTGCAACTGGCGCGCGCCGAATCGCAGGCTTATACGTTCGAACCCGTGAGTCTCGTCGAACTCGTGATCGACGCAAGCGATGAAGTGTGGCCGCAGGCGCAAGCGAGGCACATTCGCCTCGAAGCCGCGTACGACGAACAGGGCGACGGCCACTGGATCAACGCGGACCGCTCGCTGATGACGCGCGCGCTCGTCAATATTCTGAACAACGCGGTGAAATATAGTCCGTCCGAAACGCGTATTACGTGCACGGTCGCGCAGGATACGCCTGCGTCGGGCGAATGGCCGGCGCGCGTGCGCTGCACGGTCCGCGACGAAGGCTACGGGATGTCGGCCGAAAACCAGGCGCATCTGTTCGAGCGGTTTCAGCGCTTTCACGAAGTCGAACGGCCCGAGGCCACGGGGACGGGGCTCGGCATGGCGTTCGTGAAGGCGGTCGTGACGCGGCACGGCGGTGACGTGCACGTGGAAAGCGCGCTCGGGCAGGGCACGGCGTTCACGATCACGCTGCCCGCGCTCGATGAGACGAACGCCTGAATAACCCGGGCGCGCCATGCGCACATGAATCTGTATTCGAT
Source organism: Paraburkholderia largidicola (assembly GCF_013426895.1). Taxonomy (NCBI): domain Bacteria; kingdom Pseudomonadati; phylum Pseudomonadota; class Betaproteobacteria; order Burkholderiales; family Burkholderiaceae; genus Paraburkholderia; species Paraburkholderia largidicola. The sequence goes on along the minus strand of NZ_AP023176.1, from coordinate 2,326,565 downwards.
CGAAGCGAGAAGAACGTGAAGAAGACGCTAGGTGGTGCCGCTGTCGTTGTCGCGAGCGTGGCGGGTCTCGCAGGATGCGCGGGCGTGACGACGGACGTTCAGGTGTCGGGAACGCCCGTCGTGCTGCAGGGCGAGCGCACCTATGCGATCGTGCAGACGCCGTCGCAGGAAACGGGCGCCGCCCGCGAGCAGTACGAGGCGCTGATTCACAGCGAACTGGGCAATTACGGGCTGGTCGATCGATCGGCGGAGCGCGCCAGCTATATGCTCTCGCTCGCGTACGATACGCGGCCGGCCGCCGTCGGCGTGATCGCGGGCGACTGCGCGGATTCAGCCTGCAATGGCGTCGCGAAGCCCGGCTTCTCGCTGTTCGGGCGCGAGTATCAGCATTCGATGACCTTGCGCCTCTTCGACGCCGCGACCGGCAAGGAAGTCTACAAGGTCATCGCGACGAGCCGCGACCGCAATGCCGATGTGCTGCATCCCATACCGTGGCTCGTCAAAAGCGCGTTTGCGCAGTTTCCGTTTGCCGGATATGGAAGCTGGCGCGTGAAGCTGCGCAACGGCGAAGCGGCGCGTGGGCCCGAAGTGGTCACGGTGAAACAGATCGACAGGTGACTTGCACCGGCGCTCACGTCTGAGGCTTGTTCCTGAACGCCGCCTCGCCCGCATCCGACACCTCGACCCACTTCCTGTCGGGCGGCGCGTCGTCGACATAGCTGTCGTGCCAGTTCCACCACTTGTAGGTCGGCGTCTGCGGATAGCCTTCGGGTGAATCTTCCCAGACCTCTTGCCGGCCAAGCGGTGTGATGTCGAGATAGTTCCACGTGCCGCCCATCTGCTCGTCGCCGCGATTGTTGATGAAGTAGGTGCGGAAAATCCGGTTGCCGTCGCGATAGAACACGTTCGTGCCGTGCCATTCGCCGACGCCGAAGTCGGTGTCGAAGCTATCCGTGATCGTGAACCAGGGGATCTGCCAGCCCATGCGCGCCTTCAACCGGGCGATGTCCGCTTGAGGCGCGCGCGAAACGAATACGAGCGTCGTATCGCGGGCGTTCAGGTGGGCGACATGGGCGACCTGGTCGGCCACCATCGAGCAGCCGCGGCACGCATGCTCCGGCCAGCCGAACACGCCCGGTTCATAGAACGCGCGATACACGATCAGTTGACGCCGCCCGTCGAACAGATCGGCCAGACTGAGCTTGCCCGATGGTCCCTCGAATGCGTAGGACTTGTCGACGGCCATCCACGGCATGCGGCGGCGCTCGGCGGCGAGCGCGTCGCGGGCGCGCGTGTGGGCTTTTTCCTTCACGAGCAACTGCTCGCGCGCGGTTTCCCATTCCTGCTGCGATACGACGGGTGGTGTGCGCATCGCCCGTTGTCCGCTGTTGCTTCCGTTTTCGTCCGATGTAGTCATGGCGCTTGCGACCTCCTGATTTGAACGCGTTGCCGCGCCTCGGGGATGAGGCGCGGCTTCGGTGGTTGTTCATCGCGCGTTGCTTGCCGTGAGACAGTCTGGACCCGGAAAGCGGACGCTGGGAGTAACAAGTTTGGCGATATTTCGTCGGAATCGTGGGTCGCAACGGACGTGCCCGCTTCCGCTGGTGCCTCGCTTACGCGCCTTGCTGCGAACAGGTCCGGAGAATGCGGCGCGCGCTCATGGCTCGCCAGTAGGTCAGGAAGCGGCCACCGAACATGCCTGCGACGGCGCCCGATACGGCTGCACTGATCAACATATACGTGCCGAGCGACGCGAGACTGGTTGCCGTCGCCAATTCGACGCCGAGCCAGAACTTGGTTGCGAAGGTGATGACGATCAGCGCCAGCGGCAGCATCGAACCGGGCAGCATCACGGTGTTCGCAATCGGATCGACGATGAAGCGCGTGCGGCTCGCCATGAACACGCCAGCCGCGACGCCCACCAGCGCGGCGACTACCCAGACGATCGCATCGGCCCAACCCGTCAGCGGGTCGGTTACCAGGTGCGCAATGCCCCAGACCGTGAAGACGAGCGGCACGATGGCGAGGCGGGAAAGCGGCGCGGTGCCGCTGTTCATGGCCTTGAACCCGCGCGAAAGCAGGTAGGCGAGCAGTACCCAAACCCAGATGGGCGTGCCGTGAATGATGGCTGCGAGCGACATGATGTTCTCCTTCAGACGAATGCGTCAGACGAAATGGTTTCGGATCGGTGATGACGGACTGCACTTCGAATGATCTGCATCGTATCGGCGGGGAATTAGCGAAGAATGAGGGCGCATGCTTCGGGCGGAATCAGGCAAAAAGCGGCGGCGCGATAAAAAATCTCTCGAACGTCGGCTGTATCGACTGGATTTTGCGGGAACGGGCGGGCTGCAAATTTTGGCGATCAGGGCGCGCGAATACGATCGATACAGCCTTGCAAAGCAGCCCAAGGCGAAACCGGATGGCGAAAACCTCCATCCCCGAGCGCGAGCCCACTCTTCAAGCTGACGACCATGCAAACACTTCGACCCCTATCGCTCCTGATGCTCACCGCGCTGGCATTGCAGCCGCTTGCGGCGCATGCGGATCTCACCGTGAAGATCGGACAGGTATCGCCTTTGACGGGCGAGCTGTCGCACATCGGCAAAGACGACGAGAACGGCGTACGCCTCGCGATCGAGGATCTGAACAGCCGCAAGATTCGCATCAATGGACAGAGCGTGACGTTCGTCCTCGATTCGCAGGACGATGCGGCCGATCCGAAAACGGCCGTAACCGTTGCGCAGAAGCTGATCGACGACGGCGTGGCGGGCGTCGTCGGGCACGCGAATTCGGGCACGTCGATTCCGGCATCGAAAATCTATTCGGACGCGGGCGTGCCGATGATCACCGAGTCCGCCACCAATCCGAAACTGACGCAGCAAGGCTTCACCAACGTGTTCCGCATGGTGGCCAACGACGTGAGACAAGGCACGGTGATCGGCACCTATCTGGTTCGCGATCTCGGCGCGCGCAAAATCGCGATCGTCGACGACCGCACGGCATACGGGCAAGGTCTTGCCGACGAAGTCGAAAAGGCCGTCAAGGCGGCGGGCGGCAACGTGGTCGCGCGCGAATACGGCACCGACAAGACGACCAACTGGATGGCGATACTCACGACCATCAAGAGCCGTCAACCGGACGGTATCGCGTTCACGGGCGGCGACACGCAGGCCGCCGCATTCGTGCAGCAGGCGCAGAAGCTCGGGCTGAAGGTCAAGTTCGTTGCAGGCGATGAAGCGTGCACGCCGCAGTTCATCAAGCTGGCGGGCGCGTCGATGAGCAGCCACACGTACTGCACGCTGGCAGGCGTGCCGCCCGCCAAGATGCCGCAAGGGCCGGAGTTCTTCAAACGCTATGAACAGCGCTTCGGCGTGCCCGTGCAGTTATACGCGCCGTATGCGTACGACGCGGTGATCGCGATTGCGAATGCGATGCAGGCGGCGGGATCGACGGATCCGAAAGCCTATCTGCCGAAGCTGCGCGCGGCGAAGCTCGACGGCGTGACGGGGCCGATCCAGTTCGACGACAAAGGCGATATCCGTAACGGTGCGATCACTGTCCGGCAGTTCGATCAGGGCAACTGGACCGACCGCACTGTCGTACGGTGAGGCGTCATTCGTCGACGATATCGACAGGCACGCCCAGGCCCACTTTCACGCGGCTCATGCTCACCAGCGTCTTGAAGCGCTTGACGTTGTTGTTGGAAAAGAAGAGTTGCCGCGTGAGTTCGGTGTACTGGTCCATGTTGCGCACCGTCATGACGAGCACGAAGTCCCATTCGCCCGCGACGTAGTAGCACTGCTGGATCTGCGGACACTGCGCGAAGGTGCGTTTCATTGCGTCGAGCAGATCGATCTGCTCGCTCTCGACTTCGACGTTCGCGACGATGGTCAGCGGGTAATCCACTTCCTCGGGCGCGACGATCGCCGCGTATCGGTCGATCACGCCTTCGTCCGCGAGACGGCGCAATCTGCGGTTGACGGCGGCCGTCGACAGATTGACGCGCACACCGAGTTCGGTCTGGGGAATCTGCGCATCGCGCTGGACTTCCATCAGAAGCTTGCGATCGAAGTTGTCGAGTTGAGTCGCCATGGTTTCGCGTCGGGGCCGTTATGTAAGAGATATTTTTGCACGATAACGCCAAACTTCGAGACTTTATTGATGGTGTTGCGCAATATCATTTCATCAGGGCTTTGCGCATAAGCACGCCGAGTTTTGATCAACGGACCGCCGAAGCGGTCCGATTTCTGGAGCAACAACGGATGCTGATCTCCAATCCCCGCGCCATTCACGTCGCCTACCCGGATACGCTGCGGACCATTCTCAATGTCGAGTCGGCGGATCAAAGCCGCGCATGGCTGTCGGTCTGGAACCTCATCAGCCAGCAGGCCACGCCATTGTGGGAACTGCCGGATGCGGCATCACAACTGGGCATCGCGGGTCTGTGCGTCAAGGACGAGTCGTTCCGCTCGCCGCTGGGCAGCTTCAAGGCGCTGGGCGCACCGATCGCGTTGATGCGTCTCGTCATGCGTCTATGGCACGCGCACGACATCGAACCGCAGGCGCTTATCGAAGGCCGCTATGCCGGGATGCTCGCCAATCTCACCGTCATCAGCGCGACGGACGGCAATCACGGCAAGGCGCTCGCGGCCGCTGCGCAGAGCATCGGTTGCCATTGCGTGATCGTGCTGCACGCGAACGTCAGCGCCGAGCGGGAACAGGCGATTGCCGCGTATGGCGCGCGTATCGTCCGCATTGCGGGCAACTACGACGAATCGGTCGAACACGCGGCGACGCTCGCGAAGAACAACGGCTGGCACGTGGTCTCGGACACATCGTATGACGGCTACGAGGCCATTCCGCGCGACGTCATGCAAGGCTACGGCACGATTGCCGCTGAAATCATCGAGCAATCCGCGGATGCGCCGGCGTTCACGCATGTCTTTTTGCAAGGCGGCGTAGGCGGACTTGCGGCGGGTGTCGCGAGCTATCTTTGGGAACGCGGCGGCGCGCAAAGGCCGCGTTTCATCGTCGTCGAACCGCGTCAGGCGGACTGCCTGTATCAGAGCGCCATTGCCGGACACGCAGCGCGAGCGACGGGATCGGTCGATTCCGTGATGGCGGGTCTCGCCTGCGGCGAAACATCGCCGCTCGCGTGGAAGATCCTGGAGCAATGCATCGACGATTTCATGCTGATCGATGACGACGACGCAGTCGACGCGATGCGCCGCCTGGCAAAGAGCGCGGGCGACGATGTGCCGCTTGTCGCCGGTGAATCGGGCGCGGCGGGTTTTGCGGGCCTTTGCGCGTTGATGCGAGATGGCGAACGCGCGCGCGCGGCAGGCCTCGATCGTCACGCACGCGTGCTCGTCATCAACACGGAAGGCGCGACGGCGCCGGAAGCTTATGCGCAGTTCGTCGGCGAATCGGCGCAAGCCGTGGCCGCGCGTCAGCAGGCGTGGCTGCCAAGCTGCGTCCGCTAACCGGCGCACACGAACCCGAACGACAAGGACAACCGAAATGGAAAGCACGCTGCAGGGACAACTGAAGAACTGGCGCCAACATCTGCATCAGTATCCCGAGACGGGTTTCGAAGAGGTCGACACGTCCGACTATGTCGCGAACATTCTTGCGACTCTGGGGCTCGACGTGCATCGCGGCATCGGCGGAACGGGGCTGGTTGCGAACCTGACGGTCGGCAGCGGCAAACGTGCAATCGGCCTGCGTGCCGACATGGACGCGCTGAACATCACGGAGCACGCGCCCGCGCGCACGCATGCTTCGCGTACGCCGGGAAAGATGCATGCTTGCGGACACGACGGGCATATGTCGATGATTCTCGGCGCAGCGCGACTGCTTGCCGAGCGACGCGATTTCAACGGCACGGTGCGCTTCATCTTCCAGCCCGCCGAAGAACACGGACGCGGCGCGAAGGCGATGATGGCGGATGGACTGTTCGAGCGCTTTCCCGTCGACGCCATTTTCGGCGCGCACAATATGCCCGGCATGCGTGCAGGAACATTTGCGACGCGCGCCGGCGGCATCATGGCGAGCGAAGACAACTTCGTCATTCACATCAAGGGGCGCGGCACGCATGCGGCGCGTCCGCATATGGGCGTCGATCCCATCGTCGTTGCATCGCAGATCGTGCTCGCGCTGCAAACCATCGTGTCACGCAATCTCGATCCGGGTCTTCAAGCGGTGATCTCCTGCACGGAGTTCATAACGGATGGACTCAGAAACGTGATCCCGTCGAACGTGGTCATCAAGGGCGATACGCGCAGTTACTCGCGTGAAGTGCAGACGCTGCTCGAAACGCGCATGCGTGAAGTGAGCGAAGGCATCTGCCGGGCACATGGTGCGGATTGCACCTTCGAATACACGCACGAGTTCGCGCCGACGGTGAACTCCGCGCAATGCGTCGATGTGGCGGTGAGCGCGGCGCGCAATATCGCGGGCGCGGAACACGTCGATGCCGACGTGCCGCCGATGATGATCTCCGAAGACTTCGGCGCGTTCCTGCAGGCCGTTCCCGGCAACTTTATCTTCATCGGCAATGGTGAGTCGGCGGAGAAGGGCGGCGTGCCCTTGCACAACGCCACCTACGATTTCAACGACGATATCCTGCTGACGGGCGCGCGATATTTCGCGGAGCTGGCGCGTCTCGAACTGCCTGTGGAGCAAGGCTAAAAGCGGCCTGTAAGACACAGTAAGGACGCCGTTTGAATCGTTGCGCCGGAAAACACTCTCACTTTATTTGGGGGAGTGTTTGATGAAAAAAGTCGTATCTGTATTGTTGCTTGCTGCTTCGTGTGCCGTTGCTCAAACTCAGGCGTTCGCGCAATACGCGCCGGGCGATGACGGCGGCCCGGGCCGCCATCCCGCTGCCGACGAGCGCGGTGGTCCCGATGATGGTCCCGGCGGTCCTGGTGGCCCCGGTGGGCCGCAACGCGCTGGCGGCCCGGTCCGCGCCGAGGCATCGCATCGTCCGGTGCCGCACCGCGACTGGCATCGCGGCGACCGCTTGCCGCCCGACTATCGCGGTCCGCAATATGTCGTCGACGACTGGCGTGGGCACGATCTTCAGCCGCCGCCGTCGGGTTATCAATGGGTGCAGGTCAATGGCGACTTCGTGCTCGCCGCGATCGCGACAGGCGTGATTTCGAGCATCCTGCTCGCGCCGCATCGTTGATTCATGAAAATGCCGCCCGTCGTGGGCGGCATTTCGTTTGCGACGCTGCGTGACAAGAAACGCGCCGCTAGGCTTCGCGCCCGAACGTCAGCGTCACGCGAAACCCGCCATCGGGGGCGTTATCGCATTCGAACTGTCCGCCGTTGTAGCGCGTAAGCCGCCGCACGATCGCGAGGCCGAGGCCGCAATGCGCGTCGCCGCCGCGCGCCGGATCGAGCCGTGTGAACGGCTGAAGCGCGCGTTCGAGTTGCTCGCGCGGAATGCCCGGGCCATGATCGCGAACGATCAGCGTGTAGACCCCGTGATGCGCGGACGTCGAAATCTCGACGGGCGGCTCGCCGTAGTTCATCGCATTTTCGATCAGGTTCGACAGTATCCGGTCGAGGTCCACGAGCGGCAGATTGAAGCCATCGCCCGCATTCAGATGCAGACGCACGAGTGCTTCGTCGTCGAGTCCGTCGCCATAATGACGGCGGCAATGCGCATCGACGTTCGCGTGCGGTGACGGATCAGCCGTATCGCGCGCATAGTCGAGAAACTGCGTGACGATGCGCGACAGCGACTCGGCATCGCGCAGGAAGCCGCTGCGATTCGCCGCGTCGGGCAGCAGGTCCGCGCGCACCTGCATGCGCGTGATCGGCGCGCGCAGATCGTGCGCGACGCCCGCCAGCATCACGGCGCGCTCCTGCTCGGACTGCGCGAGCTCGCGCATCATCTGGTTGAAGTCGCCGATCAGCGCGCGCATTTCAGCGGGACCGCTCGCCGTCACGGGCGGCACGCGCCGGCCGATCCTGAACTCGCGCGCCGCGTCCGCCAGCCGGTGCAACGGCCGCTGAAACTGCCACGCGGCCAGCAGCGCGGCGCAAACGGCCAGCACCAGCATCACCAGCGACGAGCCGAGAAAGCGCATGCCCGGCAGATTCGCATTGCGCATGAAGAGCCAGTACGGCTCGTTGCCGTACCGTACCCACAACGAGCCCGTGTGCGGATCGAACACGACGCGGCTGTCTGCGGGCAGGCGCGGCAACAGATCGTGCTCGAACGGCGCGTCGGAGCCCTGGCACTGGTTCGGACAGCCCAGGCGGATCACATCGGCATCGGCGACATATTCGATGCCGAGCGTCTGCGCGACGTGCGTAGCGGCTGCGTCGCCGTCGTGCTTGGCCTGCACGGCCAGCAGCACGTCGCGGCGCGCGTGCTCGGCGTCGATATGGCCGCGATCGCGATCGACGACGAACAGCGACGTCACGTGCACGGCCACGATCAGACCGACCGTCAGCGTCGCGAGACGGCCAAACAGCGTATTGAACGGGTTTTTCATTGCGATGCGCTGTCGTCGCCTTCGCTGTCGTCGCCGCCGTCGTCGACTTCACCGCCTTCGCCCGGCACGAACATATAGCCGATGCCGCGCATCGTCTGGATGCGGCGCGGCGCAGCGGGATCGTCCTCGAGCAGACGCCGCAGCCGCCACACGGGCACGTCGATGCCGCGCTCCGTCACTTCCGAATCCGGCCCATGCAGCAGATCGACGATGCGCGTGCGCGACAGCGTTTCCATCGGATGCTGCGCGAACACTTCGAGCAGCGCATATTCGCTGCCCGTCAGCTTGACGGGTTCGTTGTCGCGAAAGAGCGTGCGCGATGCGAAGTCCAACCGGAAGCGGCCGAACACGAGCGCCTCGCGATGCTCGGTGGCGGGCGCTTCGGGATGCAGCTGATGGCGGCGCAGCACGGCATGAATGCGCGCGAGCAATTCCTGCGGCATGAACGGCTTGCCGAGATAGTCGTCCGCGCCGAGTTCGAGGCCGATCACGCGGTCCACGCCATCGGCGCGCGCCGTCAGCATGACGACGGGAATCGTGTCGCCGCTGGCGCGCAACTGCTTGAGCGCCGTGAGTCCGTCGACGCCGGGCATCATCAGGTCGAGCACGATGATGGACGGACGCTCGCGCTCGAGTCTGCGCGCGAGATGCGTGGCATCGTGCAGCACCGAGAATTCGATGCCGCGTTGCTGGAAGAAATTGCGAAGCAGGTCGCGCAGGTCGGCGTCGTCGTCGACGAGCAGCACCTGGATGGGCGTGTCGGGCATGATGTGAGCAGGCTGCGCCGGCGCTTTGCCGCGTTGGGCGGGGCTGCGTCGTTGCCGCCAGGTATCGGATGTGCGTATGACTATAGCGCAACGCTGCGCGGCCCCGGTTCGGGCGACTTAGCAAGTCTTACAAGCCCGCAGGTCCGACATTGCCTGAACGACGCGGCTCTAACAGTTTTCCTTCCGTCAACCGTGGAACCCGTTCCCTGCTGCGATATACGTAACGGATGCGAGTACGACCATAACCAGCAGATTGATTCGCTGCGAGAGGATCATCATGCCAAGTACTGTAAATCCGGCTACGGCTGCAATACTGTCGTGATGCAGTTCACTGACCACGCAATAGACAAGAAGGTTGATGAGCACCGCAATAGGCAGAATGTTCTTGATATCGAAACTCGCTTGCGCCGACAGATTCAGGTTTGAGAACGTCGGTGCGATGCGAACGATAACGCTCACGGCAAACAGGATGGCAATGCCCGCCAGTATTTCTTCATTCATTGACACGATGCTTCCCATACTTGGTCAGAACCAGATAGCACAATAAAATGCTGGGTATCCAGAAATATTTCTCGCCGAATATCGCAACCAGAGCGACTGAAATCAACAGGCAGATAAGGATAGCAATGACGCAACGTGTACCCGATTCGCGCAAACGCGTTCGCGAGTCGATAACGTAATGCATGACGTTCATGAAGCTCAGCGCAAACAGAATCGCGCTGACCGGGAACGTCAGCCCGGTTAGAACATTGCTCACCGAATCCGGCAAAAAACTGGCCAAAGCACAGCCCGCGACGGTGGAGGCGATCCAGAAGAGAAAGATACCCATGCGTATGACGACGCGCGACTTGAGATCATCGGTGTTTCGCTCAGTCGCGTATGACTCGTCGGCAAGACAGTGGGCGAGCAAGAGTTTCCACGGGGCGGAGATCTTTAGCGGCTGCGAGGCCGAAAGGGACATGGGGATGTAGCGCAGATTCATGCTTAAAATCACGAGGAAAATAGCGAGCATCCCCGTGGATGCAGCGCCTTGCTGGGAGAACGCAAGGAACGCGAACTGCCCGCTTCCTGTGAAGCCGATTGCACTTAGTAGAAAAACCCCCGCTGCGCTCCAATGGGCTTGTTCCGCGAGAACCCCGAACAGGATGCCGACTGGCGCCAACGCAAGCCCGACAGGAAGCACGCGCAATATGGACGATTTCATTGACTGATATGACGTGTTATTCGAGGCAGGGACACCCGGCCCCGCGCGTTCTGTGGATGGATGACGGTTTGCCGCCGATCAGGTAGTCGCCATGACTGGTTTTGACCGTCGTGTTCGGGCAAATGATGTCCAGGTGGTACTGAGTGTAGGGAGTCAAGCCGATGCCGAAGTGAATCGCTCCGGCGGTGCCGCCATAGGTTTCGTTCATCGCGTGATTGCCTGGCAGGATCCGGCTTTCGGTGTTGATGCCAAAGCCGATTTCCCAAAGAATCCGGTAGCGGGAATCCACGTCGAATAAGGCCTGCAATGCCGCGACTGCAGGGTTGTCGGGAGCACGATCCGCACCCACGCTGGTGATCACGCCGTTTTCAACCGTTGCGATGACAGCATCGTGAGACATGCTGCTTAACAGCCCGTGCAGGCGCGCCTGATCGGCGCGCAAGAAGCTGGGCGTACCGTTGTGCAGGATCGGCGTTCCGTTCAATGCAATCGTGCCGTTGAAGTCGAGTCGCAGGTTCTCCTCGAAGTCCTGAATGCGCAACGGCAGGACGCTGATCTCCCCGGATGGCGCTAACTGTTGCTCGCCGTCGCCCAGTGTGCCGGCTTGCTCGCTCCACAAATAGCTTTCGTCCAGATGATTGAATCTGGCGAGCGTACCGTTCTTTTCATCCGAAAACTCAAGATAATCCGCCTTTTCTCCGAGATCAAAGAAGCGGTCTATATGTTCTTGCTGCTTCTCGGGATTGGTGTTTTCAATAACGGCGAGAAAATGCCTGATTGCGTCGATATCGGTCGGAGTCGAGTTACACGCCATCGCGAGCAATTTCCGGTGTGCGCCGAGCATATTTTGCGGAGGCGATTGAAAGAATACATCGGGCGATATAACGAGTACATGCGCTCGCGGTGGAATCTGGTCTTTGAAGAGATCCGCGAATGTCTGGCCGTGTTCGAATAACACCGTTCGATAGCTCGAATAGCCACCGTTTTGTTCAATCGAGAGCGTCTCGTTCAATGACCGGTTGGTGACGACGACGAAATGGGTTTCCGTCGCTCGTCCAAATGCTCGAATACGGGAGGGATTGATATTGATGGATTTCATATCTATCGAAACGGACGAATTGAACGATTAAAGGTTCTGCCGCTCGTTGCATGCCCCGAAAAGCAGAACCCCCGCTTCACTTACGCCGCTTCCGCTTTAACCAAGCAGCGTGCCGAGATATTCGGCATTCTTCTTTCGATTCTTCATATTGAGCCTCGATAGTGGGTTGCAAGACACCTTGAAATAAGGTGTGCAGCCAGTCTATTCGAGGATTTTTTCGAGATGAATATTATTTAATGCGGATTTACCCTGTAAGATTTAGTTGGGTTGTTTCAGATTAATCTGTCATCCAATATACAGATCGATCACCGATCAAACACTCGTTGTGTACCTGTCTTTTAATTCTTACTGATTCTTAGTAACACACCCGCATCTGATCAGATGGCCGATTCGCTTTGCTCGTGAGATCCTATGCCGGGCTCGGGGCGCTTGTGGAAATGGCGTCGAACACCATGTCGCCGCCGACGCACTTCAGCGCCGAAGCAAGCGTCTGCTCCGCTTCCAGGTCGGCGCGCGGCTCGGCCGACATCAACAGACGTTTGTGCAAAAACCCGGTCAGCGCCGCGTGGATGAAGCCGGCGGCCGCGCGCGTATCGAGGTCGGGCGGCAACTGTCCGCGCAGCGATGCGGCCCTGAGCGCCGCGTCGATCTGCGCTTCGGCGCGCAACGCGGCCATCGCGACACGCTCGTAAAACGCCGCCGTCTCCGCCGTCACTTCGCACTTCGTCAGCGCGATGCTGTACAGCCGCCGCGCGCGCCGCAGATGCAGCGCGTCGCGCAGTCGCTGAAGCAATTGCGCGTGCAGATGCTGCAACGGATCGGCGTCCTGCTCGCACGACTGTACGACGAATGGATCGAGCGGCATGTCCGCGCACTCGTAGATCGCCTGAAACACGGCCTCCTTGTTCCGGAAGTGACCGTAGACGGCGCCGCGCGTGACGCCCGCTTCCGACGCAATGTCTTCCAGCGCGGCGCGCGCAAAGCCACGCACGAAGAACACGCGCTCGGCGGCGTCGATGATCTTTGCCCGCGTGTCGAGCGCCTGTTGCTTCGTTCGTCCCATGACGGGTGCCTTTCTCCTGCCGTTCGGCGCCGCGCACCCCAATCCGCGCAGCGACCGTGTGAATCACGCGGCCATCGTAGTCGGCGCGACGCGGCATTGGCTTAACAAGTCTTACGGCAGCCTGGTGGCTGTAACCCGGGAAAGGCGAACAACCCCTATCGTCACGACCTTATCGTGTCGGTGCGTGTTGGATCAACACTCGTTGCGCGCCGGCCCCGTTCAATTCAAACAAGTTTGTACGATGCCAGCGCTATTAAAGAACCGTAACTTTCGTTTGCTCGCGGCCACGGCTGCGATTTCCGCCATCATTCCGTTTTTCGCCGCGTGCAGCGACAAGCCCGCAGCGCCGCCTCAACAGACGCCTGAAGTCGGCGTCGTCAGCGTCAACCCGACGGGCGTGCCCGTGACCGTCGAACTGCCGGGCCGCGTGAGCGCGCATCTCGTCGCCGAAGTGCGCGCGCGTGTCGACGGCATCGTGCTGAAGCGCGCCTTCACGGAAGGCAGCGAAGTCAAGGCGGGGCAGACGCTCTACAAGATCGATCCCGCGCCGTACCTCGCCTCGCTCAACAGCGCGAAGGCGACGCTCGCGAAGGCGCAGGCCACGCTGGTGTCGACGCATGCGGAAGCCGAGCGCTACAAGGTGCTGGTCGCTGCGAACGCGATCAGCAAACAGGACTACGACAACGCCGTCGCCTCGGAAGGCCAGGCCGCCGCCGATGTCGCAGCCGGCAAGGCCGCCGTCGAAACGGCGCAGATCAACCTCGGCTATACCGACGTGACCTCGCCGATTTCGGGGCGCATCGGCAAGTCGTCGGTGACGGAAGGCGCGTACGTGCAGTCGAGCGCGGCGACGCTGCTCGCCACGGTGCAACAGCTCGATCCCGTCTACGTGGACCTCACGCAATCGAGTCTCGTCGGCCTCAAGTTGCGCCGCGACGCGCAGGAAGGGCGCCTCAAGACGAGCGGCCCGAACGCGGCGAAGGTCACGCTGATCCTCGAAGACGGCCGTCCGTATGGCGGCACGGGCAAGCTCGAATTCTCCGACGTGACCGTCGACCAGACCACAGGCTCCGTCACCGTGCGCGCGCTGTTCGACAACGCGCAGCGCGTGTTGCTGCCGGGCATGTACGTGCGCGCGAAGATCGAGGAAGGCATCAACGAGCAGGCGTACGTCGTCCCGCAACAGGGCGTCACGCACGACCAGAAGGGCGATCCGACCGCGCTCGTCGTCGGCGCGGACGGCAAGGTCGCGACGCGGCAACTGGTGACGTCCGGCACGTATGGCGCGAACTGGGTGGTCGAGAGCGGCCTGCAAACGGGCGACCGCGTGATCGTGCAAGGCGTCGACAAGGTGCGCCCCGGCATGACGGTGAAAACGGTCGACGCACAACTGCCTGAAGCCGATGCCGCCGCGCAGACAGCAGCCGCAGCGCCCGCGTCCGACGCGCACAGCGCGCAGTAACGAGGACGCATTCAATGGCAAAGTTTTTTATCGACAGGCCCATCTTTGCGTGGGTCATCGCAATCATTCTGATGCTCGCGGGCATCGCTTCGATCTTCAATCTGCCTATCGCGCAGTATCCGACCATCGCCCCGCCCGCGGTGCAGATCAGCGCGACGTATCCGGGCGCATCGGCGAAAACGGTGGAAAACACCGTCACGCAGGTGATCGAGCAGCAGATGAGCGGTCTCGACCATTTGCTCTACATGTCGTCATCGAGCGACGACTCCGGCAACGCGACGATCACGCTGACCTTCGCAGCGGGCACCAATCCCGACATCGCACAGGTGCAGGTGCAGAACAAGCTGCAACTCGCGACGCCGCTGCTGCCCGAAAGCGTGCAGCAGCAGGGCACCAAGGTGACGAAGTCGAGCAGCAGCTTCCTGCTGGTGATGGCGTTCGTCTCGACGGACGGCAGCATGGACCGCTACGACCTCGCGAACTATGTGGCTTCGCATGTCGAAGACCCCGTGAGCCGCGTCGACGGTGTCGGCACCGTGCAGCTGTTCGGCTCGCAATTTGCAATGCGCGTCTGGCTCGACGCGAACAAGCTGAACCAGTACAGCCTCACGCCCGTCGATGTCGAGACCGCGCTGACGAATCAGAACGTGCAGGTCGCAGCAGGTTCGCTCGGCGGCACGCCTTCCGTGCCCGGCCAGGTATTGCAGGCGACGATCACGCAGGCCACTCTGCTGCAAACCCAGGAACAGTTCGGCAACGTGCTGCTGAAGGTCAATCAGGACGGCTCGCAGGTGCGCATCAAGGACGTTGCGCGCATCGATCTGGGCGGCGAAAACTATAACTTCGACACCAAGTACAACGGCCAGCCGACAGCGGGCTTCGGCATCCAGCTCGCAACGGGCGCGAACGCGCTGCAGACGGCGAAGCTGGTGCGCGCGAAGATCGATGCATTGTCGAAGAACTTCCCGCATGGTCTCGTCGTGCAGTATCCGTACGACACGACGCCGTTCGTGAAGATGTCGATCGAGGAAGTCGTCAAGACGCTGCTGGAAGGCATCGTGCTGGTGTTCCTCGTGATGTATCTGTTCCTGCAGAACCTGCGTGCGACGCTGATCCCGACGATTGCCGTGCCCGTCGTGTTGCTCGGCACATTCGCGATCATGAGCGCGGCGGGCTTCTCGATCAATACGCTGTCGATGTTCGGTCTCGTGCTCGCCATCGGCCTGCTCGTGGACGACGCGATCGTGGTGGTCGAAAACGTCGAGCGGGTGATGTCCGAGGAAGGGCTATCGCCAAGAGAAGCCACGCGCAAGGCGATGGGCCAGATCACGGGCGCGCTGGTCGGCGTGGCGCTGGTGCTGTCGGCGGTGTTCGTGCCTGTTGCGTTCTCGGGCGGATCGGTTGGCGCGATCTACCGTCAGTTCTCGCTGACGATCGTGGCGGCGATGGTGCTGTCCGTGCTCGTTGCGCTGGTACTCACGCCCGCACTGTGCGCGACGATCCTCAAGCCGATCCCGAAGGGGCATCACGGCACGAAGACGGGCTTCTTCGGCTGGTTCAACCGCACGTTCGACAACGGCCGCGACAAGTATCACTCGGGCGTGCAGCACGTGATCCGCCGCTCGGGACGCTGGCTCGTGCTGTATCTCGCGGTGATCGTCGGGGTAGGTTTCCTGTTCATGCGTCTGCCGAAGTCGTTCCTGCCCGATGAAGATCAGGGCACGATGTTCGTGCTCGTGCAGACGCCGCCAGGATCGACGCAGGAGACCACGGCACGCACGCTGAAGAACGTCACCGACTATCTGCTTCACGACGAAAAAGACATCGTCGACTCGGTATTTACCGTGAACGGCTTCAGCTTCGCGGGTCGCGGACAGAACGCGGGTATCGCGTTCGTGCGGATGAAGGACTACTCGCAACGTCAGCATGCGAACCAGAAAGTGCAGGCGCTGGTGGGCCGCGTGTTCGGGCACTACGCGTCGTACAAGGACGCGACCGTGCTGGCCGTGAACCCGCCGTCGATTCCCGAACTCGGCACGGCATCCGGCTTCGACTTCGAACTGACCGACAACGCCGGCGTCGGCCACGACGCGCTGATGGCCGCGCGCAACCAGCTGCTCGGCATGGCCGCGAAAGATCCGTCGCTGGCACTGGTGCGTCCGAACGGGCTGTCCGATACGCCGCAGTTCAAGGTCGATATCGACCGCGAGAAAGCGCAGGCGCTCGGCGTCACCGTGTCGGACATCGACCAGACGTTCTCGATTGCGTGGGCATCGGCGTACGTGAACAACTTCCTCGATACCGATGGGCGGATCAAGAAGGTCTATCTGCAAGGCGACGCGCCGTTCCGCATGACGCCCGAGGACATGAGCAAGTGGTACGTGCGCGGCAGTTCCGGGTCGATGATGCCGCTGACGTCGGTGGCGTCGGGACACTGGACCTACGGCTCGCCGAAGCTCGAACGCTACAACGGCATCTCGTCGGTCGAAATCCAGGGGCAGGCGTCCGCAGGCAAGAGCACGGGCCAGGCGATGTCCGCGATGGAAGCGCTCGCCGCGAAGCTGCCGCAAGGCATCGGCTACGAATGGACGGGACTGTCGTTCCAGGAGCGCCAGTCGGGCTCGCAGGCGCCGGTTCTGTACGGCATCTCGATCCTCGTCGTGTTCCTGTGTCTCGCCGCGTTGTACGAAAGCTGGTCGATTCCGTTCGCGGTGATTCTCGTCGTGCCGCTCGGCGTGATCGGCGCGCTGCTCGCCGTCACGATGCGCGGGCTGGAGAACGACGTGTTCTTCCAGGTCGGCTTGCTGACCACGGTGGGTTTGTCCGCGAAGAACGCGATTCTGATTGTCGAGTTCGCGCGCGAATTGCAGATCAAGGAAGGCATGACGGCCGTGCAGGCCGCGCTTGAAGCGGCGCGTCTGCGGCTGCGCCCGATCCTGATGACGTCGCTGGCGTTCGTGCTCGGCGTGCTGCCGCTCGCCATCAGCAACGGCGCCGGTTCGTCGAGCCAGCACGCCATCGGCACGGGCGTGATCGGCGGGATGCTGACGGCCACGTTCCTCGCCGTTTTCATGATCCCGATGTTCTACGTCGTGATCCGCGAGAAGTTCTCGCGCGATGGCGCGGCGCCGCTCAGCACCGAACACGACGTCGAAGAAGAAACGGCCCAGTAAGGACAAGCATATGAACAGAACACTACTGACGACGCTCGCCGCCGCGCTCTTCGCGACGGGCTGCACGCTCGCGCCGACGTATGAGCGTCCGGCTGCGCCTGTGGCGGCGACCTTCCCGCAAGGCGGCGTCTACGACAACCAGCCCGCTAAAGGTGCGGCGACGCGCACCGCAAGCGACCACGCTGCTACCGACATCGGCTGGCGCGAGTTCTTCGTCGATCCGCGTCTGCAACGGCTGATCGAACTCGCGTTGCAGAACAACCGCGACTTGCGCGTGTCGGCGCTCAAGGTCGAAGAAGCGCGTGCGCAATACCGCATTCAACGCGCCGATCTGATGCCGTCGCTTTCCGTCGATGGCACGGGCACGCGCAGCCGCACGCCGAAGGACCTGTCGTACGTCGGCAGGGCGACGGTGGGCGCGGAGTACCAGGTAGCGGCGAGCGCGTCGTGGGAACTCGACTTCTTCGGCAAGGTGCGCAGCCTGACCGAGCAGACGTTGCAGACGTACTTCTCGACCGCACAGGCGCGCAAGGCGGAAGAAATCCTGCTGGTGTCGCAAGTCGCCGATCAATACCTGACGCTCGTCGCCTACGACGAAATGCTGGCAAGCACGAAGAATACGTACGACACGGCGCGCCGCTCGTACGAACTGACCAAGCTCCAGTACGACACGGGCACGGGCTCCGAACTCGATCTGCGCGAAGCGGCAGGCACGATGCAGCAGGCGCAGGCGAACTACGAAAGCCAGCAGCGCTCGCGCGCGCAGGCGGAGAACGCGTTGGTGCTGCTGGTCGGTGCGCCGCTGCCTGCCGATCTGCCGCAAGGTTTGCCGCTCGCCAGCCAGCAACTGCTTGCGGATATCCCTGCGGGCGTGCCGTCCGAATTGCTGACGCGTCGCCCCGACATCATGGAAGCCGAAGCGACGTTGATCGGCGCGAACGCGAATATCGGCGCGGCGCGCGCGGCGTTCTTCCCGAGCATTTCGCTGACGGGCGACTTCGGCACGGCGAGCGCGAGCCTCGGCACGCTCTTCAAGCCGGGGCAACTCGCATGGAGCTTCGGGCCGACGATCTCCGTGCCGATCTTCAAGGGCGGCGAGAATCGCGCGAATCTGGATCTCGCGAAGCTCGAAAAGAACGTCGCTGTCGCACAGTATGAAAAGGCGATCCAGACGGCGTTCCGCGAAGTCTCAGACGGGCTGGCGGCGCGCGGCACCTACGACCGGCAGATCAAGGCGCTGCAGGAGAACGTCGAGTCGCAGCAGCGTCGCTATGATCTGTCGGATCTGCGTTATCGCCAGGGCGTGGACAGTTACCTGAACGTGCTGACGGCACAGACCGATCTCTATTCGGCGCAGCAGTCGCTGATTACGGCATCGTTAAATCGCCTGACCAACCTCGTCGATCTGTATCAGTATCTTGGCGGCGGCTGGATCGAGCGAACGGGCGACACGCCGCGTTCCGCCGATGCGCCGTACGCGCAGCAGGCACAGCAGCCCACGCGCGTCGCCGCGCAACCGTAACACGCAGAAACATCCACTAAGCGCGCTAAACCTGGGCGCGCTTTCCCGTTGCTACATTCCCCTCCATCTCCTGAGCAGCCGCCCGTCCTCCCGTGAGGCGCGGCGCTGCTTTCCGGCGACGCCCGCGTGGCGTCGTTCTTTTATTCCTTGTGGCAAACGTTGAGCGGCCCGAGTGCCGACAAATCTTCGCGTGAAATTCAATCGTCCAATCCGTCGTGTGTTGATCGCCGCAGGCATCGTGGCTGCCGGCGTTATCGTCTGGCAGGCGTTCGCCGCGCTTCACAAGCCGCCGCATCCCGTGGCGCAAGTCACGCCCGTCACCGTCGGCAGCGTGACGCGCGCTGATGTGCCGCTGCAACTCGATGCGCTCGGCACCGTCACGCCACGCGCCACTGTCACCGTGAAAACGCAGGTCAACGGCACGCTCGAAGCGATGCTCGTGAAAGAAGGCCAGCGTGTGAAAGCGGGCCAGCCGATTGCGCGGATCGATTCACGCGCGCTGCGCGCCCAGTTGCTCGAGGCGCAAGGCACGCTCGAACACGATGAAGCGCTGCTCGCCAATGCGCGCGCTGACCTGACGCGTTACGAAAGCCTGATCGACGGTGGCTCCATTTCGCATCAGACGCTCGATACGCAGCGCGCGACGCTGCGTCAGTATCAAGGCACCGTCAAGGCGGATCAGGGCAGCGTCGCGAATCTGCGCGTGCAGGTCGGCTACTGCGAAATCGTCGCGCCGATGGACGGCACGATCGGCCTGCTGTCCACCGACGCCGGCAACTACGTGACGACGAGCGACACGACGGGCATCGCGACCATCACCAGCGACTCGCCGACCACCGTCGTCTACGCGCTGCCCGAAGACAAGATGGGCGACGTGGTCGATGCGTTCCACGACAAGGGCGCATTGGCCGTCGAGATTTTCGCGCGCGACAAGCGCACCGTGCTCGACCACGCGACGCTTGCCGCCATCGACAACCAGGCCGACACCACGACGGGCACGGTCAAGCTGAAGGCGAGCGCGCCGAACCGCGACGGCCGGCTGTTTCCGAACCGCTTCGTCAACGTACGGATGACGGTCGGCACCTTGCACGACGCGTTGACGGTGCCGACGGTCGCGATCCAGCACGGCGCATCGGGCGATTTCGTGCTGACGCTCGCCGCCGCCGATGCGAAGCGGGGCCAAGGCAAAGTCGCGCTGCACCGCGTGACGGCGGGCGTCGCCTACAACGACGCGACCGTGATCGGGCAAGGCGACCTGAAGGCAGGCGACACGATCGTGCTGGACGGCGCGGACAAGCTCGACGACGGCAGCGCCGTGATGATCGTTCACCCCTGACGCGCGCTTCCGGACCCAAAGATACCGATGGATATTTCCCGCCCGTTCATCCGCCGTCCTGTCGCGACGGGCCTGATGACGCTTGCCCTGCTGCTGATCGGCCTGATCGCTTACCGGCTGATGCCCGTTTCCGCGCTGCCTGAAATCGACTATCCGACGATTCAGGTCTACACGCAGTATCCGGGTGCATCGCCCGATGTGATCAGCACTTCCGTCACCGCGCCGCTCGAAAAGCAGTTCGGGCAGATGGCGGGACTCAAGCGCATGAATTCGACGAGTTCGCTCGGCGTGTCGCTCGTCACGCTGCAGTTCCAGACCTCGACGAATCTCGACGAAGCCGAGCAGGAAGTGCAGGCCGCGATCAACAGCGCGAACAGCACGCTGCCGACGAATCTGCCGTATCCGCCCGTCTACAGCAAGGTCAATCCCGCCGATACGGCCGTGCTCACGCTCGCCGTCACGTCCGATGCGTTGCCGCTCACGCGTGTCGAAGACCTCACCGATACGCGCATTGCGCAGAAGCTCTCGCAGGTGTCGGGCGTCGGGCTCGTCACGCTGTCGGGCGGCGCGCGGCCTGCCGTGCGCGTGCAGACCGACACGCGCGCTTTGAACGCGATGGGTCTGTCGCTCGAAGATGTGCGCACAGCAGTCGGCGACGCCAACGTGAACAGCGCGAAAGGCACGATCGACGGTCCGTTGCAGGCTTTCACGATCGACGCGAACGATCAACTCACGTCCGCTACCGATTACCAGGATCTCGTGCTCTCGTATCGCAACGGCGCACCCGTGCGTCTCGCCGATGTCGCGAAGATTTCGGAGACGGCTGAAAATCCGCGCCAGGCCGCATGGAGCGGCGCGACGCCTGCGATCATCATCAATGTGCAGCGGCAGCCGGGCGCGAACGTAATCGAAGTCGTGGACCGGATCGAAGCGCTGTTGCCGCAACTGCGCGCGTCGTTGCCCGCGACCGTGAAGATCAGCGTGCTCAGCGACCGCACGCAGACCATCCGCGCTTCCGTACATGACGTGAAGATGGAACTGGCCGCCGCGATTGCGCTCGTCGTGATGGTCGTGTTCGTGTTTCTGCGGCGGCTCGAATTCACGCTGATTCCCGCCGTGACGGTGCCGTTCGCGCTGGTCGGCACGGTGGCGGGCATCTACGCGCTCGGTTTTTCCGTCAACAACCTCACGCTGATGGCGCTGACGGTGGCGACGGGTTTCGTGGTCGACGATGCGATCGTGATGCTCGAAAACGTGATGCGCCACATCGAGAACGGCGAGACACCGCTCAACGCCGCGTTGAAGGGCGCGCGGCAGATCGGCTTCACGATTCTGTCGATCTCGGTGGCGCTGGTTGCCGTGCTGATTCCGCTGTTCTTCATGCCCGATGTGATCGGCCGGTTGTTCCGCGAGTTTGCCTTGACGCTGGCGATAGCGATCGTGATTTCCGCGTGGGTCTCGCTGACGCTCACGCCGATGATGGCCGCCCGCATGCTGCGCGCCGATCACGCCGCGAGCGATAGCGATGCTGATGCGAAGGACTGGCTTGCGCGGTTGAATCGCGGCTATCTGCGTGCGCTCGACTGGGCGTTCGTGCATCGCGTGACGGTGCTCGTGATCGTCGCCATCACCACGCTGCTGACGTGCGTGCTGTTCGTGCTGCTGCCGAAGGGCCTGTTTCCGGAACAGGACACGGGCCTGATCGAAGGGATCTCGCTGGGTTCGCCGCGTGCGTCGTTCGAGCGGATGGCGTCGTCGACGCGTACATTGGCGGGCCGTGTCGCAAGCGATAGTGCGGTGGCGAATGTGTCGTCGTTCGTCGGCATCGACCAGAACAATCCGACCATCAACCAGGGGCGCATGCTCATCAGCCTGAAAGATGGCGATTCGAGCCGCTCCGTGATTCAAAGGCTCACGCAAGACGCGGCGCAACGTGCCGATCTCAAGCTCTATCTGCATCCCGTGCAGGACCTGACGCTGGACGATCAGATCAACGCGAACAGCTATCGCGTCGGCGTGCAGGCCACTGATCGCACCGAACTCAACGACTGGACGCAACGTTTGCTCGCTGCGCTACGCGCCGACCCGATGTTCACCGACGTGCAAAGCCAGGCGCAGCAACAAGGCAATGTGCTGAAGTTCGACTTCGACCGTGCGACGGCGTCGCGACTTGGCCTCACCGCGCAGGACATCGACAACGCGCTCTACGACGCGTTCGGCGACCGGCAGATTTCGACCATCTATACGCACGTGAACCAGTATCACGTGACGTTGGGCGCGGACGTGCGGCTGGTCGGCGAGTCGCCGCTGGCGTTGCTCGACGGGTTGTATGTGGGTACTACCAGTGCTTCGTCTTCCTCGTCTTCCTCGTCGACCACGACATCGACCAGCACGTCGGCTTCACTCTCTCCGCTGTCGAGCATCGCCAGCGCGACGGTCGGCGCCGCGCCGCTGACGATCCAACGCCAGGCGCAGTTTCCATACGCGGATGTGTCGTTCAATCTCGCCGATGGCGTGACGCTCGGCACGGCCATCGACCGTATCGAAGCGATCGAAGCGAAGCTCAACCCGCCCGCAAGCGTGCAGATGAACCTCGAAGGCGCGGCGCAGCTTTACAGCACGTCGCTCGGCAACGAAGCCTTGCTGCTGGTCGGCGCGCTGATCGCCGTGTATATCCTGCTCGGCATCCTGTACGAAAGCCTCATCCATCCGCTGACGATTCTGTCGACGCTGCCTTCCGCCGCATGCGGCGCGCTCGCGGCGCTGTTGTTCTGCGGCGGCGAACTGGACATCATCGGCCTGATCGGCATCGTGCTGCTGGTCGGCATCGTGATGAAGAACGCGATCATGATGGTCGACTTCGCGCTCGAACAGGAGCGCACGCTCGGCCTCACCGCGCACGATGCGATGCGCCGCGCGTGCGAACTGCGCTTCCGGCCCATCCTGATGACGACCTGCGCGTCGTTGTTCGGGGCGCTGCCGCTCGCGCTCGGCACGGGCATGGGCCACGAATTGCGGCAGCCGCTCGGCATTGCGATCATCGGCGGGCTGGTGGTGAGCCAGCTGCTCACATTGTTCTCGACGCCCGTGATCTTCCTCGCGCTGCATCGTCTCGCGACGCGCGCCGCGATCACGCCGTCCGGCGATACGAGCGCGAGCTAAAGCATGAATTTGTCCGCTCCGTTCATTCGCCGTCCCGTCGGCACGATGCTCCTCGCGATTGGTCTTGCGCTGTTCGGCATCGTCGCGTTCAGGCTGCTGCCTGTCGCGGCGTTGCCGTCGGTGGACTTTCCTGTCGTGATGGTCAGCGCGACGCTGTCGGGCGCGAATCCCGATACGGTCGCCAAGACCGTGACCGCGCCGCTCGAACGCGCCTTCGGATCGATTGCGGGTCTCACGCAGATGACGTCGCAAAGCTCGTCGGGTTCGTCGCAGATCGTGTTGCAGTTCGATCTGAACCGCGATATCGACGGCGCCGCGCGCGACGTGCAGGCGGCCATCAACGCCGCGCGCAGCAATCTGCCTACGACGCTCACGCAAACGCCGACTTATCGCAAGATGAATCCCGCTGCCGCGCCCGTGATGATCGTCGGGCTGACGTCGGATACGGTCGGCGTCGGGCAGATGTACGACTATGCTTCTTCGGTGCTGCAACAGAAGCTGCTGCAGGTGCAAGGCGTCGGCGATGTGACCGTGGGCGGCGGCGCGTTGCCGGCCGTGCGCGTCGAACTGAATCCCGATCAGTTGAGCCACTACGGCATCGCGCTCGACTCCGTCCGCACCGCGTTGGCCAACGCGAGCGTCGATCTGCCGAAGGGCGCCGTCAGCATGAACGGCGAGCACTATGTGCTGGGCGCGAACGATCAGCTGATGGAACCCGCCGACTACAAGCCGCTCGTGATCCGCACGCTCGACGGCACGGTGGTGCACGTCACCGACGTCGCGCAAGTGGTGAAGTCGACGGAAGACCTGCGCAATTACGGCCTCGCGAACGGCAAGCCGGCGGTGCTGCTGATCGTGTCGAAGCAGCCGAATGCGAACGTGATCAAGACCGTCGACGCGATTCGCGCCACGCTGCCGCAACTCGCCGCGAGTCTGCCGTCGACGGTGAAGCTGAACGTCGTGCTGGACGGCACGCAGACGATCCGCTCATCGGTATTCGACGTCGAAGTCTCGCTGCTGGCGGCCGTGCTGCTGGTGACGGCTGTTTCCTACGCGTTCTTTCGCGACTGGCGCAGCACGCTGATTCCGGCGATCACGGTGCCGCTCGCGCTCGCGGGCACCTTCACCGCGATGTACTTCCTCGGCTACAGCCTGAACAACCTGACGCTGATGGCGCTGACCATATCGACGGGCTTCGTGGTCGACGACGCGATCGTCGTCGTCGAAAACATCATGCGGCATCTCGATCAGGGCAAGTCGCCGCTTGCCGCCGCGCTCGACGGCACGCGCGAAGTCGGTTTCACGGTGCTGACGATCAGCGTGTCGCTAGTGGTCGTGTTTCTGCCGCTCATCATGATGAGCGGACTGGTTGGGCGGTTGTTCCGCGAGTTCTCGGTGTCGCTCGCGATTGCGATCCTGATTTCGATGGTGATTTCGCTGACGCTTGCGCCGACGCTCGGGCGTCTGCTGTTGCGCCACGTGCCGCACAAGCAGAATGAAGGAGCGCTGGGGCCGCGAGTCGAACGCGCTTACGGGCGCAGTTTGCGCTGGGCGCTGCGTCATCCGAAGTCGATGCTCGCCGTCACCGTGTTCCTGCTGTTCGCCAATGTCGGCATGGTGGCCGTGATGCCGAAAGGCTTTTTCCCGATCGAGGACACGGGGCGGCTGATGGGCAACGTGCAGGCGTCGCAGAGCATTTCATTTCAGGCGATGAAGCAGAAGTTCGACGAGATCAACAGGCGCATCCTGCAGAACCCGGATGTGCAATCGGTGTCGGGCTATGTCGGCGGGCGCAATGCCGTCAGCAACAGCATGATGTTCATCACGCTCAAGCCGCTGTCAGAACGCAAGCACAACGCGAATCAGGTGATCGCGGATCTGAGTCATCGCACAGCTGACATTCCCGGCGTGCGGCTGTTGATGCAATCCGCGCAGGATCTGATGTTCGGCGCGCGGCAAAGCTCGGCGCAGTTTCAGTACGCGGTGACGGCGGAGAACCAGGACGAACTGGATACGTGGTTGCCGCGCATCGAAGCGAAGCTGCGTGCATTGCCGCAACTGCGGGACGTGAACGCCGACGTGCAAAGCGCGAGTCTTTCGATGATGCTGCAGGTGAATCGCGACGCGGCGGCGCGCATGGGCGTGCCGTTCGAAGCCGTCGACGATGCATTGAACGACGCGTTCAGCCAGCGCCAGATTGCGACGGTGTACGGCCCAGCGAACCAGTATCACGTGGTGATGGAGGTTGCGCCGCAGTACTGGGAAGACCCGAAGACGCTGGACACCCTTTATGTGCCAGCATCGAACGCGACAAGCAGTACATCTTCTTCGACGAGCGCAACCCTCGTGCCTTTGTCCGCGCTAGCCACACGCACGCTGTCGCACGCGCCCGTCACGATCGCGCACGACAACCAGTTTCCCGCTGTCACGCTGTCGTACAACCTGCGCGAAGGCGTGACGATGAGCGATGCGAATGCGGCCATCAAGGCGGCCGTGGCGTCGCTGAATCTGCCGAATACGATTTTGCCGGCGTTCGCGGGGCAAGGCGCGATGATGCAGCAGTCGGGCGGCAGCGAAGTGCTGCTGATCATCGGTGCGTTGATTGCCGTGTATATCGCGCTCGGCATTCTGTACGAGAACCTCATTCATCCGCTGACGATTCTCTCGACACTGCCTTCAGCAGGCCTCGGCGCGCTGATCGCGCTCTACATCTGCGGCTACGAACTGACGATCATCGCGCTGATCGGCATCGTGTTGCTGATCGGCATCGTGAAGAAGAACGCAATCATGATGGTCGATTTCGCGGTCACGTATGAACGCGAACAGGGCGCGAGCGCGGGAGACTCGATCTATCAGGCGTGTCTCACGCGCTTCCGGCCGATCATGATGACGACGCTCGCCGCGCTGTTCGGCGCGGTGCCGCTGATCGTCAGTTCGGGCTATGGGCATGAGTTTCGTCATCCGCTCGGCGTCGCGATTCTCGGCGGCCTGATGGTCAGCCAGTTGCTGACGCTCTTCACGACGCCCGTGATCTATCTCTGGCTCGACCGCTTCAACGGCCGGCGCGCCTCACGTAACGGAACCCCATCATGATGGACAAAGCAACGCCCACGATGCGGCGCGTGCATCGAACGATCGTGGCTGTTGCCATTGCCACGCTGTGCGCGGGCTGCGCAATCGGGCCCGACTATAAAAAGCCGGACGTTGCCGTGCCCGCGACATTCAAGGAAATGAACAGCCCCGATGCGAGCGGCGTCTGGCAACAGGCGCAGCCCGATCCCGCGGCATCACTGGATAGCCGCTGGTGGACGATGTTCGGCGATCAGACGCTCGACGATCTGTGCGAGCGGGCATTGAAGGCGAACCAGACCCTCGCGCAGTACGATGCCGCGTACCGGTCAGCGCGCGCCCAGGTGGCGTCGGCACGCGCGAGCCTGTTTCCGACGGTGTCGTTCGCAGGCTCGGGCACGCGCTCGGGCAGTGGCAGCAGCACGCAGGTGTCGTCGAGCGGAACCGTCAGCAGCTATGCGTCGAAGAGCGTGTCGGCGCAACTGGAGGCGAGCTGGGAGCCGGATCTGTGGGGCAGCGTGCGGCGGTCCGTCGAAGCGAGCGAGGCGAGCGCGCAGGCATCGGATGCGCAACTGGCAGGTGAACGCCTGAGCGTGCTCGCGACGCTGGCCGTCGACTATTTCACCGTGCGTGCCGCCGACGCCGATCTCGCGATTCTCGATGAAGAACGCCGCATCGACGCCGAACTGCTCGCGCTGACGGAGGCGAAGTACAAGCATGGCGTGTCGTCGTATGACGATGTGCGCACTGCACACAACACGCTGCAAGCTATCGACGAAAGCATCGCGAGCGCGCAACTCACGCGCCGTCAGTATGAACATGCGATTGCCGTGCTGATCGGCGAAGCGCCTGCGGCGTTCTCGTTGCCGGTGCAGGCGGATTATCGCTTCGGGTTGCCCGCGTTGCCCGTTGCGCTGCCGTCCGCGTTGTTGCAGCGCCGGCCGGATGTCGTGCAGGCCGAGCGCACGGTCGCGCAGTACAACGCGAAGATCGGTGTGGCGAAGGCGGGCTATTTCCCGACCATCACGCTGTCGGCGGATGGCGGCTGGAGCGGCACCTCGCTCGCCCATCTCGTCTCGCTGCCGACGCGCTTCTGGTCGCTGGGATTTGACGTTGCGCAAACGGTGTTCGACGCGGGCGCCACGAGCGCGTCGGTGCGCGCCGCGCGCGCCAACTACGATCAGGAAGTCGCCGCCTACCGGCAGACGGTGCTGAGCGCGTTCCAGGATGTCGAAGACTACTTGAGCGCAGTGCAGATCGCGACGCGGCAGGCGGCGGCATCGAACGATGTCGCGCAGCGCAGCGGCGAACTCGCGGCCAGCCAGCAGCGCAATTTCGCGGCGGGCACGTCGAGCCGCATCGACGTGCTCGATACGCAACTGACGCAAGTCCAGGACCGCAAGATCGCGCTCGATTACAGCAGCACCGCGTTGCAGAACGCCGTCATGCTCGTGAAAGCCTTGGGCGGCGGCTGGGACGGCGACGTGGGGGCGCTCAAAACCGCAAAGGCATCTTCCGAAAAGTGAAATGCGCCGGACTCGGCGCATATGACGTGTACCGCTTTGCTCGTGACGATTTATTGGTTCGTCACGCGCACGGGCGTTGCTAAAGTCGCGGCTCATCATCGATACGGGCGATGAGCCGTTGTACGCCGCTACACGCATAACTATCAGAAGGTCTTGCTATGAAAATCCGATTCGCTGGCGCTGTCATCATGGGGTTGATGCTCGCCGTCTCCAGCGCGGCGCACGCCGACCGTCTCGACGACATCAAGAAGGCGGGCGTGCTGCGCGTCGCGACCTTCGACAGCAATCCGCCGTTCGGCTTCGTCGATCCGAAGAACAATCAGATTGCCGGGCTCGATGTCGATTACGCGCGCGCCGTCGCGGACAAACTCGGCGTGAAGCTCGAAATCCAGCCGACCAATCCCGCTAATCGCATTGCCTTCCTGAAGTCGGGCAAGGTCGATCTGGTGTTCGCGAACTTCACGATCACCGACGAGCGCAAGAAGGAAGTCGATTTCAGCACGCCGTATTTCGCGTCGGGCACGCAATTCATCGCAAAGAAGGGCGTGCTCAAAACGCCGCAGCAATTGAACAGCCTGCGCGTCGGCGCGGATAAAGGCACGACGAACGAGCAGCAGGTGCGTGCGCAATTCCCGGGCGCGACCATCGTCGCGTATGACGACACGCCGTTCGCATTCGCCGCGCTGCGTACGGGCAACGTGCAGGCGATCACGCAGGACGGACCGAAACTCGTCGCGCTGCTGGCGAACGTGCCGGACAAGGCGAACTACGAAATTTCGCCGTTCACCATTTCCAACGACTATGAAGGCGTGGGCGTGCCGAAAGGCGAGACGCGTCTGTTGAACGTGGTCGATGACACGCTCAAGGGACTCGAAGCGAACGGCACGGCGGGCAAGATCTACGACCAATGGTTCGGTCCGTCCAGCCGCGCGCCGCTGCCGCGTCTGTTCAAGATCGGCGATCCGCAAAAGAGCTGAACGACGTATGAACGGCTGGCTGGAACCGAAGTACGTCGGGTGGCTCGCGCACGGCTTCGAGATGACCTTGCTGTTGTCGGCATGCGTGATCGTGTCGGCGACGCTGCTGGGCTTCGCGCTTGCAATGGCGCGCAATGCGCGTAACGGCTTCGTTACGCGCATTGCTGCGCTGTATGTGCTCGTTTTTCGCAACTCGCCGTTGCTCGTGCAACTGCTGTTCTGGTACTTCGGCGCGGCGACCCTGCTGCCGCAAAGCTGGATGGAATGGCTCAACACGCCGCATACGCTTTCCTTGTCGACGTTCACCCTTGCATGGCCGCCGTTCGAGTTCGTGGCAGGCTGGATCGGCTTGACGTGTTACGCGACGACCTTCGTCGGTGAAGAATTTCGCGCGGGAATGCGCGGCGTCAAGGACGGCCAGTATCTGGCCGCCGCCGCGTTGGGACTCGCGCCGTTCGGCACGTTTCGCTACGTGATCCTGCCGCAGGCGATCCGCATTGCAACGCCGCCGCTTGCGGGGCAATACATGAACATCGTGAAGAACTCGTCGCTGACGATGGCGATCGGTCTCGCGGAACTGTCATACACGTCGCGGCAGGTCGATACGGAAACGTTCAAGACCTTCCAGGCATTCGGCGCGGCGACTGTCCTCTATATCGCGACCATCGCGGCGATCGAAGTCGGGCTGATTCTCTGGAAGCGCCGTAGCGCACACGCGTGGCAGCGAGGCAACGCATGAGCGCAATCGACTGGTTGCCGACGTTGCGTTATCTGCTGCTCGGCACGTTCCCGAATGGCCCGCTCGGCGGGGCGGCGTTGACGCTGGTGATGTCGATTGTGTCGGCGCTGTTATCAGCTTTGATCGGATTCGCGGGCGGCGTTGCACTGTCGATGACGCGTGGCGCGGCGCATCTGGTGCTCACGGCCGTCGTCGGCTTTTTCCGCGCGATTCCCGTCCTGATGCTGATCTTCTGGACGTTCTTCCTGATGCCGATGCTGCTGCACATCGACGTGCCGGGACTCGCAACCGTTGTTTGCGCGCTGGCGCTGATCGGCGGCGCGTATCTGTCGCATTCGGTGCAGGCGGGCATTGCCGCCGTGCGCGCGGGGCAGGAGCAGGCGGCGTTGTCGCTAGGTCTCACGCGCTGGCAGGCGTTGCGCTATGTGCTGTTGCCGCAGGCCGTTCGCATCATGACGCCGTCGTTCGTGAACCAGTGGGTGTCGCTGATCAAGGACACGTCGCTGGCGTATATCGTCGGCGTGCCCGAGTTCACGTTTCTCGCCAACCAGATCAATAACCGGCTGATGGTCTATCCCGTGCAGATCTTCCTGTTCGTCGGTCTGGTTTATCTGCTGCTGTGTTCGGCGCTGCAATTCTTCGCGACGCGCCTGCTGGGTGGCGCACAGCGTCGCAACAAGCCCGATGCACAGCCCCACATCACCCGGTTCCCTCATGTCCAATCCGCCGATTCCTGAATCCAGAACCCGTCGCCGGATGCTCGGCGGGCTGGCGCTGTCCGCGCTGGCCGCGCCCGGCGTGAAGGCCGCAACGCTGCTGCGCCCGCTGAACGTCGATCCGTGGACGCAAACGCCTGGCGCGCCGATTCTCGACCATCCATACGGCCAACCGTCGCCGCGCGAGGCGAACGTGGTGCGCCGCGCGGCGCGCGCCTGGCCGATGCCGGGCGCGGCCTCGTCGCTCACGCCGCTCGCGGACCTGCACGGCACGATCACGCCGAACGGGCTCGTGTACGAGCGTCATCATTCCGGCGTGCCGGATATCGATCCCGACGCACACCGGCTCGTCGTGCATGGCTTCGTGCGCGAGCCGAAGCTCTTCACGATGGACGATCTGCTGCGTCTGCCGTCGGAGTCGCGGATTCATTTCCTGGAATGCTCGGGCAACACGGGGAGCGAATGGAAAGGCCCGAGCGGCCTGCCTGTGCAGATCACGCACGGGCTGCTGTCCTGTTGCGAATGGACGGGCGTGCGTCTGTCGACCTTGCTCGAAGCGACGGGCGGACTTGCGGCAGCGACGGACGGACGTGCGCCGAAATGGCTGCTCGCTGAAGGCGCGGATGCCGCCGCGATGACGCGCAGCCTGCCGCTCGACCGCATTCTCGACCGCGCGCTCGTCGTCTATGCGCAAAACGGCGAACGTCTGCGGCCCGAGAACGGTTATCCGTTGCGGCTGCTCGTGCCGGGCTTCGAAGGCAATACGAACGTGAAGTGGCTGCGGCGTCTGAAGATCGTCGATGCGCCGCTGGAAACGCGCGAGGAAACATCGAAATACACGGGGCTGCTGCCGGATGGAAGCGCGCGGCAGTTCGTGTTCGAGATGGACGCGAAGTCGGTGATTACGCGGCCGTCGTCGGGGCAAAAGCTGACGGTGCACGGCTTTTATCCGATTGTCGGTATCGCGTGGTCGGGGCGCGGCGCGATTCGCCGGGTCGAAGTCTCGACGGATGGCGGAAAGACCTGGCAGGACGCGACGCTCGACGACACGCCGCGCGATCGCGCATTGACGCGCTTTCAGTCGGGCTGGGTCTGGAACGGCGAACCAGCAGCGATTCTGTCGCGCGCCACGGATTCGACCGGTTATGTGCAGCCGACGCGCGAGGCACTCGTGCAGGCGCGCGGACTGAACTCGACCTATCACTACAACGGCATTCACCAGTGGCGCATCGGCGCCGATGGAAGCGTGAAAAATGCTTAAGTCCATTTTTCGGGCGTCTTTGCTTTGCGTGTCGCTTGCTGCGTGCTCGACTTCGTTGACCGCGTTGCATGCCGATCTGCGCAAATCCGCCGATGCGATCGGCACGCCCGTCAGCGATGCCGACATCGCCGCATGGAACATCGACGTCGCGCCCGATGGCCACGGATTGCCCGCCGGCAGCGGCGACGTCGCGATGGGCGGCAAGGTCTTCGCGGCCAAATGCGCCGCGTGCCACGGCGCGAAGGGAGAAGGGCTGATCGGCGATCAACTGATTGGCGGACGCGGCACGCTTGCGTCTGCGAATCCGAAGCGCACCGTAGGCAGCTACTGGCCGTACGCGACGACGCTCTTCGACTACATCCGCCGTGCGATGCCGTACAACGCGCCGCAATCGCTCAGCGCCGATGAGGTCTATGCGGTGAGCGCGTGGATTCTGAACCAGAACGGCATCGTGCCCGACGACGCGCGTCTCGATGCGCATTCGCTGGCGTCGGTTCGCATGCCCAATCGCGATGGCTTCGTGGCTGATCCGCGACCGGGGCGTCTGTAGCCGCTTCGCCCCGTCGCGAGTGGATCAACCGGTCAGGCCGTCTGCGCAACCTGCGCGGATTGTGCCTGCGTGGAGAACTGATTCTCCGGGCGCGGCAGTCCCAGATGATCGCGCAGCGTGCGGCCCGCGTATTCGGTGCGAAACAGTCCGCGGCGCTGCAACTCCGGCACCACCAGTTCGGCGAACTCGCTCAGCCCGCCCGGCAGCCACGGCGACATGATGTTGAAGCCGTCGGCGCCTTCCTCTTCGAACCATTGCTGCAACTGGTCCGCGATGCTTTGCGGCGTGCCGATCACCTGCTGATGCCCGCGCGCGCCCGCGATGCGCAGATATAGCTGGCGTATCGTCAGGTTGTCGCGGCGCGCGAGGTCGAGCAGCAGTCGCTGACGGCTCTTGCCGCCATTGGTTTCCGGCAATTCAGGCACAGGCCCGTCGACGTCGTACTTCGACAGATCGACGCCACCCGACATGTTCGACAGCAACTGCAATCCGACCGTCGGATGAATCAGGTTCTGCAACGCGTCGAACTTGTCTTGCGCTTCCTGCTGCGTCCTGCCTATCACGGGGAAAATGCCGGGCATGATCTTCAGATGCTCAGGCCGGCGTCCATAGCGCGCAAGCCGGCTTTTCACGTCGCGATAGAAATGCTTCGCTTCGTCGAGCGTCTGATGCGCGACGAAGATCACTTCGGCCGTTTGCGCCGCGAGGTCCTTGCCCGCATCGGAGGCGCCCGCCTGAATCACGACGGGGCGCCCTTGCGGCGAGCGCGCGACATTCAACGGCCCGCGCACCTTGAAATGCTTGCCGCGATAATCGAGCACGTGCACCTTGTCGGGATCGAAGTAGACGCCGCTCGCCTTGTCGCGCAGAAACGCGTCGTCGTCCCAGCTATCCCACAGGCCCGTCACCACGTCGTGGAATTCTTTCGCGCGCTCGTAGCGCAGCGCGTGATCGGGATGCCTGTCGAAGCCGAAATTGTGCGCCTCCGTTTCCGTGCTCGACGTGACGAGATTCCAGCCAGAGCGGCCACCGCTCAGATGATCGAGCGACGCAAACTTGCGCGCGACGTTGTACGGTTCGTTGAACGTCGTGGAAACCGTGGCGACGAGGCCGATATGCGAAGTCACGACGGACAGCGCGGACAGCAACGTCAACGGCTCGAAGTGATCGGCGCGTGCCGTGCGCGACAGCGAAGGCAAATGCGTGTCGCGCACGCTGACGCTGTCGGCGAAGAAGATTGCGTCGAACTTGGCGCGCTCGGCGATCTGCGCGAGCTGCGCGTAGTGCGCGAAGTCGAGGCCGCCCGTCGCGTGCGTGTCGGGGTGACGCCATGCGGCGATGTGATGTCCCGTTTCCATCAGGAAGGCGCCGAGGCTGATCTGTCTTGGGTGGTGTCGTGCTTCGCTCACTGTAGTTTCCTTGATCGACGTCGAAAGAACTCGGGCTTCACCACGCCAGGCGCCATTCGGTGATGCGTGGCTCGTGCGCGTTGGCACGCAGACCGCTGCCAGGCGTGGTGTGATCCGCGGGCGCGGGCTGGTCGCTGAAATCGGCGAGGATCTGCTCGCGCAGCCGTACGAAGCGGGCATCGCTGCGCTCGCGCGGGCGCGGCAGATCGACATGCGCGATACGCTTTACGCGGCCTGGGCGCGGCGCCATCGTCACCACGCGGTCGCCCAGATAGATCGCTTCGTCGACGTCGTGCGTGACGAGAATCATCGTGATCCGTTCGTGCTGCCAGATGCGCTGCAATTCGTTTTGCAGACGGCCGCGCGTCAGCGCATCGAGTGCGCCGAACGGTTCGTCGAGCAACAGCACGCGCGGCCGGTTCACGAGTCCTCGGGCAATCGCGACGCGCTGCGCCATGCCGCCGGACAACTGATGCGGATACGCGTGCTCGAAGCCTTCCAAACCGACGAGCGCAACGTGCTCGGCAACCGCTTCGCGCTTTTGCTGCGTCGAAAGCGGCGCGTTGCGCAACGCGGCAAGAATGTTCTGCGAAGCCGTGAGCCACGGAAACAGCCGGTGATCCTGAAACACGATGCCGCGTTCGAGCGACGTGTCGCGCACGCGCTCGCCGTCGACACGGATCTCGCCGCGATAGTCGCTGTCGAGTCCCGCGACGAGCCTCAGCAGCGTCGACTTGCCGCAACCGCTCGCGCCGAGCACGCTGACGAATTCGCCCTGCGCGATATCGAGCGAGATATCGTCGAGCACGAGCAAGGTGCCGTTCGCTTCGTCCTGCTGCGCATAGCGTTTGCTGACGTTGCGGATGCGGATGCCTTCGGAGACGGTGGTCGTCGTCATGTGCGGTTTCCTCGATGTCGATGTCATGGAGCGGCGCGTTCGCGCGACACGCCGGTGCGCCGCGCGAGCACACGCCGTTCGACGCCGCGTGCGAGCGCGTTGAGCACCCAGCCCGTCACGCCCACGACGATGATGCCGAACAGCACCAGATCCATCCTGAACTGCTCGCTGCCGTCGATGAGGGTGTTGCCGATCCCGCTGCCCGCGACGAGCAGGTATTCGGCGCCGAGCGTCGCGAGCCACGAGTAGATCAGCGCGAGATAGATACCCGTGAAGATCGACGGCAGCGCGGCGGGCAGGATTACGAAGCGGGCCATTTGCAGGCGCGAATAGCGAAACGCGCGCGCGACTTCGACATAGCGCGGCGACACGGCGTGGATGCCGTCGCAGGTATGCGCGGCGACGGGCAGCAGCGCGGCCAGCGACAGGAATACGACTTTCGCCATGTCGCCGAGACCAAACCACACGGAGATCAGCGGTATCCATGCAAACAGTGAGATCTGCTTGAACGTGTCGAACGTCGGGCCGATCAGGCGCGTGGCGACGCGCGAGAAGCCGAGCGCTGCGCCGAGCAGCAGGCCGCCCGCCGTGCCGATCACGAAGCCGCTCGCTTCACGCGCGAGCGAAGCCGACAGCGCACGCAGCAACGCGCCGCTCTGAATCTGCTGCCACGCGGTGCGCGCAACATCGGCAGGGCTGACGAGCAGGCCGCTCTTGACGAGATGCAACGCCGACACGAGCCACCACAACGCGAACGCCGCGAGCGGCAGCACGAGGCCGCGCCAGTTGAACGCGGAAAGACGCTGTTTGAGTGCGGACTGACGCTCGGGCTTGACGGGTGCGTCGCAACTGCAAGGCGGCGGTCCGCTGGCTTTGCGCGGCGAAAAGAGACGTGGAAGCGGACGTGTGGATGGCATGACCTGTGTCCTCGATCGAATGATTCACTCGCGGAATGCCGACGGTTGTCCGCGCCGCAGACGGGCTTCGAGCGCATCGAGTGCGCGGTTGATCGCAAAGCCGATTGCGCCGACGATCACGACGGAAGCCATCACGAGGTCGAGCTGAAAGAGCTGCCGGCCGTACACGATCAGATAGCCGAGCCCTTCTGACGACGCGACCAGTTCCACCACGACGAGCGCGAGCCACGCCTTCGTGAACGCGAGACGCACGCCCGTGGCGAGCGTCGGCACGGCGGCGGGCAGCACGATGTACACGACGCGCTGCAAGCGGTTGTAGCCGAACACGCGCGCGACTTCATCGAGCGTGGCGGGCGTGTTGCGCACGCCTTGCATCGTGCTCAACGTGACGGGCACGAGCGCGGCATGCGCGATCAGGATGTACTTGAGCGGTTCACCGACGCCGACCAGCAACAGCAGAAACGGCAACCAGCCCAAGACGGGAATCTGCACGAGCGCATTGAAGGCGGGCAGCAAGTAGGCTTCGACGGTGCGCGACAAACCCAACGCAGCACCGATCAGGAAGCCCGCGAGCGCGCCGACGCCGAAGCCGACCAGCACGCGTTGCAGGCTGACCAGTGTGTTGCGCGCCAGGTCGCCGCTGATCGCAAGGTCGTACAGTGTGTCGAAGACCTGTTGCGGCGGCGGAAGAATTTGCGGCGCAATCCAGCCCCGCGCGCAACCGATGCTCCATAGCGTGAACAACACGGCAGGCAGCAGCCACGGCGCGAGATGCCACACGACCGCGCGCACGCGACGTTGCGCCTGCTCCGATGCCGCGCTGGCCCGCTCCTGGTCCGAGGTGGCGCGCTCCGTAATGGCGGCCCACTGATCGATTGCCTTGCTCATCGCGGACTCCGTCAACCCAGCGGTTTGCCTTGCGCGTCGTAACGCGTCCAGTAGTGCTCGAGCGATTGCGTGCGCAGTGCGTTGTCGAGATAGCGCGTCTCGAACCAGCCGTCGACTTCGACGGGTTGGCGGATCAGCTTCAGCTTGAGCGCGTCGCTTGCCACGGCCTTGTAGCGCGCGACGATGAACGGATCGATGAGCGGCGAATTGCGCGACTTCAGGCTGTCCTTGCCGAACTCCGCCTGCCACGACGCATAGCTGACGCCGCTCTTCGCCCACAGCTTGAAGAGCGCGTCGCGGTTCGCCTCGTCGGATGACCATTGCGCGCCTTTGACGAACGCATTGACCACACGCTGCACGACGTCGGGATGCGCCTTGTCGAAGTCGTCGAGCACGAGCAGATGCGACTGTCGCGTGAACTGCGGGCCGTCCGTCTGCGATTCGTAGATGATCTTCGCGAGACCCTGATCGCGCAGCTTGTAGAGGTGATAGTCGTTGACGGACGCGTCGATGCCCTTCGACGACAACGCCGCCAGCGAACTCGCCGAGTCGAGATTGATCACGCGCAGATCGCGTTCGTCGAGCTGGTTGGCGGCGAGCACGTTGTCCGCGACGAGTTGCAGATTGGTGCCACGGAAGATCGATACGCGCCGGCCTTTGAGGTCCTTCACCGATTGCACGTTCGAATCGGGCGGCACGGCGATCTTCACGCCGACGCGCACGCCGGACTCGAGCAGAATGTGCGTCTTCAAGCCATTGGCGCGACCGAGCACGGAAGGCAGGTCGCCCTGAAACGCGAAGTCGAGCGATTTGTCGGCGATCGCTTCGTTGACGGCGGGCCCCGCGCCCTTGAAGAACAGCCATTCGACCTTGATGCCGTCGGCGGCGAATTCCTTTTCGAGCAGTTGCAACTGCTGCACCGTCGCGGCGGGCGAACCGCCGAACGTCGGCGGATCGCCCGCGCCTTGCTGCGCGACGCCGATGCGGATCACGGCGGGTTTATCGGCATACGCCTGCGGCACCGTGAAGGCAAGCGCGGTTGCGAGCAGAACGGACTTCACGAGCGTGAAGGTGCGTCGGAATCGGTTGTCCATTGAATGAGCGAATGCAAGCGGAAGAAATGATGAAGGGCGGGCGCCGAAGGCAGCGAACCGTCGAGGTGCGATCAGTGCGCGAGCGGTTTGCGAGCCGTCGTGAAGATCAGGCGGCGCGTCAGCTGCAGACCACGCGGACCGCGATGCGCTTCGAGCGCGGCGGCGAGGCGCTCACGCAGACGCGCGACGTGCGGATCAGGCAGCGACGACAGGAAATTGCCGAAGGAACTCGCGCGGCTGAATGACAGCACGTCGTCGACGTTATCGAATGCGTCGTCGAACTCGCGGATCTCGTTGAGCGTGGGTTCGAAGCCCACGGTGGCCAGCAGCGTGACCGTGCTGTCGCGCGTGAGCTTGTTCGGCGCGCCGATCTCCGCGTGCTGCGAGGCGGGGTCGTCGGCGATCAGCGCGTGCAGCACGCGATGCAGGTCGTGCGGCACGTCTGCGGGCATGGTCGTGAAGCCGATCCGGCCGCCCGGTTTCAGCACGCGCCATGCTTCGCGCAATGCCTCTTGCTGGTCGGGAATCCAGTGAATCACGCTGTTCAGGTAGACGACGTCGAAGTGCGCGTCGGCGATGTCCGCCAGTTGCCCGGCACGGCCGACGCGCGCCGCGAAACGGCCTTGCGCGCGTTGCAGCGCGCGCTCGACGCGCAGCGGCAACGGATCGATGCCGAGCACTTCACCTTGCGCGCCGACGCGCTGCGCGGCCGTTTCCGTCAGTCGGCCCGTGCCGCAGCCGATGTCGAGCACGCGTTCGCCTTCGCGCAGGTCGAGCGCGTCGAGCAATTGCAGACCGTGATTGAACTGGCGGATGCCGAGACGATCGTAGTCGTCGGCGAGCTTGGCGGAATCGAGTTGCAGGCTGGGTGCTTTCGACATGAGAGTGAGCGCAGTGGTCGTCTTTGAGCGCTCATTCTTGTCGACGCAGTACGTCGCGACAAGAAAGCATTCGAGCTATTCATATGCGCTGCGATGCTTTCCTGTCACGTTCTGGTGCGGCTGCGTTTGCTATCGTGAACAGGCATCTGCAACAGTGAATGATGCGGATGCCTGGTGTTTCGATTCGCCGCTAATTTGTGTCAAAGCGGTGTGTCAATGCGGTGTGCCGTTGCGCGCTCAGTTCGTCAATGCCTCGCGTTCGAGCTCGCGCAGTGGAATGTGCCGCACATCGCGCCCCTTCACGACGAACACGACGAATTCGGCGATGTTCTTCGCGTGATCGCCAATGCGCTCCAACGCCTTCGCGATGAACAGATATTCGAGCGCGACCGAAATGGTGCGCGGCGTCTCGTTCATGTGCGTCGCGAGCCGCTCGACGATCGCGCGGAACACTTCGTCGATGGCCTTGTCGTCGCGCACGATCTGCGCGGCGGCCACGGCGTCCATACGCGCAAACGCGTCGAGCACCCGATGCAGGATCGTCGACGCCAGTTCACCGCACTTCTTCAGTTCGACCAGCGAGATGGGCGGTGTTCCGCCATGTTCGTCGATGCGCCGCATGCGTTTGGAGATCTTGCGCGCTTCGTCACCCATGCGTTCGAGGTTGGTGACGCACTTCGACATGGCCATCAAGAGCCGCAGGTCGCGCGCAGCCGGTTGCCGGCGTGCAATCACGCGATGGATTTCCTCGTCGATTTCGATTTCGAGCGCGTTCAGCTCGCGCTCGCTGGCGCGGATGTCGTCGACGAGCGCCGGATCATAGGCGTCGAGCAACGACAGACAGCGGGTGATTTGCCGTTCGACTACGCCGCCCATTTCCAGCAGATTGGTCGACAGCATGTTGAGCGAGGCGTCGAACTGACTCGAGAGATGCTTGTCGGACATGATGCGCCCCCTTGCCACACAGGCTCGATGTATGTGATGCGGTATTTCCGCTTGTCGCCACGCTGCGTCGTATTCCGCAGTGTAGAAAACCGTATATATCGTTTTATGTTAACGGCGCAAAAATGCGCACGCAAGCGGGGTTATACCAAGGCGCAAGACCGCGTTGCCTGCGGGCAACGGGCCGGAAGGAGCAGGGGAGCGTTGCTGGCCGTTCGAGGACGGCCAGACGGTCAAGACGGGCTTATTTGCCGGCAGGCGGGATCGGAATCATCCCGGGGAAAACATAGGCCTGCAACATCGCAATCACGCCGATTAACGCGGCGCCGGCAATGGAATGGAAGAATACCGTGCGGAAAATAGGGCCGAGCGCGAATGAGCGCTCCTTCGGGTCGTCGTAGCAGGCCGCGCACGCGACCATGATGGACTGCGCGTCGATCATCTTGCCCATCACGCCGCCCGTCGAGTTGGTCGCCACGATCAGGATCGGGTTCAGATTGAGCTGCTGCGCCGTGATGCGCTGCAGGCTGCCGAACAGCGCGTTCGACGCCGTGTCGGAGCCCGTCAGGAACACGCCGAGCCAGCCGAGGAACGCCGCGAAGAACGGGTAGAGCACGCCCGCGCCCGTGAACGCGAGGCCGAGCACGGCGTCGGTGCCTGAGTAGCGTGTGAGGAATCCGAGGCCCAGCACCTGGGCGATCACCAGCACGGGGATTTTCATCCGGCGCATGGTTTGAATGAAGGCGTCTTTCCACTGCGTGGCGCTCAGCCTCAGCACGAGACCCGACAGCAGCGCTGCAACGAAGACGCCCGTGCCCGCCGCCGACAGCCAGTTGATCGTGAAGCGCGCTGCTTCCGCTTTGGCGTTGGCGGGCACCACGGGCGGCATCCGTTGCACGAGGTTGTGCAGCGCGGGCATGTCCCAGACGGGCAGCGACAGCGTGCCCTTGAAGGGGGAGCCGAGCAGCGTCGTCGAAAACGTGACGCCCGCGAACAGGTTGTTGAGCAGCTTCTTGAACTCCGGCACGCCCCACAGCGCGCAACAGGCGATCAGGATCACCCATGGCATCCACGCATAGACCGTTTCCGCCGCTGAATACGGGTACTTCCATTCGCCGCGGTCCGCCGTGACGGGTGTCGTGCCCTTGCCGGCGCGCGCGAGCGCTTCGCGTTCATCGCGCAGCAGGAAGCGCGTTTTCGGATGCCACACGAAGCGCAGGAACAACGCCGTGCAGATCACCGAGAACACGCCGGATACGACGTCCGTCATCAGATGCAGCGCGGGGCTGCCCGACGCGTAGAACTGCATGAGCGCGAACGATCCGCCTGCGCAGAGCATCGCGGGCCAGACTTCGAAGACTTCTTTCCACGATCCGCCTTCCATCTTCACGAAGGTCGCGACCAGCCAGAAGGGTACGAGGACCGAGACGAACGGCAATTGATGGCCCGCCATCGCCGACAGCGTGACCTGATCGAGCTCGCTCACGGCCGCGAGCGTGACGATCGGCGTGCCGATCGCGCCCCACGCGACGGGCGCCGTATTCGCCAGCAGATTCAGCACGGCGGACTGGAACGGCCGGAAGCCAAGCCCGACCATCACGGCGCCCGCAATCGCAACAGGCGTGCCGAAGCCCGACGTGCCTTCGATGATCGCGCCGAACGAAAAAGCGATCAGCACGCATTGCAGCCGCCGATCGAAGGAAATATGGACGATCGATTCCTTCACGATCTCGAACTTGCCTGTCACGACGCTCATCGTGTACAGAAACATGGCGGCGAGCACGATCCAGATGATGCCGAGAAAGCCGGAAAGCGAGCCGAGCGCAAACGCGGAAACGGCCGACGCCACCGGCATTCTGAAGACGAGACACGAGATGATGAACGCGGCGATGACGCCGAAAAACGCCGCATACGGCGCGGAGATGCCCAGATGCACGTTGCCCTGCGCGTCGCGGTGGCGGTGCAGGGCGATGAAGTACAGCAGCGTCAGGATCGGGATCGCGGCAATGATCGTGGAAAGGAATGCATTGCCCAACGGGTTATAGGTTTGCTGGTACATGGCTTTCCTTCCTGATCCAGGGATTCACGCCCGTCCTGCCATGGGCGGCCCGCGCCGCAGCGGCGCTCGATCCTTACAAATTCCCGACCAATGCTTGTGGTATAGCGGGACGAATCGTCGATTTCAAG
This sequence comes from Paraburkholderia largidicola, assembly GCF_013426895.1. NCBI lineage: Bacteria > Pseudomonadati > Pseudomonadota > Betaproteobacteria > Burkholderiales > Burkholderiaceae > Paraburkholderia > Paraburkholderia largidicola. The sequence goes on along the minus strand of NZ_AP023176.1, from coordinate 2,285,207 downwards.
TTTTGTGGCCGCCTCGGCGCATGTTTGCGAGGCTTCCTGGACCAGGAAAGCGATGTCGAGCGGTGCGGGTTTTCGCTCATATCGCGCCAGAACAGACACTGCAGTTCGCGTGATGCGCGGTGCGCAAAAAATAACGCGGTGCGTTGCCGCTTCAACGGCGAACGCACCGCGCATTCAACAGCTGCAACGGCAGCAACCGCTCAGGCCAGATCGAAGCGGTCGAGGTTCATCACCTTCACCCATGCTGCAACGAAGTCGCGCGTGAACTTCTCCTGCGCGTCCTCGCTCGCGTAGACCTCGGACAGCGCGCGCAATTGCGCATGCGAGCCGAAGATCAGATCGACGCGTGTGCCCGTCCACTTCACTTCGCCCGTCCGGCGGTCAGCGCCTTCGAACACCTCCCGTGCAGGCGACGTGGGCGTCCATTCGGTGCCCATGTCGAGCAGGTTGCGGAAGAAGTCGTTGGTCAGCGTTTCCGGACGCTTCGTGAACACGCCGTGCGTATCGGCGCCCGTGTGCACGTTCAGCACCCGCAAGCCGCCGATCAGCACCGTCATCTCCGGTGCCGTCAGCGTCAGCCGTTGCGCCTTGTCGATCAGCAGCGCTTCTGCCGGCACGTCGTACTTGCCCTTGACGAAGTTGCGGAAGCCATCGGCGAGCGGCTCCAGCACGGCGACGGATTGCACGTCGGTCTGTTCCGGCGACGCGTCCATGCGCCCCGGCGTGAACGGCACGCTGACGGGATGCCCGGCGTTCTTCGCGGCCTGCTCGATCGCCGCGCCGCCCGCCAGCACGATCAGATCGGCGAGCGAAATCTTCTTGCCACCGGACGCCGCGCCATTGAACTCGCTCTGGATGCCTTCGAGCGTTGTCAGCACCTTCGCCAGCTGCCCGGGCTGATTGGCCGCCCAGTCCTTCTGCGGCGCAAGGCGGATGCGCGCGCCATTGGCGCCGCCGCGCATGTCTGAGCCGCGGAACGTCGACGCCGACGCCCATGCCGTCGACACCAGCTGCGAGACGGAAAGCCCCGAAGCCAGCACTTTCTGCTTCAGCGACGCAATGTCGTTCTCATCGACCAATGGATGATTCACGGCGGGAATCGGGTCCTGCCAGAGCAGTTCTTCGGCGGGCACTTCCGGGCCGAGGTAGCGGGCGCGCGGCCCCATGTCGCGGTGCGTCAGCTTGAACCAGGCGCGCGCGAAGGCATCGGCGAATGCGTCCGGGTTCTGCATGAAGCGCCGCGAGATCTTCTCGTACTCGGGGTCGAAGCGTAGCGACAGGTCAGTGGTGAGCATCGTCGGCAGCAGCTTTTTCGACGGATCGTGCGCGTGCGGGATCGTCGCCGCTGCGCCCTTGGCGACCCACTGGTTCGCACCAGCCGGGCTCTTGGTCAATTCCCATTCATGGCCGAACAGGTTCTCGAAGAAGCCCATGCCCCATTGCGTCGGCGTGGCCGTCCAGGTGACTTCCAGGCCGCTCGTGATCGTGTCGCCGCCCTTGCCGCTGCCGAAGCTGCTTTTCCAGCCCAAGCCCTGATTTTCGAGTTCGGCGGCTTCGGGTTCGGCGCCGACGTTATCGGCGGGACCGGCGCCGTGCGTCTTGCCGAACGTGTGGCCGCCCGCGATCAGCGCCACGGTTTCCTCGTCGTTCATCGCCATGCGGGCGAAGGTTTCGCGGATATCGTGCGCGGCGGCGAGCGGATCGGGATTGCCGTCCGGTCCTTCCGGGTTCACATAGATCAGGCCCATCTGCACCGCGCCAAGCGGATTCTCCAGATTCCGCCCGCCATCGGTGCGGCTGGTTTCCTGGCCGTGCAGTTCCTCGTCGGCGACGAGCACGCCTTCGTCGCCTGCGTCGCGGGGCGCGGCGGCCTTACCGTAGCGAACGTCGCCGCCCAGCCAGGTTTTTTCATTGCCCCAGTAGACGTCCTGGTCCGGCTCCCAGGTGTCCACGCGGCCGCCCGCGAAGCCGAAGGTCTTGAAGCCCATGGTTTCGAGCGCGACGTTGCCGGACAAGATCAGCAGATCGGCCCAGGAAATCTTCTGGCCGTATTTCTGCTTGACGGGCCAGAGCAGGCGGCGGGCTTTGTCGAGGCTGACATTGTCAGGCCAACTGTTCAGCGGCGCGAAACGCTGCTGGCCGCGACCGCCGCCTCCGCGTCCGTCGCCCGTGCGGTATGTGCCGGCGCTATGCCACGCCATGCGGATGAACAACGGTCCGTAGTGGCCGAAGTCCGCGGGCCACCAGTCCTGCGAATCGGTCATCAGCGCGGCGAGGTCCTTCTTGACGGCGGCGAGGTCGAGGCCCTTGAACGCCTCGGCGTAGTCGAAATCCTTGTCCAGCGGATTGGACCGGCTGGAATGCTGGCTGAGCAGATCCAGCCGAAGCTGCTTCGGCCACCAGTCGCGGTTGGTCGTTCCGCCGCCAGCGGTTTGAATGAACGGGCACTTTGCATCGCTTGCCATGCGTCGTCTCCTTGGGAGGGTGTCTCCACTATGCGTTTTACGATGGTGTCGGGCTTGCGCGACAGAGCGCGGCCCCGCGCCAGCGCGTCGGGTCACGAGCGCGGCGGGATGTGCGATTACGCATATCGCCGCGATGTCGGCGCATCTGTCCGGTTTCAATATATGCGACGGCGAAGGGCAACTGAATTCGTTTGCGGCAATGCCGCCAATAGCTCGCCGCTATAGCGCGCGAGCGCATTCACTGCGGACTTGCGCTGATACCTGGTGCCGTATCGCCTATTCTTTTTGGGTTTGCGTGACAGTTCGCCCTGATTCCATTTGAGTGCGCGATGAACCGTGAGGAGCGGAACATGGAAGACGTGGATGTGCTCGTCGTCGGTGCGGGTCCCGTCGGCTTGCTGCTCGGCACCGAATTGCAGCGCGACGGCGTCGCCGTGAGCGTGATCGACACGATGCCGGCGAGAGGATTCTTCTGCAAGGCGCTCGGCATTACGCCGCGCACGCTGGAGATCTTCGACGATCTGGGAATCGTTGATCGCGCAATCGAGGCGGGTGTCTGGCTCACGGGCGTCGAGACGTGGGTCGACGGGGCGAGGGTGGCCACGCGCAGCATGCAGGTGCCGGAGCAGGGCTTGCCCTATGGGTCGCTTTCGCTTGCGCAGTACGAGACGGAGCGGCTGCTCGAAGCGGCGTTCACCGAACATGGCGGGCGCGTGCACTACGGTTTCAAGCTCGACAGCTTCGTCGAAACGGACGAGGGTGTCGAAGCGTTTCTGACGGGGCCCAAGGGCGAGGCGCGTACGGTGCGTTGCCGATGGCTCGTTGGATGTGACGGCTCGCATAGCAAGGTGCGTTCGGCATTGGGGCTGTCATATGAAGGCGCGCAATTTCCGCAGACTTTTGCGCTAGCCGATGTGGACGTCGACTGGGATCATCCGCGCGGGCCGATGTACCGCTTTGAATGGAGCGATGCGGCGCGCGCGAAAACCAGCGTGGCGGCGGTGCCCGTTCGCGGATCGGTGCGGCGCTACCGGCTGTCGATGATCGTGCCTGACGAGCATTCAGCCTCACTGGCGGGCGTTGCCGCACCCGATTTCGACACGATGCGTGCGCTGCTGTTGCCTTCGCTGCCCGAAGGCACGCAGTTGTCTTCGATGCGCTGGTCGTCGGTGTATCGGGTGAGCCATCGCATCGCGTCCGGGTATGGACACGGCCGCGTGTTCATTGCGGGCGATGCCGCACATATTCATCCGCCCGTCGGCGGTCAGGGGATGAATACGGGTTTGCAGGACGCGCACAACCTCGCATGGAAGCTCGCGTACGTGGCGAAAGGTCTTGCGCATTCCAAGTTGCTCGACAGTTATTCGGCGGAACGTCATCCCGTCGGCGTGGATGTCGTGCAGTCGACGAGCGCGGCGCTCAACGCCGTGCTCGCCCGCCAGGCCGCCAATCCGGCGATGCGCGAGACGCAGTTGCTGGTGACCTATCGCGGCAGTCCGATCGTCGCCGACATGTGCGCGGATGCGGACCCGGAGTTGCCCGCACCCGGCGACCGGCTGCCTGATGCGTGTGGTTTGTCGCAGCGCTTCGTGGGGCGCCCGCGACGGCTGCATGAGTTCATCGGGCATGGACGGCATGTGCTGCTTGGTTATGTCGATGCGGCTGGCGCGCAGGTTGATGCGTTTGTCGATGGCTACCGGGCGCTCGCCGGGTTGTTGCCGGATGCGGCCTCGGCTGTGCTGGTTGCGGCGCCCGGCTGCGACGTGTCGGGCGGCGAACTGACGACGGTGTTGACGGATACAAAGGGCGAGTTTGCGGCGGCATGTCGCGCGTCGGGCGGCATGGTGTGGATCGTGCGGCCGGATGGGCATATCGGATGGAGAAGCGGCCATTGCTCGGGCGATGCGGTGAAAAACTGGGGACGCGTTCTTCGCGGATAAGCCCGATCGTGACGCAAAAACATCCGCGTCGCGCCACATGGAGTGCACCCGCAAACAAGACATCGGTTCGCGCATGGACAAATCCTCGGGCGCGTCAAAAACGATACTGCAGGCATCACACCCCACGCCCGAGGTCCCCATGTCCACGCCTGCCCGCGCCCGCTGGCCGTATGTGTTTGTCTCCGCGTTTCTCGGCACGGCCATCGAGCAATACGACTTCCTTCTCTATGGCACGGCCTCGGCGCTGGTGTTCAACCGGCTGTTTTTCCCGAACCTCGATCCGCTCGCGGGCACGATCGCATCGCTCGGCACGTACGCCGCCGGTTATTTCGCGCGCGGCGCGGGGGCGCTGATCTGCGGACACTTCGGCGACAGGATCGGCCGCAAGACGCTGTTGATGGTCACGCTGCTCGTGATGGGCATCGCGTCGACGCTGGTCGGCTGCTTGCCGACGTACGCGTCCATCGGCATCTGGGCGCCGATCCTGCTGACGACGCTGCGCGTGCTCCAAGGCTTCGCCATCGGCGGCGAGCAGAGCGGGGCGATCGTGCTCGGCGTCGAGAGCGCGCCGGCGCATCGACGGGGACTGTACGGCAGCTGGAGCAACTCCGGCAGCTACGGCGGCGTGCTGCTATCGACAGGCGCGCTGCTGCTGACCTCGCTATTGCCCGAGCCCGCGTTTCTGTCATGGGGCTGGCGTCTGCCGTTTCTGTTCAGCGCGGTGCTGGTGGTGATCGGGTTGATCGGTCGCGCGCGTCTGCCGGAAACCGTCGAGTTCGCGCAATTGCAGGCGCGTCACGGCGTGTCCCGCTTTCCGCTCAGAGACCTGATGCGCGACCATGGGCGCGCTGTGATGATCGTCTTTATGGCGCGGCTGGGTGAAATCACGTGGTCGGTGTTCGTGGTGCTGTTCGCGGTCGCGTATGTCACGGTGCAGCTCAAGCTGCCGAAATCCGTGATTCTCGGCGCGATCATGAGCGGCGCGGCGCTCGGCGTTTTTATGGTGCCGTTCTTTGCGGCGCTGTCGGACCGTATCGGGCGGAAGCCGATCTATCTCGCCGGTTTGATCGCGTGCGCGCTCTACGTGTGGCCGTTCTTTACGATGCTCAATACGCGCGATCCTGTGTGGATCCGCGTCGCCGTCGTGCTCGCGCTCGGCGTCGTGCATCCGATGATGTACGGTCCGCAAGGCGGCTTCTTCGCCGACATGTTCGACGTGCGCGTGCGCTTCTCGGGTGTGTCGATTGGCGCGATCGGCGCGATTGTCGGCGGCGGGATCAATCCGTTGATCTGTTCGTCGTTGCTCGCGCAAGGGCACGGCAATCCGAACGCCGTGGCCACCTACATTACCGCGAGCGCGCTGGTCGCCGCGTGCTTTACGTTCTTCGCGCCGCGACGTCCGCTCGATGCAACGCACGCGGAACCCTTAACTGAGGCGCCGGAACTTCGCCCGAACCCGCTTGGCGACGCACGTTCTGCGTGACGCGCCGTGAAGCAAATACGCCTTCCTAATGGAGCAGTCGATGAATGAACACGACCGGGAACTGAACGACGGCCTCGCCGCGAAGATGGACAGCAAGCTCGAACAGGGCGCATGGGACGCGCGCCAGAAAATCGCGCTTGCGTGCCGGATGCTCGCGCACGAGGGTCATTCCGAAACGCTCGCCGGACAGATCACCGTGCGCGAAACCGACGGCACGTTTCTGACTACGGCAATGGCATACGGCTTCGATGAAGCGACGCGCAGCAACGTGATCCGCATCGACGACGAAATGAACGTGATCGAAGGCCGCGGCATGGCCAATCCTGCGATCCGTTTTCATCTATGGGTCTACCGGCGGCGGCCCGACGTGAACTGCATCGTGCATACGCATCCGCCGTACGTGAATGCTTTGTCCATGACGGGACGTCCGCTCGAAGTCGCGCACATGGACGCCACGCCCTTTCACGACGACTGCGCGTTCCTGCGCGAATGGCCCGGCTTGCCGATCGGCGATAGCGAAGGCGAGATCATTTCGACGGCGCTCGGCAACAAGCGTGTGATTCTGCTGGCGAACCACGGCTTTCTCGCGGCGACGTCTTCGCTGGAAGAATCGGCGTATCTGTCGGTGCTGATCGAGCGCGCGGCGCGCAGCCAGATTCTTGCGCAGTCGGTGGGTGAACTGAAACCCATCGACGCGGCGCGCGCAAAAGAGTCGCACGATTTTCTGCTGCTGCCGAGCATCGTCAAGTCGAGCTTCGCGCTGTTCGCACGACGCGTGATCAAACGGGAGCCGGACGTGCTGTTCTGAACGCGGCGCGGGCCGGAAACCCATGCGAGAATGGGCCGTTGCGACCTCATGATTGTCCAGCGGCGTCCAGGCCGGGAGGATTTCGCCATGCCCGACAGTTCCGCGTTCCGTCTGCCCTACGCGCCGACACTTTTCCCGATGCCGTCGAGCGGTATCGACGAGTTGAAGCGTTCGCTCGATTACATCGTGATGCCGGGCGAACTGCTGTTCGACGGACATGTCGCGCAAGACGAGTTGCGCGCATGCCGGCTGACGGGCGGCGGCGTGCTGGCAACGGCGCACATGGGCCGCCAGGAAGTGCGGCACGACAACGACCATCTGCGCTGGCTCACGGGCGATGACGTCGTCGTGCTGGTCGCGCTGGCGGGGCGCGGCACCGTCACGCAGCAAGGCTGCACGCTGCCGTTCGCAAAGGGCGATATCACGTTTCGGCGGGCACGTGTGCCGTCGGTTGCGCGTATCGACGAACCCGCGCATCTGTTGATGATCCGTTTGCCAATTGCGCGTTTTCTTGGTCAGGCGGTTTCGCGGCATGCGCAGTTCCGCCCGCAGCGCGCGGATGCCGGATCGGGCATCGTGAAGAGCCTGCATTGTTTCGTCGACGAGGTGCTGCCTTCTTTCGAGAGCATGAGTCCCGTCACACTCGCCGCCGCTGAAGAGGCGCTTGTTGCGCTGCTCGGCGCGGCCTATCGGGAAGCGGAGGAAATCGCGCAGCGCACGGGCCGCGAGGCGGCGCCCACCGTCGCGCAACCGCTGCGCTGGGTGCAGCTGACGCGGTTTATCGAAGCGAATCTGTGCGACCCGGAACTGGATGTCGAAGCGTGCGCGTTGGCTTTGGGTGTCTCGAAGCGCTACGTGCACAAGCTCTTCGAAGCGCTCGGTCTGCAGTATGGCAAGTACGTACTGCAGCAAAGGCTTGCGCGGTGTCGCGATGAGTTGCGCAATCCGTTGCTGGCCGGTCTGTCGATCGAACAGATTGCATATCGCAATGGCTTCAACGACGCGGCGCATTTCAGCCGGCGCTTTCGCGACTGCTACGGCGCGTCGCCGCGTGAGTTCCGCAAGCGCGAGAGCTTGCTCTGAGCGATCCCTTCCGGAGCAACCGCTGCTTCGTTGATGTATGATAATGATTCTCATTAAGTCAGTCATTCATCCAGCGTTCCGCCCATGCGCGAGTTCTTGCCGGTTGCGCTCGCGTTTGTCAGCGCGCTTCTCTTCTATCTCGGATCGCCGGGTCAGCAATGGCGCGCCGCGCCGTTGTGGCCGCGCTTGTCCCAAGGCGCGGCGCTCGTCGCCTTTGTCGCTGCCCTGATTCCCGGCATCGCCGCCGGTCATCTGGCAACGACGCTTTCCCTCGTCATCACCACCTTGATGGCCAGCTTCGTCGCGTTTCCGTTCGTGGCGGCCCTGCGCAGACGCGCGTCGGGAACGGCGCGATGAGCGACACCATCCGCGACGTAACGAAGAAACCGAAAGTCGAAGGACACTGGATCGGCAAGACGACGGCGGGCGTGATCTGCGGATTCATCGTCGCGCTGGCGTCGAGCGGGCTGCTCGTGCGGCTCGCGCCGAGCGCTGGTATCGATGCCGCGAAAGCCGAAACGGCGATGCTGTTCGTGCCGCTCGTCTGGACGGGCGTGTTTTCCGTCGCGTATCTGTTTCGCAGCGGTTTGCGCGCGTGGCTCTGGCTCGGCGCAGCGAGTCTCGCGACGCTGGCGCTCTTCGAAATCTGCAAGTAAAGCTCATGCGCACCGATCTCCTACGCGTCTACAAGACCGTGCATACGTGGACCGGCGTGATCTGCGGGCTCGCGCTGTTCATCTGCTTCTACGCGGGCGCGATCACGATGTTCAAGGATCAGCTGATCGACTGGACCACGCCGCGCGACAGCGTGCATCAGCTGATTCGCGTCGAAGACTCGCCGAAGCTGATCGAGCAGGTGCTCGCGACGCAGCCCGACGCACGCAAGTATCTGTCGCTGCGTTTTCACGATCGCGATCACGCGTGGCTCACATGGCCCACGCACGGCCGCACGCAGCGCGCGACGGCCACGCTCGATGCGAACGGCCAGTTGCATGTCGACACGACGCATCCGTCCGATGTCGCGCAGTTCGTCAACGTGCTGCACATGACGGCGGGCGTGCCGGGCGGCTTCGATGTCGGCATGGGTGTGATGGGCGTGGTGTCACTGCTGTACGGCCTGGCGCTGGTGTCGGGCGTGATCGTGCTGTTGCCGACGCTGATCAAAGACCTGTTCGTGCTGCGTATCGGCAAGAACCTGAAGCGGATGTGGCTCGATGCGCACAACGTGGTCGGCATTCTGAGCTTGCCGTTTCATCTGGTGATGGCGCTGTCGGTGGTGGGCTTCGGGCTGCACGACTACATCTACAGCGCGCAGGACAAGCTGATCTACGACGGCAAGCTGCAACCGATGCTCGTCGCCCAGAATCCGTTCTTCGGCAAGGCACCTGTGAAGCCAGAACAGGACGCGACGAAACTGCTCGCGCCCACGGCTTTGCTCGACAGGGTGCGCGCGCAGGCGCCAGGCTTCGAGCCGGAAGAACTGACATGGCGGCGCGCGGGACAGCCTGGCGCAACAGTTTTCGTGCGAGGCGAAGCCCCGGATTACCTCGCACGCAGCGGCGGCTTCGCGCTAATGGACCCCGTCAGCGGCGAATTCGTGAACCACAAGTTCCTGCCCGGCGACGGCAATGGCGACAACTGGGCTGCTGCCACGAGTGCGATTTACGCGCTGCATTTCGGCAGCTACGGCGGCGCGCCGATTCAATGGGGCTACTTTCTGCTCGGACTCGCCGGTGCGTTCCTGTTTTACTCGGGCAATCTGCTGTGGATCGAAAGCCGGCGCAAGACGCAGCGCGCGGAGAACCAGAGCATCGCGCAGCGGCGCTCGGCGAGCTTTCTCGCGTCGTTGACGGTGGGTGTGGCGCTCGGTTGCATCAACGGCATTGCGTTGAGCCTCGTCGCAGCGAAGTGGCTGAGCGGCCATGTCGCGGATATGCACCAGTGGCACGCGTCGATCTACTACACGGTGTTTCTCGTGTGCATTGCGTGGGCGTTCGTGCGCGGCGCGCCGCGCGCGGCCGTCGAACTGCTGCTGTGCGCGGTGATTGCCACGGCTGCGCTGCCGTTGACGAGCGTCGCCGGCTGGCTGTTTCCATCGACGAACTGGTGGGCGGGCGGCAGCGACGGCTCGCTGGCCGTCGATATCGTCGCGGCGCTCGGCGCCGCATGCTACGCGTGGATGTGGCGCGCGACGGCCAGACGCGTATCGATGGGGCGCACCGACAGCGTCTGGTTCGACCGCTCGCGTCAGAAGTCCGTGGTCAGCGACATCAGCAACGTACGCGGCTTGCCCTGAGTCAGGTAAGCGCCCGTCGTCGATGACCAGTACGACTTGTTGGTGATGTTCTCGACGGTCGCGCGGAACGTCGTCGTGTGCTTGAAGACGGTCGTCGTGTAGCGCGCGCCGAGATCGAAGGTGTCCCACGCCGGAATCGACAGCTTGTTTGCCGCATCCAGATACTGATTGCCCGTGTGGACCCACGCGGCCGTGAACGTCAGGCCCGGGACCCACGGCAGATCGTATTCGCCGCCGATGTTGAACAGATACGCCGGCACGCCGATCGGACGATAACCATCCGTCGCGCCCAGGTTCGTGTCGAGCTGCTTCGCGTTGAGCAGCGTCGCGCCCGCCAGCAGGCGCACGCCCTTCACCGGCTCGCCATACACCGACAATTCGATCCCGCGATGACGTTGCGTGCCGTTCGTGCCGAACACGTTGGTCGTGCTATCCGTGTAGGCCGTCGGTTGTTCGATCTGGAACAGCGACAGTTCGCCGCCGAAATGATTCGTGTCGTACTTCGCGCCGACTTCATATTGCTTCGAGCGGCGCGGCGACAACGTCTGGCCGACGTTGCTCGCGCCGAACGGCGCCGTCTGGCCCGCTGCGAGCGACTCCGCGCGATTCGCGAACAGCGAGATCCCGCTGGTCGGCTTGACGACGAGACCGAAGATCGGTGTGTTGATCGACTGGTCGAACGTGCTCGAAATCTGGTCCGTGCCGACCGTGTAGTTGTTCTGATGCAGCTGCTGGTGACGCGCGCCGATCGTGAACAGCACGCGGTCGTTGAAGAAGCCGAGCGTATCCGACACGGCGATGCTCTTCGTCAGGATCTGGTCCGCGAGGCTCGGCTCGTCGAAGCTGCCCGCGACGAAGCTGTTCGCCGCCGGCTCGGGCACGATGCCGCCGCCATACAGGCTGGTCGGGAAGGCGCTGCTGAAGGCGAACGCTTCGCGGTCGACGAGGCTCGTGATCGCCGCGCCCAGCGACACCATATGCGTGACCGGACCCGTCGCGAAGCGGCCGCGCACGCCGACTTCCGCCGATTCCGCGTTGGTCGTGCGCAGGATGTCGCCACGCGTGGCCGTCGTGCCCGTGAGCGCGTTGAAGGTCGGCGACGAATAGGTGCCGTCTTCGTGCGAGCGATGCACGCCGCCGCTCGCGTAGGCCGTCCAGCCCGGCAGGAAGTCATACTCGGCGCGCAGGATGCCGACGGTGTCTTCCAGCGTGCTCTGCGTCCACGGCTGCGCGAAGTTGTGCGTCGCCGACGGCGGTTCGGGCACGATGTCGCCCGTCACGGAAACGGTCGAGCGGCCTTGGTCGATGTTCTTGCGCTGATACAGGAAGTCGCCGTACAGACGCAGCTTCTCGCCGCGCCAGTCGAGCGACACGGCTGTGGTCTGGTTGTGGCGGAATTCGTCGTCGATGCTGGTCTGGCCGCCGTCGATCGACCCGTTCACACGAATCCCGAACTGGCCTTCGCTGCCGAAGCGGCGGCCGACGTCGACGTGCGTGCCGATCTGGCCCGACGCCGTGCCGTCGACGGTGACTTGCGTGAGCGGCTTGTCGTCAGCGCGCTTGAGTTCGAGATTGATGCCGCCGCCGATCGCCGAGCCTGTCGGCGATGCGCCGTTCAGGAATGCATTGGCGCCCTTGAACACGTCGACGCGTTCGAGGACATCGACGGAAACGAGCTGGCGCGGCGTGATGCCGTACAGGCCGTTCAGCGACACGTCGTCGCCGTTCAGCTGGAAGCCGCGGATCACGAACACTTCGGAGAAGTTGCCGAAGCCGTAGGCCGGGCGCACGGCGGGATCGTGCGACAGCAGATCGCCGATGCTCTGCGCCTGCGAATCCTGAATCGCCTTCGACGTGTAGCTCGTCATGCTGAACGGCACGTCGCTGAGTTTCTGGTTGCCGAGCACGCCGAACTGGCCGCCGCGCGCAATCTGGCCGCCCGAATAGGTTGGCGCGAAATCGCCGGGCAGGGCTTCCGCCTGGCCTTGCACCTTGACGGTGGGGAGCGTGGCGCCGGCGGCGCCGTTCGAAGGCGTATCGGACGACTGCGCGTGAGCCGTGATGGCGATGCCCATCGTCAGCGGCAGGGCCGCGCAGGCGAACAGATGACGGACAGCAGAATGCAGCGGCCGCACGCGCGGACGCGAAGAATTGGTGGTAGGCATGGTGGCCAATCCCTGAGTAAAACTGTTTTTTGAGGTGACGGCGGGCGTCGACTACTTTTGGTTGGGCGCGAAGCGGTCGTCGTGACGACGGATGCAGGCGAGTGACGCGATTTTATTCAAATAAGAATTATTCGCATATGCGTTTTCAATAAACGCGACGGGCAGGAATGGAAAGCGTTGCTCTGGTGCAACAGGTGGCGGGTGTTGTGTGGCGCGCTCGCGACGCGCGGGCGGCCATGGGCGGGGCGGTGGGGGAAATGAACGTTGCTGCGGCGATACAAACGCTTGCATTACACGAATAGGGGTTTATACTAACTTCTGTCTCCTCCATGTCTCCTCTTGATATGGATTCAGCCCACCGCTTGGTGGGCTTTTCTTTTTGTTCCCCCGGTTTTGTCCCCTCGTATGCGCGCGGCGCGTTGGCTTTCCAGTCACGGGCCAAAGAACGTCTGGCAAAAGTGGCCGGGTACGCGGCACTGCGCCGTTTCTGTTTGCGCGGCGGGCTGGTTCGGTTGCGGTTGATCGACTGCCGAACAGCCGGCGATCAGGCTCGCGAACATGCACAGCATCGCTGCGCTTACGTCCCTTCTGCCGTGTATGAAGAGCCCGAGCATGTCGCACCTCGAAACGCGCATCGGCGAAGCGCCGGGGCTAGCGTTCGCCGCAAGCCCCGGTCCGGCTTTCAACCAACCGATGTTACGCGCTCGCAGTCAATCGCTCCTGCGTCCGGTAGTCTTCGAGCAGCCGTTCTTTCTTTTTCGCCGCTGCCTGGATATTGCGTTCTTTCACATGACCGAAGCCGCGGATATCGTCTGGCAGGCTGGCGAGCTGGAGCGCCACGGGCAGTCGTTCGAGATCTAGCGTCGCGCAAAACTCGTCGACCAAGGCGATGTACTCCGCAATCAGTTGACGCTCGCCACGCCGCTCGGCCGTCTTGCCGAATACATCCAGTGCGGTGCCGCGCAGTCCCTTCATGCGTGCGAGCATGCGGAAGACGGGCAGCATCCACGGACCGAAGCTTTTCTTCTGCAAATTCCCGCGCTCGTCGCGTTTCGCGAGCAACGGCGGCGCGAGATGGAAGCTCAGCTTGTAATCGCGGCCCGGTTCGCCCTCGAACTGTTGACGCAGTTTGTCCAGATAAGCGGGATCCGCGTAAAGACGCGCGACTTCGTATTCGTCCTTGTAGGCCATCAGTTTCGCGAGGCCCGTCGCCACCGCGCGCGTGAGCGGCAGTTTCGCGTTGCCCGCGACCTGCGTTTCCTTCGCGCGGATCCGGTCGATCACGGTGCGATAGCGCTGCGCATACGCCGCGTTCTGATACGCCGTCAACAGCGCTTCACGCGATGCAATCAGCTTGTCGAGCGATTCCGGCATCTGCATGACGATCGCCTGTTGCGCGGCAGCCGGCTTAAGCAGCGCATGAACCGCGGCTTCGCCATGATGCGCGATATAGCGTCCCCAGCTGAACGCCTGCTGATTCTTCTCGACCGATACGCCGTTGAGTTCGATCGCGCGTACGAGGCTCGACAGTTGCAGCGGCAGCCAGCCTTTCTGCCATGCGAAGCCAAGCAGCAGCGGATTGCTATAGATCGTATCGCCGAGCAGTTTCAGCGCGAGCGCGTTGGCGTCGATGAAGGCGCATCCTTCGCCGATGCTGTCGCGTAGCCCCGCTTCCGTCTGCGTGCCAGGGAATGTCCACTTCGGGTTCTTGACGAATTCGGCGGTCGGCGTCGCGCCGCTGTTGATCGCGGCAACCGTCACGCCATGTTGCGTGCGGGACAGCACATCGTTCGACGCCGACACGATCGCATCGCAACCGATCACGAGCCGCGCTTCGCCCGTCGCGATTCGCGTCGCGTGCAACGCATCGGGCGATGACGCGACCTGCACGTGGCTGAGCACGGCGCCGCCCTTTTGCGCGAGCCCGGCCATATCGAGCACGGTGACGCCCTTGCGTTCGATATGCGCAGCCATGCCGATCAGGCCGCCAATCGTCACGACGCCCGTGCCGCCGACGCCCGTTACGAGAATGCCGTACGGCCGTGCGAGCGCCGGGAGCGACGGCATCGGCAGCGCGTCGAACTCTCCATCGACAGCGCCGCTGCCGCGCGCGGCCTTGGGCTTGCGAAGCTGCGCGCCTTCCGCCGTGACGAAGCTCGGACAAAAGCCCTTCACGCACGAAAAGTCCTTGTTGCACGACGACTGGTTGATCTTGCGCTTCGTGCCGAGCGGCGTATCGAGCGGCTCGACGGACAGGCAGTTGGATTGCACCGAGCAATCGCCGCAGCCTTCGCAGACGGCGTCGTTGATGAACGCGCGGCGTGCGGGGTCGGGATACGCACCGCGCTTGCGCCGCCGCCGTTTCTCGGTCGCACACGTCTGGTCGTAGATCAGCACGGTGGTGCCGGGCATCTCGCGGAGCGCGCGCTGCACGGTATCGAGCTGATCGCGATGATGCACATCGACACCAGCAGGCAACACGATGCCCGAGTGATATTTGTGCGGCTCGTCGGTGACGATGACGATACGCTTCGCGCCTTCGGCGTGAACCTGATGCGCGATCTGCGGCACGGTCAGCACGCCGTCGACGGGCTGGCCGCCCGTCATCGCGACAGCATCGTTGTAGAGAATCTTGTAGGTGATGTTCGCGTTCGCCGCGATCGCTGCGCGAACTGCGAGCAGACCCGAATGGAAGTACGTGCCGTCGCCGAGATTGACGAACACATGCTTGTCGCCGGAGAAATGCATCTGGCCGATCCACGCGACGCCTTCGCCGCCCATCTGGCTGAAGGTTTCCGTCTTGCGGTCCATCCACATCGACATGTAGTGGCAACCGATACCCGCAAGCGCGCGCGAGCCTTCGGGCACGTTGGTCGACGTGTTGTGCGGGCAGCCGGAACAGAACCACGGCTTGCGTTCGACGGACACGCGCGGTTTCGCGGCTTCGCGCTCTTTCGCTTCGATGATCGCGACGCGCGCGAGCATCCGCGCCCGGACGTCGTCGGGCAGGTCGGCGCGCGAGAGGCGCCGCGCGACGGCCTTCGCGATCAGCGCCGGCGACAGCTCGTAATGCGCGGGCAACAGCCAGTCGCCGCGCGGCACCGACCATTCGCCGCCTTCATTGTCGCGCTCGTCGAACTTGCCGTAGATCTTCGGCCGCACGTCCTCGCGCCAGTTGTATAGCTCTTCCTTCAGCGCGTATTCGAGAATCTGGCGCTTTTCTTCGACGACGAGAATCTCTTCCAGGCCTGTCGCGAATGAACGTGCATCCTGCGCGTCGAGGGGCCACACGCAGCCGACTTTCAGCACACGCAGGCCGATTTGAGCGCACGTGTCTTCATCGAGGCCGAGGTCGCTGAGCGCCTGGCGCACGTCGAGATAAGCCTTGCCCGCCGTGATGATGCCGAAGCGCGGCGTCGGCGAATCGATCACGACGCGGTTCAGCTTGTTCGCGCGGACATAGGCGAGCGCCGCATACCACTTCTCGTCGAGCAGCCGCGCTTCCTGCGCGAGCGGCGCGTCGGGCCAGCGGATGTTCAGGCCGCCCTCGGGCATCGTGTAGTCGGTCGGCGTGACGATTTCGACGCGGTCCGGATCGAGATCGATCGACGCCGTGGATTCGATCACGTCCGTCACGCACTTCATCGCCACCCATAGACCCGAGTAGCGGCTCATCGCCCAGCCGTGCAGCCCGTAGTCGAGATATTCCTGCACATTCGCCGGATACAGCACGGGAATGCCCGCCGCGATGAACGCGTGCTCCGACTGATGCGCAACCGACGACGACTTCGCCGCGTGATCGTCGCCCGCCAGCACGAGCACGCCGCCGCGCGCGTCGCTGCCGGCGGAGTTCGCGTGCTTGAACACATCGCCCGTACGGTCGACGCCGGGGCCTTTGCCGTACCACATGCCGAACACGCCGTCGCGCGTCGCGCCCGGCCACAGATTGATCTGCTGCGTGCCCCAGACGGAGGTCGCGGCCAGATCTTCGTTGACGCCGGGCTGGAAGACGATGTCGTTGTCGTGCAGATGCTTTTTCGCTTTCCACAGCGACTGATCGAGCGCGCCCAGCGGCGAGCCACGATAGCCGGAAATGAAGCCTGCCGTGTTCAGCCCGGCCTTGCGGTCGCGTGCTTTTTGCAGCATCGGAAGACGCACCAGCGCCTGCGTGCCGCTGATATACACACGGCCTTTTTCGAGCGTGTACTTGTCTTCAAGCGTGACGGGCGTGTCGGCTGTTTCGGCCGCTAGATCGGATGCAATGGCTAGATCGGGCGCATTCATGGCAGGGCTGTCTCCGGGGAATGTGTTTTTCGCCGAGTATAGGAAGCCGATTTGCTATCGTAAAATCACAAATAGACAATTCTGGTATTCGAAAATCAGATGGCGTTCGATCTCACACTCCGGCAGCTCCGCTACTTCGTGGCGGCGGCGCAAACGGGCCAGTTCTCGATGGCGGCGGCCAACGAGCACGTGTCACAATCGGCGATCACCAACGCGGTGCTCGCACTGGAAACCGGCCTCGGCACGCGGCTGTTCGAGCGGCTGCCGCAGGGCGTCACGCTCACGCCGGACGGCCAGGATTTCTACAACCACGCGCGGCGCGTGCTCGACGCCGCGCGCGACGCCGTGCACATGCCGCCGTTCCGCTCGCACGAGATGCGCGGGACCGTGCGCATTGCCGCTTCGTATACGGTGCTGGGCTATTTCCTGCCCGAATTGCTGGCGCGTTTTCGCGCGACGTATCCGTTCATCGAGTTCGACTTGCGCGACATGGAGCGGGCGGATATCGAGCGCGCGGTGCTCGATGGCGATGTCGAGATCGGCGTGGTGCTGCTGTCGAATGTGGAAAAGCTAAGCCGGTTCGGCAGCCAGGTGCTGATCCGCTCGCGGCGGCAATTGTGGGTCGCGCCGACGCATCCGCTGGCGCAAGTGGACGCGCCGTCGCTAAAGGACATCGCGGCGCATCCGTACATCCTGATCACGGTCGACGAGGGCGAGCAGTCGACGCTGCGTTACTGGAAAAAGAAGGGCATCGCGCCGAACGTCGCGTTTCGCACCAGTTCGATGGAAGCGCTGCGCGGGCTGGTCGCGCATGGCTTCGGCGTGACGGTGCTGTCGGATATGGTGTTTCGTCCGTGGTCGCTGGAAGGCAAGCGTATCGACGCGCGGCCCATTACCGACGTCGTGCCGCAAATGGACGCGGGCATGATCTGGCCAAAGGGCGCGCAGTTGAGCGCGCCCGCGACGGCGCTACAGCAGTTTCTGATTCATGCGTGCGGCACGTGAACGATGTTGGCACACGCGAGACACGCTTCAGTGTGAAATGCTCTCGAGCGATTTACCGAGCGTTCGCGGGCCCATCAGACCGATCGTGACGATCACGAGCGTCATCGCGCCTGCAATGAAAACGAACACACCCGCGACACCGAAATCCTTGAGCGTGAACGCGATCACGAACGAACTGAACACCGCCGACAAACGGCTCCACGAATAGACGAAGCCCACTGCCCGCGCGCGAATCGCCGTCGGATAGAGTTCCTGCTGATACGCGTGATAGGTGAACGAGATGATGTTGCCCGCCAGCGTCAGCAGCACGCCCAGTATCACGATGGCGACGGCCGATGCCGCCTGGCTGAAGAGCAGGCCGGCCACGATATTGAGCGCGGCCATGCAGACGATCACATGCTTGCGTTCGAAGCGGTCCGCAATCCAGTAGCCGAGCAACGGCCCAAGCGGCGCAGCCAGGCCGATGACGGTCGTATAGAGCAGGCTGGACGTCACCGTGATGCCTTGCTTGACGAGCAGCGTCGGCACCCAGTTCGCGAAGCCGAAGAAGCCGACCGTCTGGAAGATGTGGAAGATGATCAGCATCACGGTGCGCTTGCGATACGGCGGTTTCCACATATCGGCGAAACCGGCCTTGCGCGGAACGGGTTCGGACGGTCCCGGCTCGGGCAACGGCTGCCCGTGCTGCTGCGCGACTTTTTCTTCGAGTCGCGCGAGGACTTCGTCGGCTTCGCGAAGCCGCCCTTTACCCGCCAGCCAGCGGGGACTTTCCGGAAGATTGCGCCTGAAGTACCAGACGAACAGCGCGCTGATGCCGCCGAGCAGCACGACCCATCGCCAGCCGTCCACGCCAAACGGCGCCTTAGGCACGAGCAGCCACGAAAGAAACGCGACGACGGGCACGGCCGAGAAGCCGATCGTCTGGCAGATGGCGAATGCCCTGCCGCGCAGATGCTTCGGCGCGAGTTCGGACATGTAGGTGCCGATGGTAATCAGCTCGACGCCAATCCCCATGCCCGAGATGAAGCGCCACACGTTCAAACCGCTGGCCGTGTCCTGGAAGGCCATCACGGTGTTCGCCGCGACGTACCAGAGCAAGGACCACGTGAAGATCGCACGCCGGCCGAAACGGTCGGCGAGAAAGCCGCATGCAATGGTGCCGACGAACAGTCCGCTGAATAGCGCAGCGATGAAGCTCGCGACGCCTGACGTGCCGAACAGACCCGTGGTGGTTGGCGTGAGGATGCCGCTCTTGACGAGACCGGGCGCGACGTAGCCAGTGAAGAGAAGATCGTAGAGTTCGAAGAAGAAACCGAGGCTCAGCAGCAGGATCAGCTTCCAGACGGCGCGCGTCGCGGGAAGCCTGTCGAGGCGCGCGGATATCGCGCCCGCAGCGGTTGCCGACGCTGTCTCGACGCGCGTTGGAAAATCAGTGGCGCGTAGATCCGAGGCGCCCTCCAGAATGGCCATGTCTGTCTCCTGTCTCGTAGTTTGAATGTTTCACGGCTCAGGCAATTGCCAGCTATCCGTAGTCGATCGCAAGGCGCTTCACGCGTATTGCTCCTGCAACTCGGCGAATGAAGCGATCCGGCCCGCAAGCGCGCTTGCCACGACAGTCGGCGGGCTGGCAAGCCATACCTGACCCGGTCCGGAGCGGCCGGGGAAATTGCGGTTGATCGCGCTGATCGTCACCTGACTCGCATCCGTCGACGAACCCGGCCCGCAGTTCGCGCATGCGCCGCATGACGGTTGCAGCAGAATGGCGCCGACCTGCTCGAACGCGTCGATGTAGCCGCGCCGCACGCAATAGTCCCTGACGTCGGAGGTGCCGAACTGCAGATAGAGCTTCACATCGGATGGCACGCGCATGCCGCGCGCGGCAGCCCAGGCCAGCACTGCGTGATAGTGATCGAAGTCCTCGCGCTTTCCGGCTGTGCACGAGCCGCCATACGCAATTTCGACGCGCGGACGTTGGGCAAGATCGCGCAGCGCGATGCCGTTGCCGGGATCGCCGGGCGCGGCGAGCATCGGCGAAATTTGCGTGCAGTCGATTCCGATCACGTCGGCATAGACTGCGTCGGGATCGCTGCGCATCCACGGCTCGATCACGAAGTCGATGCCGCGCCGTTCCTTGAGGAACCTGACGGTTTCTTCATCGGGGGCGACGATGCCCGTGAAGCCGCCGAGTTCCGCCGTCATGTTCGTGAGGGTGGCGCGTTCGTCCGTCGTCAGCTGCGAAATCGCGGAGCCAGCGAACTCGAATATCTTCCCCACGCCCGCGCCGGCACGAATTCTCGGATCGGCGAGCAGATGCAGCGCGAGATCCTTCGCCGTCACGCCGGCCGGGACGGCGCCATTGAAATCGACGCGCAGCGAGTGAGGCACGGTCATCCGCACCGCGCCCGTGACGAAAGCGTTCGCCATGTCGGTCGTGCCGACGCCGAACGCCACGCAGCCGAGCGCGCCGCTATGCGGCGTGTGCGAATCCGTGCCGACGATGAGTTGACCCGGCAGCGCATAGCGCTCCGCCATCATCGCGTGAGAGATGCCTTCGGAGCCTTCGCTGAGCCCGTCGCCGGTGTCGTTCAGGTAGCCGTGATTCGTCAGGCCGTAGTCTTTGGCGAATTGCCGATGCGCGTCCGACAGTTCGCGCACATCGGGCAGCAGACCGTTTCTGACGTGCAGTTCGCTCTTGTGTGAATACGAGAGATGGTCTTCGAACGTGAGAATGGTTTCGGGCTGATGCAGCGACAATGGCTTGCCGAACGTCGCGTGCAGCATGTGCGTTGCCATGCCCGTGTAGTACTCGTGGATAAAGCGCCAGTCGGCGCGCACGAACACGCCGGAGCCGGGCGTCAGCGAATCGCCTGTGCCGTCCGTGCGCAGCGCGTGGCGCTGCAGAATCTTTTGCGCGAGCGTGCGCGGTTCGGTATCGATCGAATCTGCGGGGCACGCGGCGATTTCGATGCGGCGCATATGCTGCGCGCCGTAGCGCAACAGCCCGCCGCTTGTGAGGATCGACGCGGACAGGCTGTCGCGCGACGCAACGAGTTCTTCGATCCCGATCGGCTCGCCGCGCTGGATGCGTTCGATCAGCCCGAAATCCGTCGATGTAAACAGGCCCAGGTTATCCGCGTTCTGCCGATAAATCCGTTCGAAACTCTTCGCGATCACGAGCCGGATGCCCGCGCGATATTCCGCGAGCGGACTGTGTTCACGCGACGAACCTTTACCGTATCGATTGCCCGCGACCGTCACGCAAAAGCCGCCAGCGCGGATCGCGTCGGGGCCGATCGGATTACGGTCTCCCGTGCGGAAACCGACGTAAGGAAACCGGCCCAGCCGCTCATCGAAGCGGGTGAGCACGCTCATCGGCGTAATCTCGTCCGTCGATACGTCGTCTCTCAACGTTCCCGCCGACGCCTGCGTCAGATCGGAGCCGTCGAGTTGCCGTTCGACCCGTTCAGGATCGTCGCAAAGAAACAGTACCCGGCCCGTCAACTCCAGCTTTGCCATCTGATTTCTCCTTCAACGGAAATCTAGACGGCGACCGCGTCGACGACGAAGTGCTCGATCGGCAAAGGGGATATCGCAATTCGCGATGTCCTCGTTAACCCTCGGCCTGAGCGAGTGAGTCGATCAATGCCTGCACGGCTTTGAGACGCGACGATTTTCTGAGCGCGTGAATCTGAAGGCTGCGGTTACGCGCCCACGGTTCATCGAGTGGCCGGCGCACGAAACCCCGCGATCCGGCGAAAGCGGAGGCGGCACTCGTCGGAACGATGCCGATGCCGAGTCCCGCTTCGACCATCCGGCACTGCGCATCGAAACTGTTGACCGTCACGGACAGAGTGAGCGGCGTCCGAACCGCATCGGCGCGCTCCTTCAGCGTCTGATCGAGTGAGCCGCCCGCCTGCAACGCGACGAGCGGAAAACGGATGACGTCGCTGAAGGTCGGTGCATCGAGGGCGGCGAGTTCATGATCGGGCGGCAGTACGACCATCAGCGGATCATCCGCGAAGTGCCATGAATCGAGGCCTCCCGGTATCTTGCTGCTTGCCGAGATGCCCACATCCGCCCGATCGTCCACGCACGCGCGAATCACTTCGTCGCTGATCTGTTCGGTCAACGCGATCTGTACGAGCGGATAGCGGGCCTGAAAGGCTTTCAGACGCTCGGGCAAAAAGCCGACGATCGCGGACGCATTCGCATATAGACGCACGACGCCGGCGACCTGGCCGCTGAGCGACTGAACCTCGCGCGCCAGCGACTGCAACTGATCATGGACGGATGCCGCGCGCGAGAATGCGTGGCGGCCCGCCTCGGTCAATTCGACGCCAGCAGGCGAGCGGATCAGCAAGGGAAGGCCCATTGCGGATTCGAGATCCGCAATGCGTCTGCTCAACGCCGACGGGGCGATGTGATTGCGGCCCGCTGCCCGGGCGATGGAGCCTTCCTGCACGACGGATATGAACAGCTCCAGGCTGTACGGATCGATGCGCATGCTGCCGGACCTTGTCGACGTTCGTGGCGTGTGGGGCGGACCGATCGAGGCAGTCCGTCAGCGGCCATATTAACAGCGGCCCTTTGTGCGCCCGAGGCGGGCGCGGCGGCCATGCCGGGCAATGGACGCACTAACGCGCAGGCGGCAGAAACCGCAGCAACGCGCCCGTCACGACGGCAGGCTGCTCTTCGGCGACCCAATGGCCCGAGCCCTGCACATTGAGCGCCTCGACAGTCGTGGCGACATGCCGCAAGTGATCGCCAATGATCGGCCCGAAGCTTCCCGCGCCGCCGATGCCGAGCACAGGCATCGTCAGCTTCGTCGCGGAAAATGCCTGATTGTCTTTCACGTCTTGCGGAAACGCGCGGTAGTACTCGAAGCTCGCGCGCAGCGCGCCCGGCATCGCGTATTCGCGGGCATAGGTTTCTTCGACTTCATTTGTGAACGCGCGGGCGTTCACCGCTTCCGAATTGTGAAACCACTTCAGGTATTCGAGTTCGCGTCCGGCGATCAGCATTTCGGGCACGTCCTGTACCGAATAGAAGCGGAAGTGCCACGTGCGCGGTGACTGCACGAGTTGATCCCACGGCTCGATGCCGGGCAGCGGCACGTCGAGGATCGCGAGCGTGCGCACTTCGTCGGGATGCTGCGCCGCGTACGCATAAGCGACCATCCCGCCCATATCGTGACCCACCACATTGACCTGCGGACCGAGGTCGAGTTTCGCGACGAGCGCGCGGATGTCTTCGGCAACGTTGGCCTTCTCGTAACCCGTCGCTGGCTTCGACGTATCGCCGAGGCCGCGCAGGTCCGGTGCGAGCACCGTATAGCCGCGCGCGACGAGTTGCGGCATCACGTAGCGCCACATGTACGAGGTCGAGCCCCAACCGTGCAGCAGCACGACGGTCGTGCCGTCTTTCTTGCCCTGTGCGAGCAGATAGTGGTAACGCACGCCGTTCACGTCGACCTTGCCGTCCACGATTTTTGCGGTCGCAGTCGAGATGGCCGCCGATGTCATCGGCAGATAGTCGTCATGGGCGGCAGCGTGGGCGTGCTGCGCCGCGCCCGTCAAAACGATCGACGCGGCGAGGAAAGCGGAGATAAACGTATTGCGCATGATGATTCCAGTCGTCCTGAAGGGCGAACATGTGCGAAAGCCCGGGATGGCAATGCCGGCACGCTGTCAATGACACCGTGCGGCGACTGGAATCGATAGTAGGGAAGTGCTGGCCGATTGACGTGCGTGTTTGCCGATGAACTCGTTGCATCGGATCGAACATGTCGGCCATGCCGGCTGCGGGACGCTTTTACGAAAGGTTGGCTGGAGCGCGCAGGGCGCGCGACCTTTATGCCTTCGGAGCGACAGACGCTCCAGCGATCCCATGTCTCGCCAGCGCGTCGGCGACAAACCCGGAAGCTTTCATCTCTTCGACAAACGCATGCAACGCCGCCGCTGCTGCTTGCCCACGGCTCTTCGGCGTACCCATTGCCTGCTGGATCACCATGAACCGTTCATCGAGCAGCCGAAGCCCGTTGGCCTTTTTCGCATCGGCTTCGAGTTGCTGCTTCACGCCCGCAGCGACTTCGAGATTCTGTTCGAGGAACGTCTGCACGACAGCCGGCGAAGTCGGCGCCCGCACGATTTGCGCGGCCTTCAACTCGCGCGTCAGGAACAGGTCATACGCGCTGCCCTTGCCGACGGCCACGCGATTGTGCGCATGATCGACATCGGCATTCGTCTTGACGGGCGAGTCGTTGCGCACCAGATAGAAGCCTTCGATCAACACATACGGTGCCGTGAACGCAATCGTCTCGCCGCGCAACGGATCGACGGCGAAGAAGCCAAAATCCGCGCGCTCCTCGCTGACCGCCTGAACCGATTTGCCCGCTGCATCGAACACGACCAGTTCGAGTTCGACGCCGAGCTTGTCGGCGAAGGCTCGCGCGAGATCGACGGATACGCCGAACGGCTCGCCCGTTTCAGCGTTCTTGTTGGCGAGAATCGGATTGCCGAGATTGATCGACGCGCGCACCTTGCCGGTGGGCGTGAACGCGGCGACGACGGATTGATCGATAGTCATGAATGCTCCCGTGGCGACCGCGCTTTTGTGCCGCAGCCTGAGGGTGCAAGGATAAACCGGTTTTATGTCGACGCACAAAAGTCCCACTGAATATCACTTTAGTCTAGGGACGCGCGCTCCTCCCTCCAATATCGTGTCCCCATGGAGACGATAAGGCCGTCGATCACGACTGGGCCGAAGGAGGGCATTTTTCGACGCATCGCGCGCGTCTGTTACCCCATCGCACAGCTTCTCGCATCCCCGCATCTGGTTTCTCGCGCTATTCACCGGCGCCGCTGAGTTCACGCGTTCCGTCGCCGCGCATCGGCATTGGCAGTCATCCGCATTCAATCCGAAGCGCCATGCGCTGTGCCTCGTCACGCAAGGTCGACGGGTTCCAATCCATTACACAACGAATCGGAGACAATGAAAAAGCTGGCTATCCTCATATCCGCAGTGGCTTCAGCATGCGCTGTCGGCACTGCACATGCGCAATCGTCCCTCACGCTTTACGGCGTGATCGACAACGGCATCGAATATCAAAACGGTGGTGCGGGAGCGGTAGTCCGAGCGTCGTCGGGTGGACTTGCGGCCACCGTGTACGGCATGAAGGGCGAAGAAGACATCGGCGGCGGTCTTCACGTCAATTTCCAGTTGGAGCAAGGCTTTTCCGCCGTGAACGGCCAGGCATCCAATCCCGCCGATGCATTCAATCGCCTCGCCTGGGTCGGGCTGTCCGGCGGCTTCGGTGAATTGCGTTTCGGGCGGCAAAAGAAGCCGGAATATCTGTTTCTCAACCGGGAGATGGACGCAGTCGGCGTGCAAAGCATTGCGTCTCCGTTGAACAACTTCAACGACGTTACCGTCCGTGCGAGCAACGCGATCACGTATTTCACGCCGACGGCCTACGGTCTGACCGCGCAATTCTCGGTCGCGATGCGCGACGATACGACGAAACCGACCAACGGCATACAGTTCTACAACGCTGTCGCTCGCTGGGTAGTCGGGCATTTTCATTTCGCGGCGGGCTACGAGCAGCAGGGCAATGCAACAGGAACCTCGCTGCAACGCGTACTCAGGGCGGTGGCGTCATATGGGACGAAGTCCGCGCGCGTGTATCTCGCGTACCAGTCGGAACGCGAGTCCGACAACAGCGAGAAGCTCGATATCTATGCCCTGTCGGGTTCGTATTCGTTCAGTCCGTTCGACCGGCTTTCATTGATGTACGGCTATGCACACGACCGCACGGGTCAAGGCAACAACGCGCAGCAGGTCGGTCTGACGTATGCGTACTCGCTTTCCAGGTCGACAACCGTATACACGTCCGCGGGCTTCATCCAGAACCGCAATCAGGCGCAATTCACGCTCAACGGAACCGAATACTCCGGGATCGACGTCGCACCGGGCGCGAACGTGCGCGGCGTGATCGTCGGGATGATTCACAGGTTTTGACGCGGTGCCCCGAAACGGGTGCCGGAGCCAGCGCCCGCGCGGCCTCGACAAAAGTGCCATTGAATCTGCGTTTTGTGTAGGGACACGGCAGGCCCTGTCAAATATTCTCAACCCATCGAGACGATATGCCAGGCGCTGATCCCGTCGCCGGCGACGAACCACTCAAGGAGAGGATGTTGACCAGAAAAGTCCCGCTCAAGATCGCGATCGCTGAGCATCCGCATACGTCGGCTATCCGCAACGGCGCCATTCCCATCGAGGGCGTGGATGCCGAGTTCATCACCGTCAAGCCGCAAATCGGCGCATTCCGCCGGATGGTGCGCGATGTCGAATTCGACGTGTGCGAGCTGGCGCCGACGACTTACATCATCGCGCGGGCATATGGCGCACCCTTCGTCGGCCTGCCGATCTTCGTCGTGCGGCGCTTCCATCATGGCGGGCTGCTGGTGCGCCCGGATGCGGGGATCAAGGAGCCGAAGGACCTCGAAGGCAAGAAGGTCGGCGTGCGCGCCTACTCGGTGACGACGGGCGTATGGACGCGTCAGGTGCTGATCGACGAGTTCGGCCTCGATTCGTCGAAGGTGACGTGGGTGGTCGACGACGAAGAGCACGTCACGCAGCTCAAGCTGCCGTCGAATGTGATTCACGCGCCTGCTGGAAGTTCGCTGGCGGAAATGATGGAGAAGGGCGAATTGTCGGCCGGTTTTGCCGCGGCTGCGGGTATCGGCCGCACGGGCGCGCCGACAGGCGGCTGGCAGGAAGTCGAAGCCGACTATCCCGACCTGCTGCCGAACGCAGCCGCGCTCGAAGCCGATTACTACAAGCGCACGGGCGTCTATCCGATGCACGGCACGATCGTCGTGAAAGACTCGGTGCTGGCCGAGCACCCGTGGATCGCGAAGTCGATCTTCGACGCGTTCGCGCAGGCGAAGAAGGAATGGCTCGCGCGGCTCGATGCGGGCGAGGCGACGAGCGCGAGCGACAAGAAGTACCTCGAACTGCGCAAGATCGTCGGACACGATCCGCTGCCGTACGGTCTTCAGGAAAACCGCAAGACGATCGAAACGCTCGAAGCCACCGCATTCAAGCAGGGGCTGACGCCGCGCCGCATGTCGATTGGCGAACTGTTCGTCGACCCGCAAGCGCGCTGATCGAAAAAAGACGGAGACAACATGATTATCGATTGCCACGGTCACTTCACGACCGTTCCCGCATCGTTTCGCGCGTGGCGCGCCAAACAGGTCGAGTTCGCGAACGACCCGGCCAACGCGCCGTCGCGCGATGGCGCACGGGTGAGCGACGACGAAATCCGCGAAGCGATCGGCAACGGCCAGCTCAAGCTGCAACGCGAGCGCGGCAGCGACCTCACGCTGTTCTCACCGATCGCCGGTTTGATGAGCCACCATCTCGGCAACGAGCGCACGAGCCTCGAATGGGCGGAAGTGTCGAACGATCTCGTGTACCGCGTGACGGAACTGTATCCGGACAACTTTGCGCCTGTCTGCCAGTTGCCGCAATCGCCGGGCGCGGCGCCTGCGAATTCGATCAAGGAACTGCGGCGTTGCGTCGAGCAACTCGGGTTTGTCGGCTGCAACCTGAATCCCGATCCGACGGGCGGTTACTGGACGGGCAAACCGGTGACCGACCGCGAGTGGTATCCGCTGTACGAAGCACTCGTCGATCTCGACGTGCCCGCGATGATTCACGTTGCCGCGTCGTGCAATCCGTGCTTCCACGGCACGGGTGCGCATTATCTGAATGCCGATACGTCGGTGTTCATGCAATTGCTGCAAGGCGACCTGTTCAAGGACTTCCCGACGCTGCGCCTTGTGATTCCGCACGGCGGCGGCGCGGTGCCGTATCACTGGGGACGTTATCGCGGGATGTCGCTGGAAATGCGCGAACGTCCGCTGGAAGGTCTGCTGAACAACATTTTCTTCGACTCGTGCGTGTATCACCAGCCGGGCGTCGAGTTGCTGACCAAAGTCGTGCCTTCGGACAACGTGCTGTTCGGCTCGGAGATGATCGGCGCGGTGCGCGGCAAGGACCCGTTGACAGGCCAGTACTTCGACGACACGAAGCGCTACATCGACGGCTGCGCCGCATTGACCGACGAAGACCGCTACAAGATTTTCGAAGGCAACGCACGGCGCGTCTACCCGCGCCTCGATGCGCGGCTCAAGGCGCGCGGCAAATAAGCACGCAAGCACGACGACAGACACAGAGACACTCATGACTTCAATCGTTGATATCCACCCGCACATCATTTCCGACGACGAGAGCGCGTATCCGCCCGCGCCGCTATTCGGCAAGCGCTCCGAGTGGTCGAAGGAACGTCCGACGACCGTCGAGACACTGATCGCCGCAATGGACGCCGCCGGTGTCGCAAAGGCCGCCGTGGTCCATTCGTCGACCACGTATGGCTTCGATAACAGCTACGTGGTGGACGGTTGCGCGCAGTATGCGGATCGTCTCGTGGCGGTCGGATCGGTGGACGTGTTGCAAGAGGATGCGCCGAAACGTATCCGCGAATGGGTCGGGCGCGGCCTGGCGGGCCTGCGTCTCTTCACGGGCGGCAGCACGAAGGAGTTCGACCCGAGCGAACTCGACGATCCGCGCTCGTTCCCGGCGTGGGAACTGTGCGCGGAACTCGGCCTGCCGATGTGCATCCAGACCGGCCCGATCGGACTGCCGCAGGTGACCGCGCTCGCGCGGCGCTTTCCGACGGTGCCGATCATCCTCGATCACCTGGGCCGTCCCGAAGTCGCCGATGGCGCGCCTTACGCGAACGCGCAAAGCCTGTTCGAGCTCGCACCACTCGACAACATCTACCTGAAGCTCACGCCGCGCATTTTCGGCGACGTGAAGAAGGAAAAGGCGAGCGCGGAGACGTTCTTTCCGCGTGTGGTCGAGGCGTTCGGTGCACAACGGATGGCATGGGGCTCGAACTTCCCCACGTCGCCGGGAACGCTCGCCGGGATTCTCGCGACCGCTCAGGCAGGTCTCGCGAGCCTGAGCGACGAAGATCGCGCATGGATCTTCGGCAAGACCGCGCAAAAGCTGTATCCGGCGCTGGCCTGACGACACAGCGCGACTCGAGCTGCACGGCAGCATCCAATCAAAACTGAAGAGAAGCTAAAGATGGAGACAAACAAATCTGGGCGACCAGGCATCGCGAGCCGCTGGGCGACACTCGCGCTCCTTGCGATCGGCGTGTTGGTTTCCTTTATCGATCGCACCAGCATTTCTTCGACGCTGGCCGACGCGGGCTTTATCCGGCATTTCGCGCTGACGGACCTTGATCGCGGCTGGATCAACTCGGCCTTCTTCTGGTCGTATGGCCTCTTCCAGGTGCCGATGGGCTGGGTCGCCGACCGCTATGGCGTGAAATGGCCGTACGCGATCAGCTTCGCGTTGTGGTGCATCGCGACGGCGCTGATGGGCGCAGTGACGGCACTCGCGAGTCTCGTCGTGATGCGTCTGATCATCGGCATGGCGGAAGCGATCGTGATTCCCGCGAGCTACCGCTGGATTCGCAACAACTTCGACGAAAGCCAGAACGGCCTCGCGGTCGGCATCCTCGCAATGGGCAACAAGTTCGGCCCGGCGCTCGGCGCGCCCGTCGGCGCCTGGTTCATCGTCAACTATTCGTGGCAAGTGATGTTCATCGCGACGGGCCTCGTCGGACTGATCTGGCTCGCGCCGTGGCTGCTGCTGGTGCGCAACGATCTGCCGTCGAAGGACGAACTTACGGCGAACAGTCGCAGTGCCCGCTCGGTGAGCCTCGCGAGCATCCTGGCGAGCCCTGTCGTGTGGGGCGGCATGATCACCAACTTCTGCTACGGCTACTTCACGTTCTACTGCATGACGTGGATGCCCGCCTATCTGGTCGAGCAGCGCAACCTGTCGATCTCGCGCTCCGGGCTGTTCACATTCTTCAGCTTCGCGGGCATCGCGATTGTTGCGGCGCTCGCCGGATGGGCTGCGGACCGCGTCATCGCACGAGGACGCAATCCGATTCGTGTGCGCAAGGCATTCACGGTGGCGGGCTTTATCGGCGGATGCACGGTGCTGCTCGGCGCGTACGCGCATACCGTCGAAATGGCGCTGTTCTGGAACGTGCTGTCGCTGTCGCTGCTCGGCTTCGTCACCGCGAACAACCTCGTGCTGTCGCGCCTGACGCTGATCCCGAAGCAGGCCATCGGCCTCGTCACGGGCGTGCAGCAGGTTGCCACCAGTCTCGCAGGCGGCGTGGCGGCGAGCCTGTCGGGGTGGTTGCTGCATGTCAGCGGAAGTTATGACGTGCCGATGATGGTGATTCTCGGCTTCCTGCTGGTCGGCGCGACGGCCACGCTGATTCTGTATCGCCCCGAATGGGCGCCGAGGGTAACCGAAGCGCAGGGTTCGCTGCGGCGAGCCTGACGCGCGTCGTTCGCCGCGCAAAAAAACACAGCACGGCCGGGACCTTCGGCCCTAAAGAACCTGTTCAATCATTGAGAAACATACATGGCGAAGATCGTATTCGGGATGGCAGTGCCGCACAGCGGCATGCTGGGCCAGGCACCGGAAGACTGGCTCAAGAACGGCGAGCGCGACCGTAACAATCCGCAGCTGTGGTATCGCAACCGGACGTGGACATATCCTGAACTGGAAGCGCACCGCGAAGCTGCGTTCGAGAAATACCTGACGCTGGAAGAACGCACCGCGCGCGCCGCGCGCTGCCGCGCTGCGCTCGACGGCATGGCGGCGGCATACCGCGACGCGAAGATCGATATCGCGATTATTCTGGGCAAGGACCAGAAGGAGATCTTCACTGACTTCTCGCCGTCGATCGCGATCTATAGCGGCGAGGAAGTGCACAACGGTCCGCCGCAACGTTCGGTCTACGCACCGGACCATCACGTCACGCATCCGTGTCATCCGCAGCTCGCCACGTATCTGATCGACCATTTCCAGAAAGAAGGCTTCGATCTGACCGATCTGTTTGCATGGCCCGACAACGTGTGGATGAAGCCGCTGCCCGAGTATCCCGTGGTGCCGCATGCGTACAGCTTCGTGTATCACCAGATCATGAGCGACGACCCGCCGCCGCACGTGCCCATCATCATGAACTGCTTCTACCCGCCTACCCAGCCGTCGATGTCGCGCTGCATCGAGTTCGGGCGCGTGTTGCGGGATGCCATCAACGCATGGCCCGAGGACGTGCGCGTCGGCATTTTCGCGTCGGGCGGCCTGTCGCATTTCGTCAACGACGAAGAGTTCGATCACCGCATCATGAAGATGCTGGCCGAGTACGACTACGACGGTCTCGCCGCCGTGGATGACCGCTCGTATCAGTCGGGTACGTCGGAAATCAAGCTCTACGTGAGCGTGATGAAGGCCGTGCAGGAAACGGGCGCTGAAATGACGCTGGTGGACTACGTGCCGTGCTGGCGCACGCCAGCCGGAACCGGCGAAGGCATGGGCTTCATGTACTGGAAAGCCGCCGATTGATCGTTACCGCATCGACCCCATTCAACCGAGAGTCAAGACCATGAGCGATACGCGCCTGAACAGCATCATTCGCGCTTTCGAATCCGGCAAGCCCGCGTTTGCCGCGTTTTCCAAGCTGGACAAACAGTCGGCCATCGAGATGAGCGACGCGCCGTATGACGGCATCGTCTTCGAGATGGAGCACAACCCGTACGACGTGTCGGCGCTCGGCGATGCGTTGCAGTACATGCTCAGCCGCAAGCAGATCGTCGAATCCGGCTCGGTTGCGCCGCGCGTCACGCCGATTGCCCGTATTCCCGCCAATGGCGCCGAAATGAATCAGGCGTTTGCGAAGCAGGTGCTCGATCGCGGCGCGTATGGCGTGGTGTGGCCGCATGTGTCGACGGTCGAGCAGGCCTATAACGCCGTCGCGTCGTGCCGTTATGCGCGACCCAACAATGCGCCGCTGTACGAGCCGAAAGGCATACGCGGCGACGGCCCGGCAACGGCCGCGCGCTACTGGGGCTTGAGCCTGGCCGACTACTACAGGAAGGCTGATGTGTGGCCGCTGGCGCCGCATGGCGAAATCCTCGTCGGCCTGATGTGCGAGAGCACCGAGGCAATCGAGAACCTCGACGACATTCTGTCGAATGTGCCCGGCATCGGCTTCATCCTGATCGGCGAAGGCGATCTGAGTCAGCAACTCGGCTATCCGCGCGACTACGAACACCCCGTCGTGGCCGATGCGATGCGGCAAATCGTTTCAATTTGCCATAAGCACAATGTCGTCGTCGGCAATCCGCATGTGAACGCGAAGAATCACAAGCGGCTGCTCGAAGAAGGCTATCGCTTCCTGATGTCCGCGCCGCTGAAAAGCTACGGCGTCGTCGGTATGGCGCGCGAGATGGCCGGCTATTGAATGCACGGAGTCGAAAGCCCGGTCGAGGACAGACTGCAATTCATTCGAATATAAGGACGAAGATCCATGACTACCACTCTCACTGAGGTGCCGACGCTACGCACCAACCTGGCCACTTATCCCGTGACGAAGGCGATGAAGGACGGACGGGTTGCATCGGACCTCGTCAACCTCGACTTCTGCGGACCGACGCCCGCGCACAACGGTTTCAAGGCGATGGTGCGCGAGAACAGGTTCGATGCGGGCGAACTGGCGATCGTCACGTTCCTGCAGGCCAAGGCATATGGCAAGCCCTATGTGCTGCTGCCGACGCCGATCTCGGGCCGGTTCCAGCATCATTGCGCGGGCTTCAATATCGACTTCGGGCATCTGGAGCCGAAGGATATCGAAGGCAAGAAAGTCGGCGTGCGCACTTACACGCAGACGACAGCGCTGTGGATTCGCGGCATTCTGCGCCACGAATACGGTGTCGATCTCGACAAGGTGACGTGGATGACACTCGGCGACGGCCATCTTGCCGAGTATCGCGACCCGAGCAATTGCGAGCGCTTGCCGGCGGGCTCGTCGATTCCGCAGATGATGCTCGATGGCGAACTGAGCGCCGCGCTGCTCGGCGAAGACATGCCGAAAGACCCGCGTGTGCGCACGCTCGTTCCCGATGCGCAGGCTGCCGCGAAAGACTGGTTCGCGCGTGAAGGCGTGGTCCCCATCAATCACGTGTTCGTCGTGCACGAAGATCTTTCGAAGAAGCACCCCGACGTGGTTCGCGACCTGTACCGGATGATCGTCGAAAGCCGTGCGCTGACGGAAGGCGGCGTGCCAGCCGTGTTTCCGCCTGTCGGCCGGGAAGCGAACCGCAAGGGCATCCAGCTGGCGATCGATTGGGCGCTCGATCAGAAGATCATTCCGCATCGGCTGACGGTGGACGAGCTGTTCGATGACGTCACGGGCAGTCTGGGCTGATAGCGACGCTTCGCGCTGGCGAGATCCGGAAGAAGCAGTAAGAGACAGACAACACAAAGCGCTCACCGACATGGAGACGCAGGAGCGGCCGGACAACTCGGCCCGCTTACTGACGCATAAACAACTGGAGGCATTTCGCTGTGTATTTGACTTCGTCACTCAAAAAACTGCTGGCATGCGTTGCGGCAGGGGGCGTTTGCATCATGATACCGGCGGTGGCCGGTGCGGCGCAGAACGGGGACCTGCTGCTCAACCGTATCGGACCGGTGACGTCCGAGCTGTATGTGTCGAATGCGGACGGTTCAGGCGAGCACCGCCTGATTGCAACCGACGGCTTCGACTATCACGCTTCCTTTTCGAAGGATGGGCAGTGGGTCGTCTTCACGTCGGAGCGCGATGGACTCGGCGAGTCGAATCTGTATCGCGTGAAGATCGACGGCTCGGGCTTGCAACGGCTCACCGACCACCTCGCCGTCGACGATGCCGCCGTCGTCTCGCCAGCCGATCCGAACCTCATTGCATTCGTTTCGTCGCGCAGGGGCGAGGCCGGTTTCGGCACGACCAACGTGTGGACGCTGAACATCGCGACGGGCGCGCTGAAGAACGTCACGGGGTCGATCGCGTTCGATCCCGGCAAGCCGCATAGCTACTTCCGGCCTTCGTGGTCGCCGGACGGCAAGTGGCTGGCGCTGTCGTCGGATATCGGTTCCGACTGGCGCGGTCATAACCTGCCCGTCGGCTGGGAACGCACGCAGGAAAGCAGCATCTATCTGATCCGGCCCGATGGTGCCGGATGGAAGAAGATTGCGGGGAATCCGGGCTTCGATGAAGGCTCGCCGTCGTGGTCGCAGGATGGCAAGCAGGTCGTGTTCTATGAGACGCCCGTCGAGTCGACGTGGGGCGCGCATCGTCCCGAGGGGATCAACTCGGTCAGTTCGCAACTGGTGTCGGTGGATGTATCGGGCCTTGGCCGAACGACGTTGACGTCGACGCCGGGCCTGAAGGTGTTTCCGCAGTACGTGAGCGCGACGAACGTTGCCTATCACGTCAAGGGCGGCGACACGGAAGGCATCTACACGACGGCGGGCACGTTCCGCTCGACAGCGGGTACCGGTATCCGCTCGCCGCGCTATTCGGCGGACGGCAGCAAGATGGTCTACGAGAAAGTGACGTTCCGGCCGGCGCACGCGAATGGGACGCCGCTCTTCAGTTTCGACCGTGCGTGGAATTACAGGTACATCGACGTGTTTCCGCAGCTGTCGGCGGATCGCAAGAAGCTGGTGTACACGGAAAAGGCGATCAACTCGTCGATTGCCATCATCAACCCCGATTTCTCCGGCTACACGCGCATCTACGATCCGTCGACGAGCGGCCTCGATCCGGACATGGTGAAGAAAGGACTCGCAGGCGCATTCCAGCCGACGTGGTCGCCGGACCGTCAATGGGTCGCATTCGGCGTGGGTGACTGGTTCTTCACGCGTGGCGCGGGGCCGGGCCGTATCGCGCGGATCAAGGCGGACGGCAGCATGAGCGGACATCCGGAAATCCTCACGGACGGTTCGATCAACGCAGGCTTTCCGAGCTACTCGCCGGACGGCAAGAAGATCGTCTATCGCGTGTGGAGCCAGAAGGTGCAGGGCCTGCGCATTCTCGATCTGGATACGCGCACCACGACGGTCCTGACCACGGAAGCGGACAACCTGCCAGGCTGGTCGCCGGACGGCACGAAGATCGTGTTCACGCGCAAGCAGATCAACCCGGCCGATCCGAACAGATTCAACTACGACGTGTTCACCATCAAGCCGGATGGTACGGGCCTCAGCCGCCTGACGGACGACGGCTCGAACCAGGGGCACGCCGTGTGGACGTGGGACGGGCGTATCGCGTACAGCTCCGGCACCTATGGTTTCAGGGACGAACTCGCGCTATACGACAACAGCTTCCAGCCCGACGGACAGAACTGGGTGATGAACGCCGACGGCAGCGATCAGCACGCCATCACCGACACGCTGTGGGAAGAAGCGATGCCGATGTACATTCCGAACCCTTGACCGGTTGATTCCATCGATATGAAAAAGGGCGCTGTGTTGTTGCACAGCGCCCTTTTTGCATTTCCTGACTGACGTGCTTGCGCTCGACTCAAGCAAGCCGGAACTGCGTAACGGAAGCACGCAGGCGTGCGGCCTGATCGTCGAGCGATGCGGCCGCAGCAGCAGCCTGTTCGACCAGCGCGGCATTCTGTTGCGTGACTTCATCCATCTGCGAGACGGCACGGTTGACCTGCTCGATGCCCGTGCTCTGTTCGGTCGATGCCGCCGCAATCTCGCCCATGATGTCGCTCACACGCGCAATCGATTGAAGGATTTCGCGCATCCGTTCGCCCGCGTCGGCAACCTGGCCGGTGCCTTCGTCGACACGGACGAGCGATGCCTGGATCAGCGCCTTGATGTCCTTCGCAGCCGACGCGCTGCGTTGCGCAAGCGAGCGCACTTCGCCCGCGACTACCGCGAAGCCGCGGCCTTCCTCGCCGGCGCGTGCGGCTTCGACGGCCGCGTTCAAGGCGAGAATGTTGGTCTGAAACGCGATCCCTTCGATGACGCCGATGATGTCGCCAATCTTGCGCGACTGTTCGACGATGCCCTGCATC
Organism: Paraburkholderia largidicola; assembly: GCF_013426895.1. Classification (NCBI taxonomy): domain Bacteria; kingdom Pseudomonadati; phylum Pseudomonadota; class Betaproteobacteria; order Burkholderiales; family Burkholderiaceae; genus Paraburkholderia; species Paraburkholderia largidicola. The sequence continues at coordinate 2,249,661 of NZ_AP023176.1, read as the reverse complement.
GTGCCGACCACCTGATCGACCGCTTCGCCGCCGCTCTTGCTTGCCGCCGACGCCTGCACGGCGAGCTGGCTGGCCTGGCGCGCGTTATCGGCGTTGTGCTGCACGGTCGTCGTCAGTTGCTCCATGCTCGCGGCCGTTTCCTGCAGCGATGCCGCCTGCTCCTCGGTCCGTTGAGAGAGGTCGGTGTTGCCTTGCGAGATTTCGCTCGACCCCGTGGCGATGGATTCGCTCGTGAGCTGGATGTCGCGCACGAGTTCGCGCAACTTGAGCTTCATCTCGTGCAGCGCGAACATCAGGCTGCCGCGATCCGCCGATGCGAGATCGATCTCCGCGGCCAGGTTGCCTGCCGCGATCTGCGCGGCGAACGCGGCAGCGTCCGAGGGCTCGCCGCCGAGCGTCCTGCGAATGCTCCTGGTCATGTACCACGCCATCAGGCACACCACTGCGAGAATCGCCGCCGAAATCGCGAGCAGGCGGGTGGCGGTGCGCCAGAAGGCAGCGTCGATGTCGTCGTAGAAGAAGCCCGTGCCGATCCACCAATCCCATTCGGGAACCGCGACGACGCCTTGCAGCTTCGCTTCGTACTTGCCGTTCTGCGAGCGCTGGATCAGCACGTCGACGAGTGCGTAGTGACTGTTCGATAAACCCCGCCGGTAAGCGTCCAGATCCGTTTCGCCCGGCAACGCGCCTTTACCGACCATGCGCCTGCCGATCAACTCGTCGACGGGATGCACGAGCATCAGGCCGTTTGGGTTCATCACCCAGTAGTAGCTCTTTTTGTCGGCGTTGAGCGCATTCAAGGTGCGTTTCGCAGCCGCTTGCGCTTCGTCGTGCGTCATTTTGCCGTTCGCTTCGAGCGCGCGGTATGACTGGATCATGTGTTCTGCTTTCGTCAGAAGATTGATCGCTTCGGCCTGGCGGTTGGCAATCAGCGCATTGTTCAACGCATGCAGCGACACGGCGACGACACAGGCGATGCCCAATAGTGCCGCGGTGACCAGCACGATCAGTCGGGTAGAAATTCTCATTGGCTTGCGGTTGGAATCGTTAGGGCTCTGCAAGATTTATCGGCCGGATGCCGGATAAATTGAGTGCAGGGCGAATTCGAATTCGCCATATCGGGCCCAGTTTTTCTTATCGCCCAGACGTGCGAAGCGCGGCTTGTGCCGCGCTTTCGAAGGGACGGTCTTCGGAAGTGGTGTGCTGCGATTCAGGCCGCTTTCGTCTGGACCTGACGAAAGCGTGAATCCTGGCTAATTGCTTTAACGAGCGCACCAGCGACGATTGGCAACCCGCTCGACGGGTCGCCAATCGATGCATGCAGTTACGCTGCCAATCAGAAGTGAATTTCTGCCATGAGCATGGGTGCGGACGTGATGGTGCCGACTGTTTCGCTGGTCGGCGTGCCGTACATGTGATGCCAATACTCATAACCGACGCCGGCGTAGACCGCGCGAGGATGACCAGCGAACGAGCCCAGATCCGCGAGCAGCGAGACCCGTGTGAGGAATTCGGTGGTGGTTTCGACGCCGAAGCCGTCCTTGCCTTTGGGGCCAGTCACACTGGCGAAGCCGCGGAAAATGAATGGAACGGGACCGGCTCTGAACGGAAAGAGCCACGAGCTTTCGATGTGCCATGCCGTATGAAAGTGCACGTCGACGCCGGTAATGCCGTTGTGATTGCTCTCGGTTCGCGCACCCGCCGTCAGATTCAGGAAGCCGCGCGGTAACGCGAATTCGATAGTCGGACCCAACACGAGCATCCGTGCGCGTTCCCCATAAGCGTCGTTCTTCGCACCGAATTCATAGCCGACGGTGAAGCCCGCGTCGCGAATGATGCCGATGCCCACGCGCCGTCCAAGAATCTTGCCTGCGCTCAGTTCGACGCGGCCGATGCTATACACCTCCTGTGCGCCGCCTGACGACGGACCGCCCGCTTCAGGATTCGCGGCGTTGGAGACGAGGTAGTCGACATTGAATGCATAGCTGCCGAACCGGAAGCCGCCCGTGGTCGTGAGCGAGCCGATGTTCTGCACGATCTTGGCGCTCATGCCCGGATAGTGGAAGTCATTGCCGTAGCGATAGCCGATATACGTATCGTTCCATGACACGGGCGGCTCGCCGGGCTCCTCGCCCGACTTCAGACTCGGCGCAGTGAGCGGGGCAGCCGTGTTCGTTTGTGTCTGTGGTTTCTGCGGTGCATCCTGCGGCGCTGAAACGGCGGGCGCGGTGTAGACCTCCGCGTATCCAGGTTCGCTCAAGCAACAGAGCATTGCTGCGCCGAGAAGCGATGTGCGCAAAGCTGCCGATATGTTTTTCATGTCTCCGTCCGATGTGCATTTGTTATCAATCCCGCTTTGTCCAGCTTGCTGGAGGACGAACAAGGAGCAAGATGCTCGGGGCGTAGTTGTGAGAAGCCGTCTGGACCATCGAGCGTGGCCGCTTTCGGGCTCCCGGTCCGGCCGCACCGCCGACGTGTGGTTGAACGAATCAACACGGAAAAGGGTGTCGCGGTGGGAAGAAATACTATTGAATGCCTCGACGTTTGCCTTTACACAAAAATCAGATTCGCTGGCATTTTTGTGTGGCGTGTTGAAGCGCAGACGCGTCTCCGTCTCGAATCGCCGTCAGTTGTTCGTCGATAAAAAATGCCAGTGAATCTGATTTTTGTGTAGGGACGCGCGAGCGGGCCGCACCTATTCTTGCTCTCACAAGACAATGCGTCCGGCGGCGGGAGTCTTCTTCCGGTTGTCGGCGAGCGAAGTCAACAGGAGACGCTATTGCCCAGCAAGGTCGCCCCCGTCGAGCGGTCAATGAGCATTCGCTCACACCTTGCGCCTTCTCCCGCTACTCTACGACCCGGACACACGCGACGCCGCGTATCCCCGTCGTCTCGCCGCACAGCCGCGCAAGCGACGCAATCAGCTCTACGAATTTAATCAACGGAACCGCGCATGGCTTCATCGTGAGTCATGCGTTCGCGCCAATCCGGCTGGTTCCAGAAAAAGCAGAGACTGTTGGAGACAAAATGAAGAAGCTGATCGTTATCGCATCGGGCGTCGCGAGTGTGTGCGCCGTCAACGTTGCACATGCGCAATCGTCGGTCACGCTATACGGCGTGATCGACAATGGCATCGAGTATCAGAATCCGGGCACGGGATCTGTGACGCGTGCGGTATCAGGCGGACTGTTCGCGAGCCGATATGGATTGAAAGGCAGCGAGGATATCGGTGGCGGCCTGCATGTCAACTTTCAACTGGAGCAGGGATTTTCAGGCGTGACGGGGGCGGCTTCGAATTCGGCCGCAGCCTTCAATCGACAGGCATGGGTCGGCATGTCGGGTGGCTTCGGTGAGATGCGCTTTGGCCTTCAGAACACGCCTCAGTACATCTTCATGAACCCCGAACTCGACCCGCTTGCAGTGATGAGTGTCGCGTCGCCGATGAACAACTTCAACAGCCTGACCGTGCGCGTCAACAACGCGATTTCCTACTTCACGCCGACGGTCTACGGCCTGACTGCGCAGTTCATGGTCGCCATGCGCGATTCGACGACAAAGCCCACAAACGGATTGCAGTTCTATAACGCGGCTGTCCGCTATGTGAACGGGCCGTTCCGCGCAGCGGCTGGCTATGAGCAGGCCGCCAACGCGGCCGGAACCTCGATACTGAAAATTTTCAACGCCGGTGCGTCTGTTGGAGTGGGGGCTGCGCGCTTCTATCTGGCGTACCACACGGAGCGGCAGACCGACGACAGCACGAAGCGCGACGTCTACGAAGCATCGGGGTCGTATCTGCTCAGTCCCGCCGACTCGGTAGCGCTGCTGTACGGTTATGCGCACGATAGAACGGGTCAGGGAAATAACGCTCAACAAGTCGGTCTTGCTTACGAACACTTTCTTTCCAAGGTCACGACGCTTTACGCATCGGCCGGCTTCATCCAGAACCGGAATCAGGCGCACTTCACGCTGAACGGCACGGCGTACACGGGCGTGACGGTTGCGCCCGGCAACAATACGCGCGGCATTACGCTCGGAATGGTGCACGCATTCTGATATCCGAAGGCTGGCGGCGCATGCGTTGGGGTAAATCGCAGGTCGCTGCCCACGGTACGGTATGCGAAGATGTGGAGCAACCTGGAGACGGTGAATCACGCAGGGACCGAGTCCTGTGATACTGAAATAACGATGGCGGCCGACACCCAGTCGGCCAGACCGTCAGAGAGACACGATGACGTACAGTGCCATGGCAAAGGTTCAACCCAAGTGGAACGACAAGGCGAAGCACACCACCGTTCCCAAGGTCCGTTTGTACGTTGAGCGCCCCGAGGAAGAGAACTGGTTGGTGCATGTCGGGCATGTGACGGACCGGGGGCGCTGGCGAACGGAACCTCACGCGCATCCGGCCTACGGTCAGGTCATATTCGTTCGTAGCGGACGCGGCGTCATGAACCTGGAAGGCAGCAGCGTGCCGTTCGAAGGTCCCTGCGCATTGCTGTTGCCGACAGAATGCGTTCACGGCCTCGACTATGAGGTCGATGTGGACAGATGGGTCGTGACGATCGAGGTCGCCTATCTGACGCAAGTCAACGCGAAGCTCCACGAGTTCATCGAGTTGTGGGCGGCACCGCGGATGATCCCGCTCGCGGATTCCGCGGACGCGGGAATGGCGTTCTACAGCCTGATGCAGCGCCTCAAGGATGAGGTCGAGTCCGACGCGGTCGGTCATGTGGTGGGCGCGGAAGCATTGCTCACTACGCTGCTGCTGATGTTGCTTCGTGAAGCGCGTCTCGACCAGACAGGCAGCGAAAGCGGGACGCGCAACGATATCCGCCTCGTCGACCGGTTCCGCAAACTGATCGACCAGCATTACCGCGAGAACCTGCCGTTGCAAGACTATGCTTCGATGATGGCGGTGTCGCTGGTTCAACTTCGCGCAGCCTGTGCTTCCGCCACCGAGCAAAGCCCCACCAAGATGATTCATGCACGGATCATCACCGAGGCCAAGCGCGATCTGATCTTTGGGAACATGTCGGTGGAACAGATCGCGTTCGGTCTTGGCTTCGCGGACGCCGCGTACTTTACGCGCTTCTTCCGCCGGGAAGTGGGGCAGGCGCCGAGCCAGTTCCGCGCGGCGGCGCGGCAATAGTCGCAAGCGTTCGCGTTGCGTCGTGCCGCATTGATCGGTCGAAAAAATGCCAGCGAATCCGATTTTTGTGCAAGGACGCCCAATTGCATATCGACTACGCTTAGCCCATTTGTTCTCGAAGCTAATCGCTGATGACTCGGTCCCTCCAGAGAGACAGGCTAACGCGTTACGGATTCATCGCGGCGTTCATCGCGCTGACGTTGTTGACGGGATTGATCACCGCGTGCAAGAGCGTCGCTCTGCGCACGGGCGATGCGCAAACGGATCTCGTCTATGTGGGCACGCAAAATAGCGAGATTCGCGCGCTGCGCTTCGATACGTCGACCGGCAAGCTGAGCGCGATCGGCACGGTGGCGCAAGGGCCGAAAGCGACGTGGGTCGCCGCGCATCCGCGACTGCCCGTGCTCTATGCCGTCGATGACGACAGCGCCCGAGAAGGCAGCGTCACCGCTTATGCAGTGAACCGCGCAACGGGCGCGCTAACGAAAATGAACGTGGTTCTCGCTGGCGGCAGCGGCACGACGAATCTCTGGCTCGACACGTCCGCGACGACCTTGCTTGCCGCGAATTTCGGCGGCGGCTCGGTGTCGAGCATCACGGTCAATGCCGATGGGAGCCTGGGCTCGCTGGTATCCACGATCAGGGAGACTGGTTCGGGCCCGAACCGCCGACAGGCGAGCGCGCACGCGCACAGTGCCGTCGTCGATCCATCGGGGCGCTATGTGCTCGTTCCGGATCTCGGCGCCGATCGCGTGTTCATCTATCGCTTTGACCTTGCGACGCACGCATTGCTGGCCGGCGATGAAGCTGGCCCACATCCGTTCGTCGTTCCGCCAGGCAGCGGCCCTCGTCATATCGCGTTTGGTCCGGATGGCACGCTCGCTTATCTGCTCACCGAGTTGTCGGCGGAAGTCATGGTGCTGCGCTGGGATGCGGCGAACGCGCGCCTGACGCTCGTGCAATCGTTGCCTGTCAGTAATGTTGCCTTTCAAGGTGTGAAAAGCGGGGCGGAGATTGCGATCAGTCAGGACGGGCGCTTTGTGTATGTGGAAAACCGCGGCGAAAACGAACTGGTCGTTTATCGCGTGAATCCTGAAACAGGGATGCTTTCGCTGATTCAGCGCGCGTCGTCGGGTGGCGACAAGCCGTGGGGCTTTGCGATTCATCCGTCGGGGAAGTGGCTGCTGGTCGCTAACCAGCGTAGCGGGAAAGTGAATGTGTTCCGCATTGATACCGCGACGGGCATGGTGTCGGACACGGGAGAAGCGGTCGATATGTCGACGCCCGTTAGTGTTGCCTTCGTGGAGTGAGGAACGGGAGTACGCGATGCTGTTGAAGCCATTGCGCTGACGGCTGAGGTTTCGTGCGCGGGGTCGAGAACGGGGCGACCCTATCGCGGTGTCCATTCCATTTCGACCAGATTCGGTCGATCGTCCGTTCGAGATCAATTCGAGAAGCTTGCATTGGGCGCTGCGGTTCTGTTTTGTTCGAGTACCTGCGCACACCCATGACACATATGAAGGCACTACTCTTTACAACCTCTTTGCTCCTCGCCCCTTTGATCGCACATGCCGAAATAAGTCACGATACCTTTTGCTTTAGTTCAGGAGGGGCGAAATCGACGAATTTCGAAATGCAGACCTATTTTGATTCGTCGAGCAAGTTGTCGTGGGGGTTCGTCAAATATCAGAATTCCCGACAAGCCATTCCATTGATCCTTGCCGAATCAACGTCACAAACACTCGACAAGAATGCTCCTGATGAAGAAACCACAACCTGGGTCGAGGTTCATGGAAAGCAGGTCACGGGTGAATATCAGATGGTGAGCCAAGGGACGATGGTCCCTTCGATGGTTTATATCAACAAGAAAAGCGGCAAGAAAACCGCGTTTGGATTGAATTCAGGCGCTGCGACTGACACAGGCAGTTGCGACTGGCAATGACAGTGCGAATCGCCTTCTCGAAGCCGATGCAGATCAAGCTGCCTGCGACAGCGATTTCGCGCTGGCGATCAGATCGTCGAGCATCGCGGCACGCCGGCCCGGATCGGTGTCGCGTCCCGTCATGAAGCACAGCGCTGCGATGGGCAACCCAGTGCGATCGCGAACCGGAGCGGCCATGCAAAGCCGGAACGACATCGACAGACCCTCCGTGCAGCAATAGCCTTGGGCTGCCGCATCGCGAACGTCCCGCATGAAGTCGTCGAACGCGATACGGCGTCCGTCAACCAGCACGTAGTCTTCGTCTGGAATCAACGCATGGACGTCGTCGTCGGTGAGATGGCCAAGCAACAGACGACCCGTCGCCGTCCATGGAATCGGCACCTTCACGCCGATATCGGATGTGATGTTGAATGGGCGCGCGCTGTTTTCCGACAAGACCACCGTGTACTTGTTGCCTTCGAGCATGCATAGTTGTGCAGTCTCGTCGTACTTGCGCACGAGACCGAGTATGGTCTGATGCGCGCGGCTGATGAGATCATTGTGCATCGCGTAATCGGCGCCGTAGTAGTGCATCTCGCGTCCGAAAAACACGCTGCCGTCGGCGGCCGTTTCGAGCCACCCCGCCTCCGTGAGGATCGTGACCAGTTCGTAGACGCTCGAACGCGGTGCACGCGTTGCCTCGATCAACTCCCGCATCGTCAGCGGACGCCGCGCAGTATGCAGCTCCCTGAAAATGCCGATCACGCGGTCCACGCCCCGGGCCCGTGACGATTCTGGTGCAGACATTCCGTAGACTCCGTCGGCGATAGGAACCGCAGTTCGTTCTTGTGTTGTCGTCGTAAATACTTCAGCGTGCGTTTCCGCGGCGCGAGGTTAGCGGACCTTGGGCCGGCCTGCCGCATTTTTCGCGGCAGCACTGGTCACAGTCCCACGCGCCGATGGATGTAATGGATCAGTGATCGAGCACGCGGTGCAGGAACTGCTTCGTCCGTTCGTTCTGCGGCGTGACGAAGATCTCTTCCGGCACGCCCTGTTCGGCGATTACGCCTTTGTCCATGAACACGACGCGGTCCGCCGTCTTGCGCGCGAAGCCCATCTCGTGCGTGACGACGACCATCGTCATGCCGTCGCGCGCGAGCCCACGCATGACCTCCGTCACTTCGCCGACCAGTTCAGGGTCCAGCGCGGATGTCGCTTCGTCGAAGAACATGATGCCGGGCTCGACGGCCAGCGCACGCGCAATCGCAACACGCTGCTGCTGCCCGCCCGACAACTGGCTCGGATAGTGTTCGGCGCGATCGGCGAGGCCCACGCGGTCGAGCACATCCATCGCGCGTTTGCGCGCGTCGACGGCACTCATCTTGCGCGCCTTGATCAGCGCGAGCGTCACGTTGCCCAGCGCGGTCTTGTGCGGAAACAGATTGAACTGCTGGAACACCATGCCGACGTGGCCGCGGATTTCCTTGGCGCGGCGCACATCGTGCAGCGGAACATCGTTGACCCAGACTTCGCCCGAATCGGCCGTTTCGAGGCCGGCCATGATGCGCAGCACCGTGCTCTTGCCCGAACCGGATGCGCCGATCAGCACGAGCACTTCGCCGGGGCGCACTTCGAGATTGATTTCCTTGAGCACCTTCGTGGCGCCGAACGACTTGCTCACGCCGTTCAGGTTGATGACTGGCTTGGACCCGATGGATGTGGTCATGACAACAGGCTCCGACGATCATGATGGCGCACCCACTGCGACAGCGGGAAACACACGACGAAATACAGTACGGCGACGAGTCCGTAGATTTCGACCGGCTTGCCGACGCGGTCGACGATGGCCTGACCGCCATGCATCAGCTCCGACAGGCCGATCATGCTGACGATCGACGTATCCTTGATCAGCGACAGATACTGGCCGATCAGCGGCGGCAACACGATCTTGCCCGTCTGCGGCAACACGACCGAGAAGAACGTCTGTGTCTTGCCAAGGCCGAGAATCTGCGAGACTTCCCATTGCCCTTTGGGCACGGCTTCGATGCCCGAGCGGAACACTTCGGCGATATATGCGCCCTGGTACACGCTCAAGCCGACGACACCCGCCGCGAACACATCGATCGCATAGCCGAAGTACGACACACCGAAATAGATGAACATCAGCGTGATGAGCACGGGTGTGCCGCGAAACAGCTCGGTGTAGAGCTTCGCGACGCGCGCGCTGCCCCATGGTCCGAACGAGCGCAACACGGCGGCGAGCAGGCCGATCAGCGTGCCGCCGACAATCGACGCCGCAGAGAGCAGCAAGGTCGCGACCAGTCCATGAAGCAGGATCGACAGACTGGTCGTCAGCAGTTCGGTTGACATGGGCGGTTTCCCCTCTATGAATCAGACGCGGGCCGGATGCGGTTCAGGTCGGGTTCAGTTACGGTTCGCTTGACGCGGAATCAGCAATAGCCGCCTACGCGTGTGCTGCTTCAGCATTAAGGGCGGCTGGAATACGCGCGCGCCGATCTGCTCCGCGATCCATGACAGGCAATTGCTCAGGACCAGATACGCGATCAGCGTGACCGAGAACGTCTGGATATAGAGCAGCGTGCGCGCATTGATCACGGTCGCCGTTCCCGTCAGTTCAGGCAATGCAATCGCGGACAGCAGCGACGTGCCAAGCAGCAACTGGATCAGGTTGTTGACGATCGCGGGATAGACGGCGCGCGCCGCTTGCGGCAAGACGACTTCGATAAAGATCTGCGCACGCCCAAGGCCGAGAATGCCGGCCGCTTCGATCTGTCCGCGCGGCACCGACTGAATGCCGGCGCGGAAGACTTCGGCCATATACGCCCCCACATTCACGCCGAGCGCAATCACGCCCGCCGTATACGCACTCAGATTCAAGCCCAGCGATGGCAGACCGAAGAACACAATGAATATCTGCAGCAGAACGGGCGTGTTGCGGATCAGTTCGATATAGCTGCGCGCTACGACACGCAGCGGCGCGAGATGCGACGCGCCCGCGAGCGCCGTCAACAGGCCGAGAATCTGCGCGACGCAAAATGCGAGCAGCGTGATCTGCAACGTGAGCCACGCCGCCTGGAAGAACTCGGGCACATAGCCCCACAGGGTCAGCCATTGATAACTCATCGCCATTCCTTCGCAAAGTCGGGCTGTCGTTCGCGCCGCGCGTTCGGGTTCAGAACTGCGGGTTCAATGGATAGCGGGGCGGGGTGCCGAACCATTTCGTGTAAAGCTGCGCATTGAGCTTCGACGCGTTGATGTTGAACAGGAACAGGTTCAGATAGTTCAGCCAGACCTGATCGCCCGCCTTCGCGCCGAACGCGTTGTATTCGAGCGGGACGAGGGCTTCGTTGGTGACGGTCAGTTCCGGGTCCAGCTTCGCCTGATAGGCGAGAAAGTTGTTGTCTTCGATCATCGCGTCGGCCTGGCCCTGCTTGACGGCGAGGATGGCGGCTTCCGAGCTGTCGTATTCCTGGATCTTCACGGGGATGCCCAGCGCGCGCACTTCGTCACCGTTCGTCGATCCCTTGACGGTCGCAATCGTGTGGCCGGACATGTCCTTGACCGACTGAATGCCGCTGCTCTTCTTGACGAGCAGCGCCTCGCTCGCGACGACATAAGGCGTCGTGAAGGCGATCTCCTTTGCGCGCTCGAGATTGCGTGTGAAGTTGCAGAAGACTACGTCGACTTTGGCGGTCTGCAGATTCGGAATGCGGTTTGCGCTCGTCGTGTTGACCATCTCGAGCTTGACGCCCATCTGTTTCGCCAGTTCTTTCGCGAGATCGACGTCGTAACCGTCCGGTTGCCCGCTCTTGTCGTAAAAGCCGAAGGGCGCAAAGCTCAGACAGTCACCGACACGCAGCGTGCCGCGTTGCAGGACGGCCTGCAAGGTCGAGCCGGTCGCGGCATCCTGGCCGGGTGCCTCGACCTTGGTGCAACCGGTGAGTGCCAGCAGGCCGACGACGGCGGACAAACAGGCGAACCTTGCGCTTTCTTTGAACAGTCTCATTTTCGACCCTGTGAGAGAAATGCCCATCTGGACGGAGCGCTCGCGACCAAAGCGGAAAGGGCGGCCGCAGGCGTGACAATCGATCGATCGCGTACCTGCCTGTTTGTCCGGTATATCGGAATCAAGTCCGGTACAGCAGATGCGGCCCAGTGTTCCACGGAAAAAAAGGAATGACAAGCGGGTATACGAGCGGCTCGCCGGGCTGGTTTGAGGGCGCAGAGAAAGCTGCGGAGTACCTTTTCCGACGTCTTCAGGGTCGCGAGGGGCACACACGAAAATCTTGCTATTTATTTCGATGTGCGAAATGACGACGCGGAAGGTAGGGTGATGTGGCAAGTGCCGGAATATGTTCTGGTGCCCAGGGCGGGACTCGAACCCGCACGCCTTTCGGCGCTACCCCCTCAAGATAGTGCGTCTACCAATTCCGCCACCTGGGCAAGGGGGCGCAATTGTATCGACTATCGCATCACATTTTCAAGTGGTCCGTCAGGGAAGTCCGCGCTTTGCAGCGACACGCTATCCGTACGTGAAACTGCAATCACCCTGCGACTCACCAACCCTCCGAAACCACATCATTTCAACATTTCTTGAAATATAGAAATGGAGCGAGTAAAGTGATCGACATGGACACGATCAACGCCGTACGCGCGCTCGGCGCGCTCGCTCACGAATCCCGCCTCGCCATCTTTCGCCAGCTCGTCATTGCCGGCCCCGAAGGCATGGCAGCGGGCGAAATCGCGCAGCAGCTGGGGATTTCTCCTTCTGGCCTGTCGTTTCACCTGAAAGACCTCACGCACGCCGAACTGGTGACCTCGCGACAGGAAGGGCGCTTCGTCATCTACACCGCCAACTTCGATGCGATGACCACGCTGATCGGCTTTCTCACTGAGAACTGCTGCGCGGGCGCCCCCTGCGCCGCCAGCGACCTTTCCAACTGCTGCGGAGACAAGCCATGAAACGCATGCACATCCACGTCGCGGTCGAGAACCTTGCGGACAGCATCCGCTTCTATAGCGCGATGTTCGGCAATGTCGAGCCGACGGTGACGAAGCGCGACTACTGCAAGTGGGAGTTGACCGATCCGCCCGTGAACTTCGCGATCTCGCAACGTGGCGCGAAACCGGGCGTCGACCACATCGGCATCCAGGTCGAAACCGATGAAGAACTTGCCGAGATGAACGCGCGCTTCGCCGCGGCCGCCCTCCCTGTGCAGCACCAGAGCGGCACCACGTGTTGCTATGCGAAGTCCGACAAGGCGTGGACCGTCGATCCGCAAGGCGTCGCGTGGGAAACCTTTCGGACGCTCGAATCGGCCCCCGTTTACGGGCAGTCGCATATCGAAGCGTTATCCGCGAACGAAACCACGGCTGCCTGCTGCATTCCGTCCGAGACCGCGATGTCATTCCGGAGCCGCCAATGAGCGACAAACCTTATTCCGTGCTGATCCTCTGCACGGGCAACAGCGCGCGCAGCATCATGGCTGAAGCGCTGTTCAACGTGCTTGGCAAAGGGCGCTTTCGCGCCTACAGCGCGGGCAGCCATCCATCCGGCGCGGTCAATCCGTTTGCGATCGAGCGATGCCGCGCGCTGGGTTACGACACGGCACCGATGCGCAGCAAGAGTTGGGACGAGTTCGCCAAATCAGACGCGCCGCAAATGGACTTCATCATCACCGTGTGCGATCAGGCCGCTGGCGAGGTTTGCCCGATCTGGCCCGGCAAGCCCGTCACAGCGCATTGGGGATTCGAAGATCCCGCGGCCTTCGAGGGAAGCGACGATGAAAAGCGCAAGGTCTTCGACAAGGTCTATCGACAGATCATGAACCGCGTGAGCCAATTCGTGAACCTGCCGTTGCACGTTCTCGATCACAACGCGATCCAGCGTGAAATGCGCGCGATCGGCGAGCGCCCGGCAGAAGAAGCCAATGAGCAGCATTGAAGCCCGCAACGCCGTGCGCCCGGCGATCGGTTTTTTCGAGCGCTATCTGACGCTGTGGGTTGCGCTGTGCATCGTTGCCGGTGTCCTGTTCGGCCAGATCCTTCCGGGTGTGTTTCAGGCGATCGGCCGTATGGAAATGGCGCACGTCAACGTGCCCGTCGGGATGCTGATCTGGGTGATGATCATCCCGATGCTCGTCAAGATCGACTTCTCGGCGATGAAGCAGGTCGGCAGCCAGTGGCGCGGCATTGGCGTGACGCTCGCGGTCAACTGGCTCGTCAAGCCGTTCTCGATGGCGCTGCTGGGCTGGCTGTTCATCCGTCACGTGTTTCGGCCCTGGTTGCCCATCGAGCAGCTCGACAGCTACGTCGCGGGTCTGATCCTGCTGGCCGCCGCGCCGTGCACGGCGATGGTGTTCGTGTGGTCGCAACTGTGCAAGGGCGATCCGTATTTCACGTTGTCGCAGGTCGCGCTGAACGACTCGATCATGATCGTGGCGTTCGCTCCACTCGTCGCGTTGCTGCTCGGCTTGTCTGCGATTACGGTGCCGTGGGATACGCTGATCGCGTCCGTCGGTCTGTACATCGTCATTCCCGTGATCCTCGCGCAACTGTTGCGGCGCCATCTGCTCGCGCGGGGCGAAGCGCATTTTCGCGGCGTCGTCGCGCGCCTCGGCCCGTGGTCGATCTGCGCATTGCTTGCGACGCTGGTATTGCTGTTTGCGTTTCAAGGGCAGGCGATCGTCGCGCAGCCGCTGGTGATCGCGATGCTTGCCGTGCCGATCCTCGTTCAGGTGTTGCTGAACTCGGGGCTCGCCTATCTGCTCAATCGCAGGCTTGGCGTCGCACATTGCGTGGCGGGACCTTCGAGTCTTATCGGCGCGAGCAACTTTTTCGAACTCGCAGTCGCCACGGCAATCAGCCTGTTCGGTTTCCATTCGGGCGCGGCGCTCGCGACGGTGGTCGGCGTATTGATCGAGGTGCCCGTGATGCTGCTGGTCGTCGGCATCGTGAACCGTTCACAGGCCTGGTACGAATCAGGGCATCGGCAAGCCGCGCCCAGCCTTCGGAGAAACTGATCATGCTGAGCGATCTGCCGAACATCAGCGCTGCACATCTCGACACGCCGCAACTGGAGAAGCTGACGCCCGCGGCTGCATCGACGCATCCGCCGCGCATCCTGCTGCTTTACGGGTCGCTGAGGGCCACGTCGTACAGCCGGCTGCTTACGCTCGAAGCCGAACGCATCCTCCGGCATTTCGGCGCGGACACACGCGTATTCGATCCTCACGGCCTGCCGCTCGCCGACAGTGTCCCGGCAGACCATCCGAAAGTGGTCGAACTGCGCAAACTGTCCGAGTGGTCCGAGGGACAGGTATGGTGCAGCCCCGAGCGTCATGGCAACTTGACGGCCGTGTTCAAGAACCAGATCGACTGGCTTCCGCTCGAAAGCGCGGGAATACGGCCGACGCAAGGCCGCACGCTCGCCGTCATGCAGGTATGCGGCGGCTCGCAGTCTTTCAACGCGGTGAATGCGCTGCGCGTGCTCGGCCGGTGGATGCGGATGGTGACGATCCCCAACCAGTCGTCGGTCGCGAAGGCCTGGCAGGAGTTCGATTCCGACGGCCGGATGAAGCCCTCCGCCTACTACGACCGCGTGGTCGACGTGATGGAAGAGCTGTTCAAATTCACGCTGCTTGTGCGGGATCGTTCGGACTATCTGACCGATCGCTACAGTGAACGGAAGGAGGCAGCGCCCGCGCCGGCAAGCACGCTTGCCAGCGCGGCAATGCGACACGAAACCAGTTCGAATGCCGATACCGACGACAGCGAAACTGAATGAGCGCGACCACGTTCATGTAGACAGAGACGTGGGCGCCCGGATCGTTTTTTCGTGTGCATCGATCGATGACGATTCACCCAGCGTCCATCACCTCGTCCGCTTCGCGCGCGGCTTGCCTGCCGCATCGCCATTCGGGCTGTCGACGTCCTGCGGGTCTTCGCTTTCCAGTTGTCGCTTGTCGGATTGTTCGATCGGGGGCTCGTTGGGCGCATCGTCCGCGCCCTCGGCCTCGATCTGCCGGCGTGCCGTATCCCAGTACTCATCAGCGTGTTTCCTGGGGTCCTCATCCCGCTCCCAAAGTTGATAAGCACGTTCACGAATCCGATCGTCGGTACTGCGTTCGCCACCATATTCAGCCATGTCGCTCTCCGGGGAAAATAGCGCCTTTGCATTGAGCATTCGCGATGCCTGATCCCGGAATGGCGTCGGCCATGTCATCCGATACTTTCGACGGCGGCATCAACCTGCCTGTCACGCGGGCCGGGAAGCCCAAAATGCCTCGCAAGCGTATCGACGACGTTCTCCGCCATGCTCCTCCGCGTTTCGTCCGTCGCCGAGCCGATATGCGGCGTCAACACGACCCGGCGATCGCGGATCAGCGCTTCGGGTACGACCGGTTCGTGCTCGAAAACATCGAGCGCCGCGCCCGCAATCGCGTCCTGCGCCAGCGCGGCAATCAGCGCCGCCTCGTCGACCACGGGCCCGCGTGAAATGTTGACGAGATACCCACGCGGTCCGAGCGCATCGAGCACCGCGCTATCGACGAGATGATGCGTGGAAGGAGACAGCGGGCAGGTCAGAATCAGCATGTCGCAATCGCGCGCGAGCCGGACGACGTCGTCGTAGTACGGCATATCGACCGATTTCCGGCTCGGACCGAAATACGCGAGGGTCGAGCCACATGCCCGCAGACGTTTCGCGATTGCGGACCCAATCGTGCCGAGTCCGACAATCCCGACCTTCATGCGCGAGATCGAACGCCCAAGCGGATAGTGTCCATGCTCGGGCCACGCGCCCGTACGGACGAAGGCGTCGGCGTTGATGAAGTCGCGGGTCACGGCAAGCGCAAGACCGACGGCTGCATTCGCGACGTCTTCGGCCAGAATGTGCGACGTGTTTTCGATCGTGATACCGCGCGATCGGGTTGCCTGCACGTCCAGATTGTCGAGACCTGCGCTGTAGCTCGAAATGATCTCGACAGCAGGTACGGCATCGAGAAACGCTGAATCGATCTTCGTCTTGCGCAACGCGATGCCGCGCACTTCATGACCATGCTTCGCCAGAAACGCAGCGGCGGCGTCGGGATCTTTCGGCAGATCGAGAACATTGAATAGCGCCCTGAGTTCCGCATTGGTCCACTCGGGCAATTCCGCCGCGTTGAGTACGGTGGGCTTCAGCGTGTCCGCTTGTTGCATAGCTTGATTTCCATTAAGTGCCGGGCGTGCGCATCTGCACGCGCTTGATATTGCCCATGAACAGCAGGTAGACGACTGCCGCGACGAGGCAGTGTGCAGCGACGAAGTAGAGCCCGACCGTATAGCCGCCCGTTGCCTGCACGATGTAGCCGAACGCGATCGGCGTGACGATGCCGCCGATGTTGCCCACGCAATTGAAGATCGCGCCCGCAAGGCCAACCGCCTCGCGAGGCGCCGTGTCGCTGACGATGGCCCACGTGCCCGCGCCCGCCGCCGTGCCTTTGCCGAAGAACGCAAGCGTCATCAGCAGCACGATCAGGACATTGCTCTCGGTGAAGGCGGACAGTACGATGCAGCAGCCCACCAGCATGCCGACGATATACGGGGTCTTGCGCGCCCACGAAACGCTCCAGCCGCGACGGATGAGCATGTCGGAGATCACGCCGCCCGCAATGCCGCCGAGAAAGCCGGACACCGCGGGAACCATCGTTGCGAAACCCGCTTCCATGACGTTCATGCCGCGCGCCTGCACGAGGTAGATCGGGAACCACGTGATGAAGAAATAGCTCAGCGCGATGGTGCAATACTGGCCGATATACGAGCACCACAGCATCCGGTTGCCAAGCAGCGTCCGCACGAGCGCCCACGACACGGCGGGTCGTGCCTGCAGTTCGTGTTTCGAGTCGATGTCGATCATCGCGCCGCCTGCGATGATGTGATCCAGTTCGCTCGACGATACGCGCGGATGGTTGCGCGGTTCATGCATGACGACGGCCCACAGGCCAGCCGCTGCGATACCGATGAGTCCAAGCGCGATGAACGGCGAGGGCCAGCCGAACTTCCCCGTGAGCCAGCCCGCGAAAGGCGAGAAGATCGCCACCGCGAAATACGAAGCGGAAGCGAAGAGGGATGTCGCGAGGCCGCGTTCTTCCTTCGGGAACCACATGACCGCGACGCGGCCGTTCGCCGGGAAGCTCGGTGCCTCGATCAGGCCGAGCGCGAAGCGCAGCGCAAACAGCAGCGCGAGTGCAACGGAGACATCCGACGTGACGTTGCCGATGAAGCCGACCAACATGGTCGCGATCGACCACAGAATGAGCGTCGCACCATACATCTTCTTGGTGCCGAGGCGGTCGAGCAGCAGGCCGCCTGGAATCTGGCCCACCACATACGCCCAGCTGAATGCCGACAGCACATAGCCCAACTGCACATGATTCAGGCCGAATTCCTTTGCGATGCCCGGCCCGGCAATCGACAGGATTGCGCGGTCCGCATAGGCGATCGTCGCCAGCAGCAGGATCGTCGCAAGGATCGAGTAGCGCGTGCGCGTCATGCGCTCCGATGCCGTCGATATATACTGGGTCGTTCGCTGTGAAGCCATCGATGTCTCCTCCTGGGTGCGCGTCGTGCGGATTTTCTTGGTGTGTTTATGTGTTGCATTAAACCGGCGGCACCTATGACCGTCAACCTTGATTGAGTCAATCAACGTGAAGAACTGGATGACACAGGAGGAGGCGTGCGCGGCGCTCGGCGTGCGCAAACAGACGCTATACGCCTATGTCAGCCGCGGTCAGATCGAGGTGCGCTGGGACCCCGATCACATCAGCCGCAAGCTTTATCGCGCGTCGGATATTTCGATGCTGATGAAAAAGCGCGACCTGGGGCGCGCGCGCAAGAACATCGCGGCGAGCACGATGGCGTGGGGCGAGCCGATCATCAATACGCATATCTCGACCATCGTTCGTGGCAGGCTGTATTACCGTGGCAAGGACGCGATTCAACTGGCCGCGACCGCGACGCTGGAGGAAACCGCGCAACTGTTGTGGGATTCGGCCGAACGGCCCCGCTTTCCGGCTTCCCAACCGGTCAGGCTGGAAGGGTCCGCAAGAGCGCGTGCCTTCGCCGCCATGAGCATGGCAGCGGCTGAGGGCGGGTCGGTTCACGCGCCGGACGTCGAGCGCATGCATGAGGACGCGGCCGGACTGGTCGGTCGTCTCGCGAGTGCGTTTGTCGGGCTTGATTCGGACGAGGGGCCGCTGCATCTGCGCATCGCGCGTGCATGGCGGGCTGAGCCGCATGCGGAGCTGTTGCGCCGGACGCTCGTGTTGCTCGCGGATCAGGAACTGACCAGCTCGGCGTTTGCTGCGCGTGTTGCTGCGTCGACGGGGGCGTCTCTGGGTGCGTGCATGCTGGCGGGACTTGCCGCGTTCTCCGGGCCCTTGCACGGCGACGCGATTGCACGCGTACATGCGTTGATCGACGACGCGCGCCATTCAGGAGCCGCGCAGACCGTGCGACGCCGGCTCGCCGACAACGAGCCGTTACCCGGCTTTGGACACGAGCTCTATCCGCAAGGCGATCCGCGCGCAGCCTGTCTGCTGTCGATGTTGGCGCCGTCGCGAACGACGAGCGAGCTGATTGCTTGCGTGGACAGCCTGACGGGCATGCAGCCCACCATCGATATTGCGTTTGCCGCACTCGTCGAGCAGTGCGAGTTGCAAAGAGACGCGGCCTTCGCGCTGTTCGCGATCGCACGAAGCGTAGGCTGGGCCGCGCACTCCATCGAACAGATGACGAGCGGCAGTCTGTTGCGTCCTCGCGCGCACTATAACGGGCCTGCCGTCGCGGAAGAGGACGACCTCGAAGCTTGAGCCCCGCGCCTTCACTACCAGCGCAACAACTTCGGCCCCAGCCACGCGCCGATGCCCGCGGGCAGCAACATCCCGATGGCGTACCACACGCTCCAGAACGCCGGACTCATCTCCGGGCAATGGAGGCAATAGACGATCGTCGCCGTGGAACTCGCAAGCAGTCCAGCGACGGCGCCCGCAAGCCGCAACTGCGTCGGCGCCAGCGATTTGACGGCCCAGAACACGGCAGGAAACGTCGGCACGGACAGCAGCACGATGTTGAACGGACACGTGCGCCACGTATGACCGAGCACGATCGGCAAGCGTGTGCCGGGCTCCGCGCTATCGAGCACCATCATGCTCGCGATCCACACCGCGACGAACGGCAGCGCGATGATCGCCCACGAATAGCCGGCGCGCGCGCCCGGCCGGCCGAGCCGCATCACGGCGAGCATCGCGCCGACCGCGATCGCGAGCGGATACGCCATCTTCGCCCAGAAGATCGTGGTGCGCGCGACGCTGCCAAGATCGTGCCGCACGCCGAACACCACGCTCATCAGGATCAGCGAGCCCAACGCGCCGAGCAGCAGCGCTTTGGTAAAGCGGCGCGCAACGGCGCCTCGCTCGATACGCGTCACCTGGTTCGACAGGAGGCCAATGAGATCGTCGGTCTTCATCGCAGCCCCCGAATGAGCGCGGACAGCGCCTTGAGACCCCGGTGCACGCCGACCTTCACGGCCGATTCGGACAGGCCCGTGATGCGCGCCGTCTCCGTCACCGACAGGCCTTCGAGCTTCATGTGCACGATGGGCAAGCGCTGCTTGTCGGGCAGATGTTCGAGCAGCTTGCCGATGTCGTGACGCGCCTGAGCGGGTTCGTCGTCGGTGTCGGCGAGCAGTTCGGCGTAGTCGTCGAGCGGGTCGTTCAGGGACTCGCGGCGTGCGCGCGAGCGGAAGAAATCCATCAGCTTGTAGCGGGCGATCGCGTGCAGCCAGGCAGTCAGCGGCTCGTCCGGACGATAGGTGTGACGCGCATTGTGCACGGCGAGCAGAATCTCCTGGACGAGGTCTTCGACGTCGTCGCGATAGTGCGGAATGCGCCTGCGCAGAAAGGCGCGCAGATGTCGTGTGAGTGCTTGCAGAAAGCTGCGATAAGCGTCGGCATCGCCGTCGAGTCCGCGCACGAACAATGCTTTCAGGCGGCTTTCCGCTTCTTGCAACATGGCTCCCTTATTGGCAGAACGGCGATTCGACGACCCGTGCGCGTGGCTCGCCGCCGCCGCTAGCGGGGCGCTGAGCTTCAGATCGAGCGTTTCGGCGTAGCCGAAACCGTGATGCGCCACTATAGCGCGGTCGTCGTCCATCGTCGTCACCCGCCTCCTTTATGGGGTTAATTCGCTCTTTCGCCCTCTCCGGTTACACCGCGCAAAAAAATTTCGCGAGCGGAGGAAATTGATCGCAAAAGAACGCGAGGCTGTAACCAATCCCGTGTCCCCGACGAATTGACGAGTAACAGACCGTCATGGTGATCGACATGGACACGATGAAAGCGACACTCACTCCGGCGCGCGAAGCCGCACCGCGCAATACGCCGATTCATCCAATCTGGCTGCGCATCACGCATTGGCTCAATGCGATTGCCGCACTGGTGATGATGTTCTCCGGCTGGCGCATCTATGACGCCTCGCCGGTGTTTCATCAAATCGTCATTCCGCCGTCGATCACCCTCGGTGGCTGGCTCGGCGGCGCGCTGCAATGGCACTTCGCGGCGATGTGGCTGCTGGTGTTCAACGGCATCGTGTATCTCGCGCTCAACATCGCGAGCGGGCGCTTTGCCGCAAAGTTCTTTCCGGTCTCGCCGCGCGCCGTGCTGCGCGACCTCATCGCCGCATTGAGCGGCAAGCTCTCGCACACGGATTTGCGTCAGTACAACGCGGTGCAGAAGCTCGCGTATCTCGTCGTCATCGTCGATCTGATCGTGCTCGTCCTGTCAGGGCTGGCGATCTGGAAGTCGGTTCAGTTCCCGCTGTTGCGCGAACTGATGGGCGGTTATGACAACGCGCGCATCGTGCACTTCTGCGCGATGGCCGTGATGGCGGCGTTCGTCGTCGTGCATGTCGCGATGGTCGCGCTCGTGCCGCGCTCGCTGCTGACCATGCTGCGCGGCCGCTGATCCCAGCACGAGGACACGATATGAAGCCCAACGACAAACCCATCATGAAGCTCGACCGCGCAGCGATTCTCGCGGATGCGCGCCGCGAACTCGACATGCCTTCGCGCCGTCTGTTCGGCAAGCGCCTGTTGACCCTGGGCGGCCTGTCGCTGCTCACAGGCTGCTCGATCACCGACGACAAATCGGTTAACGCGTTTCTGACTGCCGTCTCACGGCTGAACGATCGCGCGCAGGCCTTCCTGTTCGATCCGCACCAGCTCGCGCCGACCTACACCGAAGCGCAACTCACGCGGCCGTTTCCGTTCAATGCGTTCTATGGCATCGACGACGTGCCCGAAGTGAACGGCAGCGACTACCGGCTGAAGGTGAGCGGCCTCGTGACAGGGCAACGCGTGTGGACGCTGCCCGAGTTGTACGCGCTGCCGCACGCGGAGCAGATCACGCGGCATATCTGCGTGGAAGGGTGGAGCGCAATCGGACGCTGGGGCGGCACGCCGTTCTCGGAGTTTCTGCGCCGCGTCGGCGCGGATACGAGCGCGAAGTATGTCGGCTTTCGCTGCGCGGACGACTACTACGAAAGCATCGACATGCCGACGGCGCTGCATCCGCAGACCTTGCTCACGTTCGAGTACGACGGCCAGCGTTTGCCCGCGAAATACGGCTATCCGATGAAGCTGCGGATGCCGACCAAGCTCGGCTACAAGAATCCGAAGCATATCGTCGAGATGTTCGTCACCAACACCTATCCCGGCGGCTATTGGGTCGACCAGGGCTACAACTGGTTCGGCGGTTCCTGAGCGTATGCAGTGCTTTTTCTGGTGCCGGTCATGCCGGATGCCACTTTTAACCCACGAAGGAGATGAGCAATGAAACGACTGATGACGGCAGTAGTGGTAGCAGCGATGGCCATGGGCACGACGGCTGCATTCGCGCAGGCAAGCGGCGCAATGGCAAACGACGCGATGAGCAAAGACAGCATGTCGCACGACGCGATGAAAAAGGATAACATGTCGCACGATTCGATGAAGAAGAGCAACAAGATGAAGAAGCACGACGCGATGGGCATGGATCATCCCGCATCGGGCGCGATGTCGCAGTAAGTCTGCGCGACCACGCAAGCCGGGCGTGTGACCGCGCCCGGCTGATTCCGTATTGCCCGTTCAGGCCTGTGCCTGAAAAACCAGATTGAACGGCGTTTGCGTCGCGCGCCTGAAACGCGTGAAGCCGCCCGCCATCACGACCTCTCTGAGCCGCGCTTCCCCCGCCTGCGCACCAAGCGCTTTTCTGCCTTCCTGCGACAGCGACGCGCCCGTGCAGATCATCGTCGATGCCGAATAGAACACGCGCCCTATCGGGTTGAGATTGTCTTCGAGCCGGTCGTTCGCAAAGGGCTCGACGATCATCCACGAGCCCCCGGGCTTCAGCGATTGCAACACATGGGCTGCCGCGCCCGTCGGGTCGCCCATATCGTGCAGGCAATCGAAGAATGCGACGAGATCGTAGTCGTTTCCCGGATATTGTTGTGCGCTCGCGAGTTCGAACGTGACACGCTCGCTGAGACCCGATTCATCGGCGAGGTCCCGGGCTCGCTGCACGGACGGTTCGTGATAGTCGAAGCCGACGAAGGTCGCATCCGGATAGGCCTGCGCCATCAGCATCGTCGAAACGCCGTGGCCGCAGCCGACGTCCGCCACTTTCGCGCCGCGCCCCTTGAGTACCGCCTCGACGCCGTTCAGAGCGGGAATCCACTCGTCGACCAGATGCGCCGCATAGCCCGGACGAAAGAACCGCTCGGTGCCCGTGAACAGCGATGGATGATGCTGATGCCACCCGACGCCCAGGCCCGTGCGGAACGCGGCTTCGAGCTTCGGCAGGCTGCGGAACATTGCTTCGGCGCAGTCGGCGAAACCCGGGATGAACGTCGGGCTGCCTTCTTCCGCAAAGCACATCGCCATTTCGTTTTCGAGCTGGTAGCGGGCGGTGTCGGCATCGTAGCGGACGAAACCCGACGCGGCTTGCGCCGCCAGCCATTCGCGCACGTATCGCTCGGCGAGGCCGGCGCGTTCGGCGACCTGTTCCGAGGTCATCCAGCCCTGTTCGGTCATCGCCTTGTACAGGCCGAGCCGGTCGCCCAGCGCGATCAGCGGCGCCGACGCGACCGCGCCGAACTCTCCGACCATGCGCACCATGAAGTCCTGCACTTTCTGTTCGTCGTATTGCACGTGCCACCTCCCGGAAGAAGGCAGAATTGATATGACGAAAAGCGCGTCAGCCGAGGCTTGCGTTTCGCCGACTTCGCCCATGCAAAGTATAGATAGTGAAAAGACAGATGAAAGGCAAAGTCGATGCGACAACGGGCGATCTAACCGTGTGTGTATGATCCGCGACATCACGGTGTATTCATCCAATTCTCCAGGACTTCAGATGAGTTCAAGCAGACAGTCCAAACGTGACCTTCCGGGCAAACAGGATCTGGAAGCGATGTCGGTATTCCGTTACGAGCTGCGCAAGTTCTTGCGCGTGTCGGAAGAGATTTCGAACGCGGCGGGCATTACGACGCTGCAGTATCAGCTGCTGTTGCATGTGCGCGGTTTCGAGGGGCGGCAGTGGGCCACCGTCGGCGAACTGGCGGAGCGTCTGCAGGCCGCGCCGAACGGTACGGCGGCGCTCGTGTCGCGTTGCGAATCGGCCGGTCTCGTGACGCGCAAGCCCGACGCCGAAGATCGCCGCCAGGTGCAGGTGCATCTGACGCCGAAGGGCGAGCGCTGCCTGCTCAAGCTCGCAGCCGAGCACAAGGCGCATTACGGCTCGTTTGGCTGGGTGTTCGGCGACGCTGACGAATAGCCATTCGCGCGGGGGCTGCACGCGTCGAAACGGAGGATCGCGCATTTATGTCACAATGTGCCTTACTTTGTCTTGGTCACACTGACGCCCCGATGCGCATTCCCGTACTTCTCGACCGACGCGCGTTGCTGCGCGCCAGGCGGCTTTGGCTGCATTACGGCGTGTTCTGGCTCGGCGCAGTCGCGACCGGCCTGGTCGCCGTTATGTATGCGCGGCTGATCGATTTCGGCTACGACGCTTTTCTGCGCTACACGACGGAGTTCCGTTGGCTGCCGCTCGTGCTCACACCCGCGGTCGCGGCGCTGGGTGTGTGGATCACACGGCGCTGGTTCGCGGGCGCCGAAGGCAGCGGCATTCCGCAAGTCATCGCGACGCTGCACGAAGGGCGCGACCTCGGCCCGCGTCTGCTGAACATGCGCATTCTGGTGGGCAAGATCGCCGTGTCGTTTCTGTCGATACTCGGCGGGTTCACCATCGGACGCGAAGGGCCGACCATCCACGTCGGCGCCGCGCTGATGTTCAGCCTGCGGCGCTTCTATCCGGCGCGCTTGCGCAGCCTGCGCGGCGAAGGCCTGGAGCGCAAGCTCGCGCTGGCGGGCGCGGCGGCGGGATTGTCCGCTGCATTCAATGCGCCGCTGGCGGGCGTCGTCTTCGCAATCGAAGAATTGACGCGCAGTTTCGAAACGCGAACCAGCGGGGTGCTGATTACGGCGATCATCTTCGCGGGCATCGTCTCGCTGGGCTTACAAGGCAACTACACGTACTTCGGCACGATCGACATCGACGGGCATTTTCCCGATCTGCTCGCGGTCGCCGTCGTGATGCTGGGTGTCGTGACGGGCGTGGCAGGCGGCGCGTTCTGCTGGCTGCTGCTGAATACCGATCGCTGGATGCCCGCGCGGCTCGTAGCGTGGAGAAAGGCGCATCCGGTTGCATTCGGTGCGGCGTGCGGTCTCTTCATTGCGGTGATCGGCGTCGCGGCGGGCGGTCAGACGTTCGGCAGCGGCTATGCCGAAGCGCGCGGCATGCTGGAAGGCAATTCGCAGCTTGGCGCGAGTTATCCGCTGCTGAAGATGGCGTCGATGGTCGGATCGTATCTGCCCGGGGCGCCGGGCGGCTTGTTCGCGCCATCGCTGGCGATCGGCGCGGGCATCGGCAACGCACTGCACCTGGTGTTCGGGCAAATGCAGCTGCCGATGCTTATCGCGCTCGGCATGGTCGGCTATCTCGCGGCCGTCACGCAGAGTCCGATCACCGCGTTCGTGATCGTCATCGAGATGATCAACGGACACGCGCTCGTGCTGTCGCTGATGGCGACCGCGCTCATCTCCAGCCAGGTGTCGAAGCTGTTTGCGCCACCGCTTTATGAAGCGCTGGCGCAGCG
Organism: Paraburkholderia largidicola; assembly: GCF_013426895.1. Taxonomy (NCBI): domain Bacteria; kingdom Pseudomonadati; phylum Pseudomonadota; class Betaproteobacteria; order Burkholderiales; family Burkholderiaceae; genus Paraburkholderia; species Paraburkholderia largidicola. The sequence continues at coordinate 2,224,342 of NZ_AP023176.1, read as the reverse complement.
GTACATCGCAAAGCAGTGAGCGTCATTTGTCCGGCAGCGCATACGCGATCACGTAATCGCCGAGCTTCGTGCCGAACGACCCGTGTCCGCCCGCAGCAATCACCACGTACTGCTTGCCGTTCGCTTCATAGGTCATCGGCGTGGCCTGGCCGCCAGCGGGAAGCCGCGCGCGCCATAGCTCCTCGCCCGTATCGGTGCTGTAGGCGCGCAGATAGTTGTCGGCCGTCGCGCCGATGAAGAACACGTGTCCTGCCGTCGTCATCGGGCCGCCCAGCATCGGCATGCCCATCTTGAACGGCAGCGGAATGGGCGCGCTATCGCGAACGGTGCCGATGCGTTTTTTCCACACCACCTGATTGGTCTTCAGATCGAGCGCTGCGACGTAGCCCCATGCGGGCTGCTTGCAGGGCAAGCCGACCGGCGACAGGAACGGGTTCAGCTCCACGCCGAACGGCACGCCGTATTGCGGCTGGATGCCCGCTTCCGTGCCCGTGCCGCCCTGGCTGTTCTCAGGCGGCTGAATCGGGTTGTGCGGCCCGCGTGGGATGAGCTTCGAGACGAACGGCAGCGCGATCGGGTTTGCGATGGCGAGTTGCCGGTCGGTATCGACGGCGAGACCGCCCCATTCGAACATGCCGAGATTGCCCGGAAACACGAGCGTGCCGTTTTCGGACGGCGGCGTGAACGGACCTTCGTAGCGCAGCCGGTGAAACATCACGCGGCATGCGAGCTGATCGAACATCGTGGCGCCCCACATGTCGGCGCCCGTCAGGTTCTTCGCCGGACGGAAGGTCAGTTGCGAGTACGGCTGTGTCGGCGACACATGATCGCCTTCGGCCGCGCCCTGCGGCACGGGCTGCTCGGGCGCGGGGACGATCGGCGTACCCGTGCGGCGATCCAGTACGAAGATGTTGCCCGTCTTGGCAGGCGCGTAGATCGCGGGCACGACGTTGCCGCTGCGGTCGGTGATATCGGCGATGGTGGGTTGTGCGGGCAGGTCCATGTCCCACAGATCGTGATGCACCGTCTGATAGAACCACGCAAGCTTGCCCGTCGATGCATTCAGCGCCAGCAACCCGCTCGCGTAACGCTCGTACAGCGGCGTGCGATCACCGCCCCAGATGTCGGGCGTCTTCACGCCCATCGGCAGATAGACGAGGTCGAGTTTCGCATCGTAGGCGGCGGGCGCCCACGAGTTGGGAGAATTGAACGTGAACGTGTGCTGGTCGTCGGGAATGGCGTTCGGTGTGGCCGAGCCTGGATCGAACGCCCACACGAGTTGCCCCGTTTCGACGTCGAAGCCGCGTATTACGCCGGACGGCTCGCGGGTCGAGTAGTTGTCCGTCACCGATCCCGCCATGACGATGATCTTGTCGGTGACGATGGGCGGCGAGGTCGGCTCGTACTGCCCCGCCGTCGTCACCGGTTGCAGATGTTGCAGGTCGAGGTCGCCGTTGCTGCCGAAGCCAGCGCAGCGCTGTCCCGTTGCGGCATCGACTTCGAACAGATGGCCGTTGTTGACGGGCAGGATCACGCGGCGCGCACATGCGGGTAACGCGCTTCGCGCAGCTTCGTCTTTTGCGGCGGCGGCAGCCGCCGTCTCGTGATACGACACGCCGCGGCAGGTCACGTGCTGGAAGCTCGGGTCGGTTTTCAGGCCCGGATCGAAGCGCCATTTTTCCTTGCCTGTCGCAGCGTCCAGCGCGAACAGGATCTGGTGCGGCGAGCACAGATAGAGCATGTCGCCGACCTTGAGCGGCGTCACTTCGTCAGTGATTTCACCGGGATCGTTGGGGCCTTTCTTGTCGCCCGTCTGGAAGGTCCACGCGACCTGCAAGTCCTTCGCGTTGTCCTGGTTGATCTGCGTGAGCGGCGAATAGCGGGTGCCCGCCTGCGTGCGGCCGTATGCCGTCCAGTCGCCGGGATGCGCGTCGGGTTGCGCCGGCGACACGGCCGCGTTGTCCACGACCTTGCCGTTGATCTCCTGCGGGTCGTTGAAGGCCGCATACGCGAGCGCGACGCCCGTAAGAACGAGGCACACCAGGAGCGCAACGGCGCCGCCGCGCCGCGCCGACACATCGAATAGACGGAAGACGAACGGCAACAGCAGCCAGATGCCGAACAGAACGAGGATATCGGTGCGCGGCGCGAGCGCCCAGAAATCGAAACCTGCTTCGAAGACAGCCCAGATCAGCGTGCCGATCAGCAGAAGCGCATAGAGCGACAACGCCAGCCCATTGCCGCGATAGATCAGCCATGCGACGGCAAGCAGAACGATGCCGGCAACGATGTAATAAGGCGAGCCGCCCATCATGACGAGCCAGATGCCGCCTGTCAGCAGATACAGACCTGCCAGCAGCGCGAAGAGAATCGTCAGCCATGCGATGACGGGCGGCGACGTGTCCCTCGACGGGCCTTTGGAGATGTTCGCTTTGCTCTCGTTGTTCATGCTGTAGGCCTCCTGTTTCGTGCTTCACGGCGCGTTGCGCGTGCGACGCTCAAGCTGTATCGCCTAGCAACATGCGGACCTGATCGCTTATGCGAAGTGAATCATTGCGGAAGGCAATGCGCTAGCATGCGGCGCATGAGTCCTGCTGACGCGACTCATCGTGCACCCTGTCCTGATACATCGCAAGCCCGAGGTCATTACACGAAACTTTCGAGAGGGGTGATGCGTGCGATCGCACGCGCGCCCATTCAGGCCACGCTGAATTCGAGCGTGCGCGTATCGATCGGCCTGATGACGCTTTCGCAAGCAGGCGCGCCCGTCTTCAGATGAACGACGAGATCGTAGGTTGTCGAAGGGCGGGTCAGCATGAGGCAGGTGGACTCTGTGTTCGTGACACGCGTCGCGTGCCAGACGTCAGGCCGCATGCAAAGACCTTTACCGACGGGAATCTCGAATGCGCGCAGTGAATTGAGGTCCGGCTCGCCGTCTTCAAGCGACGTCGCCACGATATGCACGACGGGCGCTGTCAACGGCACGATGGCCTGTTGCGTCAGCCGATGCAGTTCGAGCGCGGAGATCTCTGCGCTGCGATTGCGGTACACGACCCAGAGTATTTCGGTTTCGCCCGCCGTGCCCGTATCGAACAGATGCTCGCGCCAGAAGTCCGAGGCCGGGCTGACGAACGCCGGCGCGTCGCCGTCCGTGCGCACAGGCTTGCCGAGCATCCAGCCGTACGGTTCACAGCGATTTGCTTCGAGCGGTTCGATTGGAATGGAGAGCGTAGTCAGCATATCGGCGTACTCGTGTTGATGAATGGATCGGTCATGCAGGCGAGATGGCGTCGTCCGATGGCGGGAACAGCGCGAACTCCGGCCCATGTTTCAGGCTGAAATCGAGCACGACGTTCAGCGCGAGGCGCGTGATCGACTCGGCAAGCAGGCTGTCGGGCGTGCGCCGGTACGCGGCGACCAGCGGCAACGCGGGCACGCGATGCGTGACTTGCAGCAGTTGCAACTGGCCTGCTTCGAGTTCGCGCATCACGAACGCGGGCGGCAGCACGGCAATGCCGAATCCGTCGACCACCAGCCGGATGATGGCCGCCACCGACGACAGACAATTGATCTGCACCTGCACGTCCCCGCTGGCCGCGAACAGGCCCGTCAGAAACTCATGCGGCGGCGAATGGCGCGCGAAGCTGATCACGGGATACGCGGCCAGTTCGGTTTCGGTCAGCGCCTGCGCGGACAAGTTGAGCGCCGGGCTCGCCATCCAGCGCATCGGCAGACTGCCGAGCGGAACATTCGTCATGTCCGCGCCGGCGACGCTCGTCGTCTGAAACGACACGTCGATATGGCCGTTCGCCAGTTGCGCGGAGAGGTTTGCGGACGTGTCGCTGGTCAGTTCGATCACGAGATTCGGATATTCGTCGCGGATGCGCTTGAGCAGATCGGGCAGCCACGTATGCACGATCGACTCGATCGCGCCGAGCCGCAGCAGGCCCGACACCTTTGAGCGATCGCCGACACTCGCGAGCATCGCCTGATTCAGCTTCAGCATCTGTTCGGCGAACGGCAGCGCCTTGCTGCCGTCCTGCGTGAGCGTCGCTTCCTTCGAGCCGCGCTCGAACAGCCGCACGCCGAGTTCCTGTTCGAGCGCGGAGATGCGGCTCGAAATGGCCGCCTGGGTCGCGTGCAGCCGCTCGGCCGTCAGGCGGAAGCTGCGCAGCCGCGCCAGCCAGACGAAGGTTTCCAGAAATCGCAGATTCATTCACAACCCTGACGAGGCAAGCACGAATGGCTCAGTGTAGCGCCGCGTCCCGCCTTGGGTGACAAGAAAAATTTCCACCGCGCGACAACTTTAATTTGTTGGACACGCCTGCGGCGCGCGCCAAAACTTTGCAACAGATGCCCGTCGATGAAAGGGCAAACACACTGTCAAACCAGAGGACGTTGCGATGAAGAAAGTGTCATGCGAAATCGAAGGCGGATTGCCGGTCGAAGTGAGCGCGAGCCGTCTCGTGATTGCGGGGTGGGCGGGACGGGACCATGCGGAGGTCGAGCATCATATTCGCGAGCTGGAAGCGATCGGCGTGCGCCGGCCGTCGAGCGTGCCATGCTTCTATGAAGTCGCGGCCGCCTTGCTGACGACGGCGGACAGCATCGAAGTGATCGGCGAGCATTCGTCGGGCGAAGTGGAAGTCGTGCTGATCCAGACGCAAGAGGACGGCTTGCTGGTCGGCATCGGTTCGGATCACACGGACCGCAAGGTCGAGGGCTATGACGTTGCCGTGTCGAAGCAGATGTGCGCGAAGCCGCTCGGCACAACGCTGTGGCGTTATGCGGACGTGGCCGCGCATTGGGACGCGCTGATCGCGCGCAGCTGGCGTATCGATGCGAGCGGCGAGCGCATCCGTTATCAGGAAGGCACGCTTGCGCGGCTGATGCATCCCGAGCCGCTGATCTGGCGCGCGTTCGGTTCGACGTCGATGATTCCCGAGACCGTGCTGTTCTGCGGCACGCAGCCCGTGCTCGGCGCGCTGACATCCGCGGGCGCGTATGAACTGGAGTTGCACGATCCTGTGCTTGGACGCAGCTTGCGGCATCGCTACAGCGTCGATGCGCTGGCGCATGCGGAGTGACCGCGATGCGCACCCTTCGTGATTCCGGCAAGGCGCTCGCGAGCAGAAGCCTGTCGGCAAGCGAACTGCTCGACGCGAGCCTCGCGGCTATCGATGCCGACCTCGCGCGAGGCGGATCGACCTACACGCATATCGACCGGCTGGCGGCGCGCGAAGCGGCCTCCAGCAGCGACGCGTTTCGCCAGCGCGGCTATGTGCCTTCCGCGCTGGCGGGCGTGCCGGTTTCCGTGAAGGATCTGTTCGACATCAAAGGGCAGGTGACGACAGCGGGCTCGCGCATACTTCGCGACGCCGCGCCTGCCGTGCGAGACGCCGCCGCCGTTGCGCGCTTGCGCGAGGCGGGCGCGGTGTTCGTGGGCCGCACCAACATGAGCGAGTTCGCGTTCTCCGGCCTCGGGCTGAACCCGCACTACGGAACGCCGCTGAATCCCGCTCATGCAAAGCGTCTGGCGGGCGGTTCCAGTTCAGGCGCCGCTGTGTCCGTTGCGCTCGGTCATGTGGCCGCTGCGCTCGGCACCGACACGGGCGGCTCGGTGCGCATCCCTGCCGCGTTCTGCGGACTGGTCGGATTCAAGCCGACCGCGCGGCGCGTGCCGCTCGACGGCACCGTGCCGCTGTCGACGTCGTTCGATTCGATCGGGCCCATTGCGCGCAGCGTCGACTGTTGCGCGCTGATCGACGGCATCGTCTCGGGCCAGGCGCTCGACACGGCGCCACGCGCGCTCGCGGGACTTCGGCTGGGTGTCACGTCCGACTATGTGGCCGACGATCTCGACGAGACCGTCAGCACCGCGTTCAATCGCGCGATCGGTATGTTGCGGCGCGCGGGCGCGTCGGTGGAGCGCTTTGCGTTTCCCGAGTTGCATGAGGTGGCGGGCCGCTATCCGCTGGCGGGCATCACGGCTGCGCAGGCGTGGGCGTGGCATCGCGAGCACGTCGCGCGCGATGCCGATGCGTACGACCCGCGCGTGCTCAAGCGGCTGCGTGCGGGAGAAGGGCGCAGCGCCGCCGACTATATCGACCTGCTTGCCGCGCGCGAGCGCTTCGTGCGCGATACGCGAGCCCGTCTGGCGAGATTCGATGCCTGGCTGATGCCGACTGTCGCCATCGTGCCGCCTGCTATTGCGAGCGTCGAAAGCGACGACGAGGCGTTCTCGTCGACGAATGCGAAGGTGCTGCGCAATCCCGCTGTCGTGAACTTCATGGACGGCTGCGCGTTGACGCTGCCTTGCCATCGGGAAGGCGAACTGCCCGTCGGCCTGTCGATCTGCGGGCCTGCGCTTGCCGATGCCTCGGTCCTCGCAATAGCGCGCAGCGTCGAAGTGTTGCTGCGGCATGGCGAGACGGTGGTGACCGCGAGTTCTCAAGTTTGAAGTGCAACACCCCGCCTCATATAAGGTGTTGCTATGGAAAAACGATACCAACAACTCCAGCCTGAAGAGCGGCTGACGATTGCCAGCCAGCATCTGCAGGGTTCAAGCATACGGGCCATGGCCCGTATGCTTGGGCGCTCACCTGCAACGGTGAGTCGCGAACTGGCTCGCAACTGCGGGCCTGACCGCTATGCTTCGGTGCCGGCCCAGGCGTTAAGCGTGGCGCGACGTGTGGCTGGCCGGCGCCCCGCCAAGCTCGATCCGCAGGGTGTTACATGGCGCATCGTCCTCACGCTGCTGGACTGGAAATGGTCGCCTCAGCAGATATCAGGTACGCTCAAACGTATGCACCCGAATGATTCGTCCCAGCGGGTCTCGCATGAGACCATCTATACGGCTATCTACGCTCGTCCGTATGGGGAACTGCGTCGCCAGCTCGTCGCCTGTCTGCGCCACCATCGCAGCGATCGCATGCCGCGAAGTCGAGGCACAGACCGGCGCGGTCAGATTCCAGATATGGTCAGCATTCATGTGCGCCCACCCGAGGTGGACGACCGCGTGATGCCGGGCCACTGGGAAGGCGACTTCATCAAGGGTGCAAACAATGCCTCTTCCGTGGGCGTGCTGGTCGAACGCTCCAGCCGCCTTGTGCTGCTTGCCCGCATGGACGATGCGACAGCTGCCTCGGCACTCGCGGGCTTCTCTGCCAAACTGAATTCCATCGCTGCGCCGCTACGACAGAGCTTCACGTACGACCAGGGCAAGGAAATGGCGTGCCACCAGGAGCTCGCTGCCGCGACCGGTGTGAAGGTCTATTTCTGCGACCCTCACAGCCCCTGGCAGCGTGGCACGTGCGAGAACACCAATGGTCTGCTACGCCAGTATCTGCCCAAGGGCACAGATCTCTCGGTCTACAGCCAGGACGACCTTGATGGCATCGCTGACAGCCTCAACAGCCGGCCACGTGCCACACACGCTTTCCACTCGCCGTTCGAAGTCTTCGCCACCATGCTTGCACTTGCTTCTCAACCTGATAATTCCGTTCACTAGGCATTGTGTTGCGCTTCACATTTGAAACCGCCCCGCATAAGGTTTGTTTATCGGCAGCAAAAGAAATTTCTCGTTGGACGCGCAATTACGGCGAACGAATACTGGATTTCAGGCGCAATCAACTCAATACCGCGCTTCTTCTTCATCACCGCATTTCATGACCCAAGTGAGGCAGCCCGTGAATCAAACTTTCCGCTCTCTAGCCGGTGTCGTTGCGCTGGCCGCTATCCAGACATCCGCGCATGCCGCCGATGCCGCTTCCGCTGTCGTGCTGATCGGCCACGCGGCGCCGCTCACCGGGCAACTCGCAAACATGGGCAAGGACAGCGAAAACGCTGCGCGCCTCGCGGTCGATGAGATCAACAGTCAGCACCCTGTGATCGGCGGCAAGCCGGTACGTCTGCAACTGGACTCGCAGGACGATGCCGCCGACCCGCGCACGGGAACCCAGGTCGCGCAGAAGCTGGTCGACGACGGCGTGGTGGCCGTGGTCGGCGATATCAATTCGGGCGTGTCGATTCCCGCGTCGCGTATCTATAGCGAAGCGCAGGTCGTGCAGATCTCACAGGGTTCGACGAACCCCGCTTACACGCAGCAGGGCTACAAGACGACGTTTCGCGTCGTGGCAACGGATGCACTGCAGGGACCGGCGCTCGCGCGTTACGCGCTCAATTCGCTGCACGCAAAACGGATTGCCGTGATCGACGATTCGACGGCCTATGGACAGGGGCTTGCCGACGAGTTCGTGAAAGCGGCGAAGGCGAACGGCGGCACGATCGTCGCGCGCGAAGCGACCAACGACAAGGCCACTGACTTCCGCGCGATCCTCACGAAGATCAAGGGATTGCGGCCCGACGTCATCATGTATGGCGGCTCCGATGCGACGGCCGGACCGCTGGTGAAGCAGGCCGCGAATCTCGGCATGACGGCGAGCGTGCTCGGCGGCGACGGCGCATGCACGGACAAGATGGTGAGCCTTGCGGGCGACGCGATCGGCAACCTGGTGTGCTCGGAAGCGGGACTCGCGCTGTCGAAGATGCCCAAGGGACAGGAGTTCGATCGTCGCTACACGGCGCGCTACAAGGTGCCGATCGATGCGTACGCACCGTTTGCCTACGATGCCGTCTACGTCATTTACGATGCGATGAAGCGCGCCAATTCGACGGAGCGGACCAAAGTTCTGGCCGCCATGCCCGTGACGCAGTATGACGGCGTGATCGGCAAAATCGCATTCGATACGCACGGCGATCTGAAAGATGCCGCCATCACGATCTATCAGTTCAAGGACAAGAAAAAGACGGTGATGGATGTGATCCGCATGTGAGATCGAATCCGCGCATTGCGCGGATAAAAATTACCGCTTCGTTACCGGCAACGGTCGACAACCACTTTTTATGGCATCCGTACTTTCGGGGAGGTACGGATCGAAGATTACGCATCAGAAAGGCAATCGGCAGGAGGCTGAAAGTTCAGGCGTGCTATCACCGCCCTGCGCAAACGTTGGCGCGCATAAACCGCTACCACGGGCGTCGTATAAATGCCGAAACTCGGAAAAGTCCAAGTATTACGGCGTATTACGTGTGCTATCTTTCGGACCGTTCGAGACTTTTCTTAGACTAGTCTGCCCACCCAGGTCGCATCGGCCGCAAGTGAAGAGTGTCCGGTAGTCCGGCAAACAACATTTCATGCAAGTTCAAAATGCCCGTCGCTGGGCGCCTCGCGGGGCACGGCGATGGATTGCCGCGATAGCCGCACTCTGTATCGCGAGTGGCGTGCGTCTTCTGCTGCACCCGCTGCTGGGTCCTGTCATGCCGGGCACGGCGTTCAGCGTCGCGGCCGTGCTGATCGAGTATTACTTCGGCCTCGCGCCCGCGCTCACCGTGATGCTGGCCGGCCTGTGCATCGCCGACTATCTGTTCGTGCCGCCTTACGCAGTGCTCGGTTTTATCGATCGCTCCGATGTGCTGTTCATCGTTTCGTTTCCGCTCGTTGCGCTCATCTTCATCACGCTGGTCGAAAGGCTGCGGCGCGCGCAGTTTCGCGCGGAGCTGATTGCGTCGGTTGCGCAGTCGCGCTATGAGATGCTGCTGCGCCACGACAACGATCGCATGCTCGCGCGCCGCGCCGTCGATGAAACGCACAGGCTGCTGCGTCATCTCTCGCAACACAGCAAGCAGTTCGTGCTGATCCAGGCACTCGAGCGCACACCCGAGTGGACCAACGGCACTGACGCGGGCAGCCCGCGCGACGCCGTGGCGGGCGTCCTCGCCGTCACGCTGCCACCAGCCGAGATCGCGCCGGGTCCTCGCTTCGACGATGTCGAACCGGAGGATATTCGCCGCCTCTCGAATGCACTGTGGCCCGGCTCGCATCGCGTGCGGCTGCGCGCGTGCGAAGCTGCCGCGCTGCATGCATCGACAGGCATGCAATGCGAGACGGGCGACAGCGCTGCGCAACTCGTCGATTGTGTTTGCGAGCGCTTCACGACGCACGCGGGCGATTTCCTCGTGCTGCGCATCGGCGAGTAACACCCATGAAAACTTCCGTCCGGACTATCTTCAACGAAGGCGACGGCCACGCCGTGCTGATGTTGCATGGCCTGTCCAGTTCGCCGCTGGAATTGCGCTACCTCGCGCGCTTTCTGAACGACGAAGGCTTCACGACCTGCGTGCCCGTGCTCAACGGCTACACGGCCGGCTCGCAAGAGCAGGCGATGGAGCAGTGGCTCGATGCGGCAACGCGCGAATACGATGCGCTTGCCGCGCGCTACGAGCGCGTGTCGATCTGCGGGCTTTCTATCGGCGCGGCGCTGTCGCTCGCGCTCGTGCACCGTCGCCCGCAGGCACAGGCCGTCGCGCTGCTGTCGCTGACGCTCGCCTATGACGGCTGGGCGATTCCGTGGTATCGCTTCTTGCTGAACTGGGCGTACTACTCGCCGTTGCGTTCGCGCTATCGCTACCGCGAATCGGCGCCGTATGGGCTGCGCAACGACGCATTGCGGGCCAAGATCGCCCGCGCGATGGAACGCGACGACTTCAGCGAAGTCGGCCCGTCGACGATCTCGCTGCCCGCATTGCACGAGGCCAGCCGGCTTGCGGCGAGCGTGCGCTCGCACGTGCGCGCGATCCGCAACGACTGCCTGATCATCCACGCAATCGACGATGAGACCTCGAGTCCGCGCAATCCGCGCTTCGTGGCGTCGTCGATTGGCTCGACGTTCTTGCGCACCATCTGGCTCGACGATTCGTATCACATGATTACATCCGACAACGAGCGCGAGATCGTCGCGCGCGAGACCGCGCTGTTCCTGCGCGAAAGCGAAATCACGAGCCGTACGGGCGATGCGGGCGGAAAGCCCGTGGTGTCGAAGGCGCTTGCGCGCCGGTTGCGGCAGCTTGCAGCGATGGGCAAAGGGCGCGCGTGATGGCGAAGCAGCATTCGTTCAAGGCGGCGACATGCGCTGCCATGGTGTCCGCTTCAATGACGTTGATGCTCCACGCAGCGGGCGCATGGGCCGACGACGTGCCGCCTCCCTCTTCGTCAGGTTCGCAGCAAACCGACGCGACAGCACAGCCCGCCAGCAAATGGAAGATCGGCGTCGGGCCAGGCGTCGTCATCACGCCGCTGTATCCCGGCTCGCGTGAACTGCGTTTTTTTCCCTATCCCGCACTCGACATCGCTTACGATGACCGCGTGTTCTCACAAGGTCCCGATGTGCTGGGGCTGAACGTGCTGCGCAGCGAGGACTATCACGTCGGCGCTGCGCTCAGCTTCGATTTCCAGTCGCGCCAGGAAAAGGACGATCCGCATCTGCATGGACTGGGTAACGTCGACGGCGGCCCGAAACTGAAGCTGTTCGCCGACTACACCGTGTGGATGTTCACCGGGTCCGTGGCCTTGTATCAGGACATCGCCGGACATGGTCAAGGCAAGACCGTCGTCACCGACCTTTACGCGTCGCTGCCCGTTGGAGGCTGGCTGTTTTCGATCGGCCCCGGCTTCACCTGGGCGGATGCGGAGTACACGCGAACTTTCTTCGGCGTATCGAGCCAGCAGAGCGCAGCGTCCGGGCTGCCTGCCTATAACACGGGCGCAGGCATTCGTGACGTGCATCTGAACGGCTACGTCAGCTACGACATTTCGAAGCACTGGGCCACCTCGGTCGCGGTGACGCTCGGACGTCTGCAGCATTACGCCGCCGCGAGCCCGATCACCGAGCGTCGCAGCGAACTCAATACGCTCGCATCGGTGAATTACCGTTTCTGATCTCAGGCGAGATCCAGCCTGAACAGCAACGAATCCCGATCCGGATACGCGTACTTGACGGGCAACTCTCCAGCCGCAATCTGCCGAAACCCCTGACGTCGATAAAACGCATGTGAGCGCGTCGAAACGGAAGGGGTATCGAGCAGGATCGTCTCGATGCCTTTGAGCCTCGCATGCGCCAACAGCGTGTCGTAAAGGCGCGATGCGCATCCCATCCCCGCGCCTCTCCACGCCGCCGACACAAAGAACTTCTTCAGCACGGCAACCGTCGCCGTCTCGATCTGCAGAGCGATCGTGCCGACGACACGGTCTTCGGCGTCGAGCGCAATCCAGAAACCGCCGCCCTTCGCGATGAAGTATCGATCGATATCGAGTAGCTCGGGCTGATCCTCGATCGATATGCCGACCTTGCTTTCGTCATTCTGGATATGCAGGATCAAGCCGACTATCTCGTCGGTGAACGAGTCCTGAAAGGTGGCGATGCGAGGGAGTGTGGTGGCGATGTGCATAGGAAAGTGCGCTCGGGCAAATGTGCGAGGCACTACCTTATGCGTCGTGCAGGATGCGATCTAGAACGTTTTTGCGCTGTTTCGCCGCGCGACGGCGCCCGGCGTCACGCCGAACACGGCCTTGAAGTGGCGTCCGAGGTGGCTCTGATCGGCGAAGCCGGTTGCGGCGGCAGCGGCGGAAGGCGTCATGCCATCCAGCAACAACTGCTTTGCCGTTTTCAGACGCAGCACGAGCTGGTAACGATGCGGACTCAGCCCAAATGCCGCCGTAAAGCGGCGGCACAACTCGGACGCCGAGAGCGACGCCTCGCGCGCCAGTTCGTCGAGCGACACGTTACGGCCGGAAAATGCCTGCAAATAGGTCTGCGCGTCGCGCACACGCCGGTCGGCGACAATCGAAGACGACTGCGCCGACGCATGCCGATCGTTCATCGAACCGAGCACGGCTTCACACAACAGCGCCCATTCGTCCGGCCATGCCGACGATAGGCGGGGGCTTTGCATCGACAGCGCAGCGAACTGCGAGAATGGAGCCATCGCGTGGCGCATCTTCACGGGCTGCGACAACGCGTGCGGCGACACACCGTGAATATCGCACTGCAAGCGCCATTCGGCATCGGGCACGTAGAGCATCACGTATTCGCATCCTTGATCGCCGATGGACATGCCCGCATGCGCGATGTGCGGCGGGATCGCGTACACCTCGCCGGCACTGACGATCGACGGATGCCGTGCACTCGTCATCGAGTCCTTTGCGCCGCGTAGTACGGCGCCGATAGCCCATGTGTCGTGTGCATGCGCCGTGAACCGATGGCGCTCGAACCGGGCATGCAGCACTTCGATACCCGTGCCGTCGACATAGCCATACTGCGCATGCTCGTTGTGAGTGGAACGGGACATCGTGCGTGTCATGAGTCGAGCAAGCGGCGCGAACTACGCATGCCAGAGCGAAGCCTTCGCCCTGAGCGTTTCGATTGCGAGATCGAGAAAGGCGCGTACTTTCTGATTCGCATGCTTGCCTTCGCGATGGACGACATGAACGGGCAACGTGGCCAACTCGTAATCGGCCAGCACGGCGCGCAACGTGCCTTCCGCCAGTTCCTGCGCGACCTGATACGACAACAGGCGTACGATGCCCAACCCCGCCACTGCCGCCGAGATCGCGGAGTCGTTGGTCGTGGTCACGAGACGCGGCTGGATCGGCACCGTCAGCGGCTTGTCGTCCACGCGAAAGCGCCACTCGGGCGCGGACGTGAGGCCTGTCGCCTGGATCGTGACGTGCGAGGCGAGATCGTCGGGATGTTTCGGCACGCCATGCGCGTCCAGATAAGCGGGCGACGCGCACAACACGCGGCGCACCTTGCCGACGGCGATCGCCTGCAACGAAGAATTCGGCAACTCGCCGATCCGGATTGCGACATCCGCCCCTTCGTCGACGAGATTCACGACGCGGTCCAGAAACCAGCAGTTCAGATTGACGGCCGGATAGCGCGTCAGATAGTCGTGAGCGATGGGCGTCACATACATCTTGCCGAACAGCACAGGCGCCGTCACGGTCAGCTGGCCGCGCGGCGTGGTGTTCGCGCCAGCAGCGGAAAGCTCGGCCACCTCGATTTCCGCGAGGATGCGGCGGCAATCCTCGAAGAACGTGGCGCCCGCATCGGTCATGCGCACGACGCGCGTCGTGCGGGTCAACAGCCGCACGCCAAGGTGTTCTTCGAGCTCGTTCATCACCCGGCTGATGACCGACGGCGACACGTTGAGCTTGCGCGCCGCGGACGCGAAGCCTTCCGTCTCGACCACGGTCACGAAGGTGTTCATTGCCTGGAGCCTGTCCATGTCTGCGCAGATGAACGGGAAGGTGATAGAGGCGCCCGCCGGGAGGCGACGGGCAAGCGAGCGTCAAGGATATCAGTGATTCGCCCCCCTCCGCGCGCGGCCTGCCTCACAGATCGAGCAGCAGACGGTCTCCGCCGCCCGTCTCCGCATTGGCGGGCACGGCGCAACAGATCAACGCTTCGTCGTCGGGCACCGTGAATTCCGGCGTCATGGTGTATGCGACCGCACCCTCCACGATGCGCGTTCGGCAGGTGCCGCAACTGCCGCCCCGGCAACCGAATTCAGGATTCAGTCCGCGCGATTCCGCGAGTTCCAGCAACGTACCGCTGCCCGGACTCCAGCGCGCTTCCTTTCCCGACTTGACGAACGCGATGGGGACGGGTTGTTCCGCTGCGACGCGTGCGGGACCGGCGACGGCGGCGGCGTCTTTTCTGCGTTGCAGCCCAGACGGTCCGAACGCCTCGGCATGAATACGGTTGTCGGCGACGTTGAGGTCGCGCAAGCCGTCGTACATGGACTGCATGAACGACGACGGTCCGCAAAGGTAGAAGTCGTAGTCGTTGAAAGGCAGCGTGTCGCACAGCAGCGCAACGTCGATCCGGCCTTCCACGTCAAAGTCCTTGCCCTCTCGCGCGCCGTTGGTGTCAGTCAGCGCGCGCACCACGTTCACCGCGCCGTTCGCCGATGCCGCGAGACGTTCGATTTCCCGGCTGAACGCGCGCTCTTTCAGCGAACGCGCCGATTGGAAGAACCATGTCGGGCGCACGCGCCGCTTGCGCAGCCCTTCGTAGACGATATGCCTGAGCATCGCGAGCATCGGCGTGATGCCGACGCCGGCAGCGAGCAGCACGGCGGGCCGGCGCTCGGAAGCGTCGATCGTGAACTGGCCGGCGGGCGCACGCGCTTCGATGATGCTGCCTATCCGCAGCGTGTCGTGCAGATGCGACGACACGAGTCCATCGCGCTTCACGCTGATCCGGTAGAGACCGTCGGCGGGCGCCGTCGACAGCGTATAAGTCCGGATCACCGGCTTGTCGTGACCGGGCAGCGTGACGCGGATCGGCAGATGCTGACCGGCGATGTGGGGAATGAGCCCCGCGCCGTCCACGGGTTCGAGGTGAAACGAACGGATCACCGAGCTTTCATCGACGACGTTCGTCACCTTGAACGGCCGCCATGCATTCGCCAGTTCGGCGGCCTTCAGGCGGCTCGTCACTTCGTCCCAGCTACCTGTCATCAGCGAGTTCGGCGACCAGCCATTGGCCTGAAACTTCCACCGCAGCGGCAGCGCGCCCTTGCGATAGACGATGCGCCGCGGCGTGAAATGCCACAGCCGCTCCGCGCCCTGAAACGCGGCGATCTCGGGCGAGTCGAGATCGACGGTTGCGTCGCCCGTCAATTGCAGGACATCGCCCGTTTCGAAGTCGGCGAATATCAGCCCGGCGCGCGGATTGACGAGGAAGTTGCCGAGTGTCGCGAAGAACAGGTTGCCTGCGAAATCGGGAATGGTCAGCCGGCCGTCGTCGCCGATACGGACGAAGCCGGCCTTGCCGCCGCGATGCGACACGTCGACCTGGCGTTGCTCGCCGTCGCCCACGTAGGACGCGACGAACAGCGTGTCCGCTGCTTCGATCAGCGCGCGGGCGTGGCCGGTCAGGCCGTCGAACTCCGTGGGCGCGGCATCGGAGAACACACCAGGGTCGCGGATGAATTCGAAATCGCGGGCCTGGATATATTGCGGGCAGTTGCCGAAGCTCTGCACGACATTGACGTCGAAACCCTGCGCTGTCACGTCCCGCAACAGACCGTTCATCCGATTGCGGCGGCGCGTGTTCAACTCGATCCCGAGCAGACCGATTGCCGCGCCTTCATGAAAGCCGCTGGATGCGGGATCATGCGGATCGGCGGCAACGTTCATGTGCAGAATCTTCCCGCTCGGCGACTGCATGAAGCCTGGTTGACCGGCAACGAGCGTCGCCCATACGTCGCCGTCGTCGGCCACGGCGCCCGCCACGATGAACGGCAATTGTCCGTAGAACGTGCGGTGCTGATCCGGCATGTAGTCGCGGACCACGCGGCGGCCGAGTTCCCGCATCTTCGCTGCCACGCCGACTTTCTCTTGCAGCGCCAGTTCGCCTGCGTGCCAGGGCGACCCTTGATCCGTCGATACCGTGCTCATGATGTGCCTCCAGGCGTAAAGCCGGGAAAGCCGCGCATTGGGCTTCCCGCTTACTGACGCGCTCAGCTGTTGGCGGCGAGGCCGACAGGGGTCTTCTGGAATTCGACGAAGCCAGGCAGCGCCTCGATGCGGCGCAACCACGCGTTGACGTTCGGGTAGAACGACAGGTCGACGTTGCCTTCCGGCGCACGCGCGATGTAGCTGTACAGCGCAACGTCGGCGATCGTCGGATGCGCTTGCGCAATGAACTCGCGCCCGGCCAGTTCTTCGTCGATCAGCTTGAGGATGCGATGCGCGCGGGCAATCAGCTCTTCCGCGTTGTATTTTGCGCCGAACACGGTAATCAGTCGCGCGGCGGCCGGGCCGAAGGCGATCTCGCCGGCGGCCACGGACAGCCAGCGCTGCACGGCGGCTTCCAGGGCGGGCGTTTGCGGCAGCCAGTCGGTCTTGCCGAACTTGCGGGCGACGTACACCAGAATGGCGTTCGAATCGGAGATCGTGGTGTCGCCGTCGACGAGAACCGGCACCTGGCCGAAGCGGTTGAGCTTCAGAAATTCGGCGGATTTGTGCTCGGCGGCGGCGAGATCGACCTGGATCGGCTGATGCTCGATGCCGAGCAGCGACAGGAACAGGCGAGCACGGTGCGAGTGGCCGGACAACGGGTGGTAGTAGAGCTTCATGGCGGTTTCCTTTGGTCAGATGTGACTGGGACATCCCGATCACTTGATGCAAAGTCTAGGGACGCTGCCTTCGCTGCAGAATCCCTCGCCAGGTCAATTGATACTTCTCGAAACGAGAACGGTGGCCGGACGCCCGAGAACAATGGTGTCAGGGCGCCCGTTTGTCGCGTTGCACCTTGCCGAAGTGAAGCGCAAGGAAAATACCGATCGCCAGCGCGCCCAGCAGCATGACCGTGGCATCCGGAACGATGCGAGCCGCGTCCCAGTGATGCGAGGTAATCAGGAGCGCCAGCGCAAGATTCGCGAATCCCCACAGGATATTGACCAGGGGTGACGATTCACCGACGCCGTGCGGTTTCGCAAAAGGCGTGGGAAACGGATGCCCTTGCAGGCCGGACGACAGATGCGGGACGCTATTGCACAGAAGTGCTCCGGCGAGAAAGAGCCAGACATGCTGCATGGTTTGACCTCTTGCGTGGGGAGAGAAAAGGGGCGTTTTACAAAGACCCAGATCGATCGATTGCCGAATGCACGCGCTTTGCAATGAAGCGCGCTGCCGCCGGGCCGATCAGGAGCACGGCGACGAAGCGGGCCATCTGCATCGCCATGACGAAGCGCACGTCGACGTTGCTCGATGCCGCGATGATCGCCACCGAATCCGCGCCGCCCGGACTCGTCGCCAGATACGCGGTCAGCGGATCGACGCCCGCCGTCACGACGAGCGCGCCGCCGATGCCCGCGCAAATCGCGATCAACGCGATCGAGCACGCGATCAGACGCGGCAGCGCCTTCACCGCATGCGCGAGCAGCGGCCGGGTGAACCTCAGGCCGATGCGCCAGCCGACGAATGCGTAGGCAACGGCGAGCAGCCAGCGTGGCAGTTCGATCGTGAGCCAGCCGTGATGCGCGAGCACTACGCCCGCGACGATCGTGACGAGCATGGGCCCGAGTGGAATGCGCAAGCGTTGCCCAACGAGCGAGCCAACTAACGCGAGTGCAAGCGTCTGGATGAGCGGCATGACCGTGACGGGCGCGAACCACGCGACGACGTGCGCCGCGTGGGGCGCGCTCCCTCCGACGATCCGGGCGAGCACGGACGCCACGGCGGCCACGATCAGCACCCTGAGGTACTGCATGACAGCGACCAGCTGCGCATCCGCGCCGAACGATTCCGCCATCAGCGTCATCACCGTCGCCGCGCCAGGACTGACGCCCCACAACGCGGTCGTGCCCGGCAGCACATCCATGCGGACCAGCAGCCACCCGAGCAGCGCGCTGGCCGCGATGACGGAGAACACGCCCGCGGCAAACAGCGGCCAATGAACGGCAAACTCCATCGATGCCGACGACGGCAGCATCTTCGCGATCATGCAGCCGATCAGCCCCTGGACAGGCACGAACGCGCGCCGCGAAAGCGGCAGCCTCGCACCGCTACCCGCGACCACGATCCCCGCGAGCAACGGGCCGATCAACATGGCGGCGGGAATATCGAGCCAAACCAGCACGGCGCCGAACGCAAGCGACAGCCCGATGAGCGCCGCCCACTGTAAGGCGCGCGGCGAACGATCGATCCACACGAAAGGCTTGCGGAGCATTTTCTGGAACATGACGAATGAACAGTGCGACCGGTGACAATTAAATGCGAGGTTATCCTCGCAAAACATACTAGAGGATACCCTCGCATAAGTCAAATGACCACTCATTGCAGCTAATTGCATGAACCCGACGCGTAGCAAACGGAGTGCGATAATATGCGAGGAATGCCTATCAAATCCTCGCATATCGTCGAACCGCAATCACTATGAGCACACCATCGACCGACCCGGCGCGCGCCACCGAACCCAAACGCGAACGAGGGCGGCTGCGCGTCGCCGCGATCATGGCCGCGGGCGTCGAGGTATTTACGGAGAAGGGCTACGATGCCGCCACGATGACCGAGATCGCGGCGCGTTCGGGAACGGCGATCGGCTCGCTGTATCGCTTCTTTCCGACCAAGGAGGCGCTTGCCGATGCATTGCTGCTGCACTACGCGCAGCAGGTGAAGAACGGGCTGACCGAACTGAAGCAACAGGTGCCCGGCATGTCGCTGGAGCGTGTGGCCGACGCATTCGTCGACATGATGCTGTTGCTACGGTCGCAGCGCAGTTTCGCAATCGCGTTGATGGATGCGCGCGGCGGTAGCGCGGACGAACGCAAGCGCTTTCGCAAGGTCATGCGCGGCGGTGTGGCGGAACTCCTGTGCGAAGCGATGCCCGCGCTGCCCGCCGCGAAGGCGAAAGTCATGTCGGTGGTGCTGATTCACATGCTCAAGGCCGTCGTAGGCATCGCCGATGAGGAATCGTCGGTGCGAGCCGCGCTGCTCGCCGAAATGCGTCAACTCGTGCGCATGTATCTCGTCTCGGCGGCGGAGCAAAGCGGCCATTGAATGCGGGCCGCTTTGCCGCTAACGGACGCGCGCCTCAAGCACCCAGCTTGAAGAACCCAACCGTCGCGTTCAGATCCTTGCCTTGCGTGCTGAGCGATTCGGACGTGGCGGCAATCTCTTCCACCAGCGCCGCGTTCTGCTGGGTCGACTGGTCCATCAGGGACACTGCCTGATTCACCTCGCCGATCGCGCGGCTTTGCTCCCGTGCGGAATCGGCGATTTCGCTGGTAATCGTGGCCAGGTTCGAAACGGCATCCGTCAGTTCGGCGATCGTCTTGCCCGCCAGGTTGACCTGTTCGGCACCCGCTTCGACATTGCCGACGGACGCCTCCAGCAGTGCCTTGATCTCTTTGGCTGCGCTGGTCGAACGCTGGGCCAGGTTGCGCACTTCGGCGGCGACGACAGCGAAACCCCGACCGCTCTCGCCTGCACGCGCCGATTCGACAGCCGCATTCAACGCCAGGATGTTCGTCTGGAACGCGATGCCCTCGATCATCCCGACAATGCCGACGATGCGGCCCGATTGTTCGACGGCCGCGTTCATCGTCTTCGCCGCGCCTGCGACGGCCTCGTTGCCGCGCCGCGCGGCATCCACCGCGCCCGCAGCCACGGCATTGGCCGTCGTCGCCTGATCGGCCGTGCCGCGCACCGTGCCCGCCAGTTCTTCCATGCTGGCCGCCGTTTGCTGGATCGACGCAGCCTGTTGTTCGGTTCGCGACGACAGATCGAGATTGCCCGCCGACACTTCACTCGCAGCAAGTTCGAGATGACGGCTGTTCGTCCTCACCTTCAGCAGCACGCCATGCAGCTTTTCGACGAATGCATTGAACTGCTTCGCGAGATGGCCGACTTCGTCGTTGCTGAGTTGAGGCAGACGACGCGTCATGTCACCGTCGCCGGATGCGATTTCGTGCATCGAGTTGGCAAGGTTGCGAATGGGATCGGTCATCCGGCGGCCGAGTGCAATCATGATGAGCACGGCAACCACGAGCACCAGCAGCCCCATTCCGATCAACGTCCACGTGAGCCGGTTGGCAGCCGCCATCATTTCCGATTCGGGCACGAGCGCGTAGTACTTCCAGCCGTTCTTCGGCGACGTGTAGATGAACGACTGATAATCGACGCCGTCCATCTCGATGCGAACGAGCCCGTCGCTGCCGTTGGACAGTTGTTCGTATCCGCCGCCCAGGCCCTTGAGTTCCTTGAACTCGTGTTTCTTCTCGCGCGGATCGATCAGGATTTTTCCGCTGCTGTCCGTGACGAGCAGATAGCCGGTCTTGCCGAACTGGATGCCGCTGGTGAGCCGCGCGAAGTCATCGAGCGAGATGTCGCCTTCGAGCACGCCGAGAATCTCGTCCTTGCTGTCCTTCACGACGCGCGCGAACGGAATGATCGCGCCGCCGGAACCGGCCGCGCTCAGATAAGGCGCGGGCCGCACCACACGGTCGGGCGCCGTCATCGCCAGCTGATACCACGGCCTGACGCGCGGATCGTAGTGCTCGCCGTTCAGGCTTTCGATCGGCCATTGCACATAGCCGCCCCAATGCGTGCCGATGTCGAGATACCGCATGTTGGGATGCGTATCGCCGAACTGCTTGAGCAACGCGAAAATGGTCTTTTCGATTTCGCCGTTCTTGTCCGGCGTCATCTGGCCGCCGTGGTTCAGATAGTCGGTGACGCTCTGGTCGGCGGCTTTCAGCTGCGCCGTCTGCGTCAGATACGTGAGGTTCTGTTCGACTTCCTTGAAGCTCACATCGAGCGATTCGTCGGCCTGGACGATTCTGGCGTGACTGGATTGCTCGAACTCGTCGACAGCCTGATGGCGCACGTTCAATGCGCCGACCGTCGTGAGAAGTAGAACCGTGACTGCGAGCGCGGCGCCCGATGCCGCGCTGAATTTGAATGCGATCGAATCCGTAAGCTTCAAAATGACCTCTGCCCCAATGACGAACTACCAACCGATATCGACTCGCGTTGCGCTGAAGACGAAGCAATGCGCATCGTTGACTACGTTGGTTGTCGGCCGATATCGGGGCGGCTTGAGCGGATCGGGTGCTGGATTCGATTTATTTTTCTAGTGACTTTTTCGTACCTTTTTTCATGTCGTATCGCGTGGGAATCGTGTCGCGATTTCGATGACGGAGAAGCGGCAAACGGGTTAAAAGCGCGGCACTTATACGGCCGCGTTCGTCTCTTGCAGAAAAGGCGTGATATTGCGCATCGCCCGCGCGACGTACTCGTCCTTTTCGCCGACAGGCGCGACGTGATGCATCGCGCTCGCAGCGGCATCGACGCCTTCGAAGCGCGCAATGATCCACGCAGCCAGATACTGGGACGCAAGACATCCGCCCGCAGTCGCGACGTTGCCGCGTGCGACGAACGGCTGATTCAGCACGTCTACACCGGCTTCCTCGACCCACGGTTTCGTCGTCAGGTCCGTGCACGCGGGCACGCCGTCGAGCAGCCCGAGCTTCGCCAGAATGAGCGTCCCCGAGCATTGCGCGCCCAGCAGTTGCCGTGACGGATCGAATTGCATCTGCGCCATCAACGTTTGATCGGCGACGACGTTTCGCGTCATCACGCCACTACCAACGATCACTGCATCCGCAGCATTCGCCTCGTGCAGCGCGATCTGCCCTTCGATCACCACGCCGTTCATCGACTTCACGCGCGCATGCGGCGTCGCAATCGACACGCGCCAGTCCGGCTTCCTGATCCGGTTGAGAATGCCGAGCGCAATCAGCGAATCGAGTTCGTTGAAGCCTTCGAAAGTGAGAATCGCGATGTGCATGATGTCCGCCGCCAGGGAGTGTGATGAGGACATGCTATGCGCAGAGTCCATTACAATCAAATAATTGTCATGGATACATCTGCAGATGGCTCAGCCCCGGTACAAGGAACTCGTCGATACGCTCGCCGCGGATATCCGCTCGGGACGCCTGCGCGCCGGCACGCGCCTGCCGACCCATCGGCAGCTCGCGTCGGCGCACGGCCTCGCGCTCGTCACGGCAACGCGGGTCTACGCCGAGCTCGCGGCGATGGGTCTCGTCAGCGGCGAGACGGGGCGCGGCACGTTCGTGCGGGAAATCTCGTTGCCGCCCAGACAGGGCATCGATCAGTTCGCGCTCGCGGCGGGCATGGTCGACCTCAACTTCAACTATCCGGCGCTGCCCGGCCAGGCCGATCTGTTGCGCAGCGCGTTGCGCCAGCTTGCCGCATCCGGCGATCTCGAAAGCCTGCTTCGTTATCAGCCGCATGGCGGACGCCAGCACGAACGCGCGGCGGTGGCGCGTCATCTGGCGAGCAGGGGACTGAAAGTCGGTTGGGAACAGGTATCGCTCGTGAATGGCGCGCAAGCGGGCCTGGCCGCAACCGTGATGGCGTTGCTCGGCCCCGGCGACGTGGTCGCAGTGGACACGTTGACGTACCCGGGTTTCAAGGTGCTGGCCGAGGCCTGTCGCCTGGAGCTGGCGCCGATCCAGGCGAGCGGGCAAGGATTCGACCTCGACGCGCTCGAACGATTGTGCAGGACCCGGCGCGTGCGCGCCGTGTACGTGATGCCGACGCTGCACAATCCGCTCGGTTGGGTGACGGGCGCGCAATGGCGCAGGCAACTCGTATCGATTGCGCGCCGGCATGGGCTATTGATCATCGAAGACGCGGCGTACGCGTTTCTCGCCGACACGCCGCCCGCGCCGCTCGCCGCGCTTGCGCCGGAAACGGCCGTGTACGTGTCCGGCTTTTCGAAGAACATTGCCACCGGGTTGCGGGTGGGGTTTGTCGTGGCGTCCGCTGAATCGATGAAAGCCATCGAGCGGATCATCCGGGCGACGACGTGGAATACGCCCGGCGTGATGACGTCGATCGCATGCGCGTGGCTCGACGATGGCACCGTCGAGCGGCTGGAAGCGGAGAAGCGCCGCGACGCGAAGATCCGGCAATCGATGGCCGCCGAGATTCTCGCAGGCCTGAATTGCGTTCGTCACCCGTCGTCGTATTTCGTCTGGCTGCCGTTGTCGGACGAAGTGCGCGCTGACCAGGTTGCCGCGGCGCTCATGCGCGAACAGATCTCAGTGTCGACAGCCGAGCCTTACGCGACTTCGCATCATGTGCCGCATGCCGTCCGCCTTGCGTTGGGTTCCGTCGAACTGGATGTGCTGCGTGAATCGCTGGAGACGGTCAGGCGGGTGATAAGCGGATACGCGTATTGAACGAGGTGCGTGCGCGTCACACGTCGCTCAGGCACGTGCATGAGTCCACGCAGACGCAATGTGGATAAGCCGTTCTAGTCACGGCCCGGCCTCGTCGTCGGTGAGTCCCGGCTTCGCGGCGGCATAGCGTCCCGGCGTGGTGCCCGTCGCCCGCTTGAACATGTCGATAAACGCGCTCACGTTGTCGTAGCCCAGTTCGAGCGCGATGGTCGTCACGCTGATGCCTTCGGCGACGAGTTCCAGCGCGCGCAGCAAGCGTGCCTGCGCGCGCCACTGCGCGAAGCTCATCCCCGTTTCCGCGCTGAACCTTCGGCTCAACGTGCGCGGCGACAGCCCGGCCCATTCGGCCCATTCTTCGAGGCGGCGCGAATCGGACAGATCGCGGGCGAGCGCATCCGTGATGCGCGCGAGCCGCGCGTCTTCAGGCGCGGGCAGTCCGAGCGATTCGGCTTTCGATGCCGCCAGCTCATCGAGTATCACGTCCGCGATGCGCGCCTGCTGCGCGTCGAGTTGCATGCCGTCCCAGCTTGCCGCGCGTCTGACGGCGGCGCGCAGCAGCGGCGTGGTGCGGATTGCGCGAGGCTCGGGCGGCAGCGCCGCGCACCGTTGCTCCGCGATGAACACACTCCACCCCGAGAACGGCCCGTGCGAGCGCACCGAATGCTCGCAGTGCGGCGGAATCCAGATCGCGTGAATCGCGGGCACGACCCATTGCTGACGGTTCACGCCGACCGAAACGAGGCCGCTCAGCGCGCCCATCAACTGCCCGCGCGCATGGCTGTGCGACGACGTCGCGCGTGACTCGCGTTGCGTGAGTTCGGCGGCAGCCAGAAAAGGCCCATCCGACGACAGGACGAGTTCGGGACGAATCAGCGGAGTGGTCATGGCCGGAAAACCGTATCGAATGGCCTTTATACCTGAGACGGGCCGATCCTGCAGACCTAGACTGGCCGCATCACCACTACGAGGAGTTCAGTCGATGCGAGCCGAACAGCTTCTTCCCGACCACGCCGATCATATCGACGTTCGCGGCACGTCGATCCGCAAGGGCACCGTCGCGGCGTTTCTCGCGAATGCGCGCGTGTGGAGCGATACACACGCGAGCGAGACGGCGCGCGCGCAGGCCGCCGCCGATATCGTCGATGCTTTGTCCGCGTTGCACGCAACGGGGCTTTTCGAGGTACTCGCGATTCGCGACCCCGAACTGCGCGAGTGGATCGATGCGCAGATGACGCGTGTGCTTTCCGCCGAGGTGCAATCATGAAAGCGGCCGTCGTTACGCAAGCGGGTCAGATGCCCGTCTACGCCGAGTTCGATGCGCCCGTGGCCGAAGCGGGTCACGTGCTGATCGATGTCGAAGCTTCCGCGTTGAGTCACGTGACGCGCGCGAAGGCGTCCGGCGCGCATTACTCCGCGACGGGACGTTTTCCGTTCGTTGCGGGCATCGACGGCGTTGGCCGCCGCGAAGACGGCAAGCGTGTCTATTTCTTCGGGCCGAAGGAGCCAGCGGGCGGTCTCGCGCAGCGCACGCTCGTGCCGGAAGCGCAATGCTTCATCATTCCCGAGACGCTCGATCCCGTTACGGCCGCAGCGATGGCGATTCCGGGCATGTCGTCGTGGGCGGCGCTCACTGAACGCGCGAAGTTCGTGGCGGGCGAGACGGTGCTCATCAATGGCGCGACGGGTGCGTCGGGACGACTGGCAGTGCAGATCGCGAAGCACCGGGGCGCGGCGAACGTGATCGCGACGGGGCGTCATCCGCAGACGCTCAGCGAGTTGAAGGCGCTCGGCGCCGACCATGTCGTTTCGCTCGATCAGGACGAAGCGGCGCTGCATCGCGCGGTCGAGTCTCATTTCCGCGCGGGCGTCGATGTGGTGCTCGACTACCTGTGGGGACCGAGTGCGCAAGCGTTGCTGACGGGCGCGGCCCGTTCGCTGCCCGACGGCTACCCGATGCGCTTCGTGCAGATCGGCTCGATTGGCGGCGCGACGCTCGAATTGCCGGGCGCCGTGCTGCGCGCGTCGGCGATCAGCTTGCTTGGCAGCGGCATTGGTAGCGTTCCGTTCGAACGTTTGCTGCTTGCAATCAGCGAGGTGCTGCACGCTGCGTTGGCGGCTCGTCTGGACATCGCGACTCAGGCAGTTCCGCTCGCTGAGCTGGCAACGCATTGGCAGGCCGATGCAGGGCGGGCGCGGACTGTGTTCACGATGCGGCCGTGACGAAATGGCCTGCTGCAGGTTCGACGTAGCGCCGTGCTCTGGCCTCGGCGGACGGATGCTTGCTGGACGCTAACTGGGCCGCTACGCACGCTCCCGCACTATCGCCAGCCGCTTCTTCCCAGCGCGAGCACGCTGGGCCCCGCGAACGAGGCTCATCGCTTCCGCGTGGGTCGCCACGCAGGGACCCGAGCCGAGCAACGGCTTGCATGAAGTCTCGCGCAGCGCGAGCACCGACACGATACCGATGATCGATGCGCCCATCAGGTAGTAGGCGGGCATCATCGCGTCACCGGTACTGTCTACGAGCCATGCAGCAACCAGCGGCGTGGTGCCACCGAACAGCGACACTGACACATTGAAGCCGATCGCGAGCGCGCCGTAACGGATCTTCGTTGGGAAGAGTGCGGGCAGTGACGACGGCATGACACCCGTGAACGTCGACAGCAGCGTGCCGAGAATCAGCAGGCCGCTGAACACAGGCAGCACCGTGCCGACACGGATCAGCAGCAGCGCGGGAATCGACAGCACGAACAGACCCACGCAGCCGAGCAGCATGACGGGCTTGCGGCCGATCTTGTCCGACAGGTGACCCGCGTAGAGCGTCATCGGCATCATCAGCACCATCACGAGCAGCACGAGGAACAGGCCGTGCGATTCGTTGAAGTGCAGCGTCGCCGACAGATAGCTCGGCAGATACGACAACGCCATGTAATCGGTCACGTTGAAGATCAGTACGAGGCCGACGCACAGCAGCAGCGGCTTCCATTGCTGCGCGAGCAGTTCGACGAAGCTCTGCTTCGGACGGGACAATTCGTCCGCTTCACGCGCTTCCGCTTCCTTCTTGAAGGCGGGCGTTTCTTCGAGCTTCATCCGGATATACAGGCCGACCAGACCCAGCGGACCCGCGATGAAGAACGGCACACGCCAGCCCCACGACAGCAGCGCTTCCTGCGACAGCGTCGCCGTCAGCACGGCAACCGTGCCGGCGCCGAGGATATAGCCGACCAGCGTGCCGAATTCGAGGAAACTGCCTGCAAAGCCACGGCGGCGATCCGTCGCAAACTCGGCGATGAAGGTGGCGGCGCCGCCATACTCGCCGCCCGTCGAAAAGCCCTGCACCAGACGCGCAACGAGCAGCAGCGCGGGCGCGAGTATGCCGATCGAGCCGTAGCTCGGAATCAGGCCGATCGCGAAGGTGCCGACGGCCATCATGATCATCGTCATCGCGAGCACGCGCTGACGGCCGATGCGGTCGCCGAGCGGGCCAAACACCATGCCGCCGATGGGGCGCACGAGGAACGCGGCGGCGAACGTGCCGAAGGTCGCGATCAACTGCGCGGACGGACTGCTCGACGGGAAGAACACTTTGCCGAGCGTGACAGCGATATAGCTGTACACGCCGAAATCGAACCATTCCATGGCGTTGCCGAGCGCCATGGCGCCGACGGCACGTTTCAGCAGGCTGTGGTCGACGATCGTGATGTCGTCGAGCGTGAGCGACGGGCTTGAAGAATCGCGGCTTGCGATGCGCGCTTGCGATTGGCTCAATTGACACACTCCATGATTGCGCGGCGAACCCGTCGGATGCAGCAGGCATGCGACCGAACCGATGCCGATCGCGTAGTGGGGCGCCAGTGGGCTGTGGAATGCCTTCGCGTCGAACACGCGAGGCAAAATCATCAAGTAGAGTGTGCTGATATGGCCACGACCGGGCCGTCGCTCATGCGTCCGGAAACCGGCGGAAAACGACAGGAGGCGAATTTGGTTGATGGGGCCGGGTTATCGCAGCGCGTGACGATCAGGCTTGCGACATCCGATGACGCACAAGCGATAGCGGCTCACGGAAGTGCGCGTTACACGCGAGATTGCAAACTGACGGAAACTCAGGCTGAAATCACACATACGGAAGCGCCCGCGCAACCAGAGCGCCCCCGTTCGAACAGTTCAGCGGCTGCTCGCTTCCAGCACCGCCTTGAGGCGCGTCAGCCCCGCCAGATACAGGCTCCGATAGTGTGCGGTGAGCGACTCCGCCTCGTTCGGGTCGTTTGGCTCGAAGCGGCTCGCCCATGTCACCGTGGTGCGATGCGCGTCGATCCTGCGCAACGACATCGACGCGGTGTAATCCGCCACAGGGTCCGGACCTTCGAGGATCGTGTAAAGGTATTGCAGGTTCTGATCGCTGTGATCGAGCAGCCTTTCGACGATCGACAATCCGTTCACTGCTTCGAGATGTCGAACCCGTCCACCGTCCGACAGCCGCGACGAGCGAATGAGTTCGAGCCAGCGTGGCAAACCGTCGAAGTCGCCGACCACGGACCACGCATTTTCTGCTGATACAGCAATGTCTATCGATACGCTAACGCTTGCCATGTTGTTTCGTTTCCCAGTTGTTCGTCAGTCGTTCGTGCCCGTGAGAGCGGGATAATCCGTGAGCCCTCGCGCGTCGCCGCCAAACAGCGTGTCGCGATGATGCGTGGCAAGATCAGCCCCACTGCGCAGACGCTGCGGCAGATCGGGATTCGCAACGAAGGGGCGGCCAAATGCAATGAGATCGGCCCAACCTGCGGCGATGGCTTCGCGAGCACGCTCCGCCGTGTATTTCCCCGCATAGATCAGCGTGCCCGGATAGGCTTGCCGGATGCGCTGCTTGAACTCGACGGGCATATGCGGCGCATCGTCCCAATCGGCTTCCGCGATATGGATGTACGCAACGCCGATTTCGCCGAGCAGCTTCGCGGCTGCGATGTAGGTCGTTTCCGGGTCCGCATCGACGCATCCGTTCAGCGTGGTCAGCGGCGCGAGCCGGATGCCGACGCGCTGCGCGTCGCCCGTTCCGTCGATCAGCGCACGCGTGACGTCGTCCAGAAACCGCAGGCGATTCTCCAGCGATCCACCGTATTCATCCGTGCGGTGATTCGCTTCGGAATCGATGAACTGATTGACGAGGTAGCCGTTGGCCGCATGCAGTTCGACGCCGTCGAAGCCCGCGAGCATCGCGTTGCGCGCCGCGTCCCGATACTGCCCGACCACATCGGCGATTTCCGTCGTGCTCAGCGCGCGCGGCGCCGATGCCTGCACGAAGCCAGGCACGTTGCTGCCGTCGCTCGCTATGAACACGTTGACGCCCTGTGCCTGAATCGCGGATGACGACACCGGCTGTTCGCCGCCGAGCAGGCTCGTATGGCTCAATCTGCCGACATGCCACAACTGCGCAAAGATGCGGCCGCCCGCTTCGTGGACAGCCGTCGTGACCTTGCGCCAGCCGTCTATCTGCGCCTGCGTGTGAATGCCGGGCGTCCATGCATAGCCTTTCGCGAGCGGCGAAATGTAGGTGCCTTCGCTGACGATCAGACCGGCGCTTGCGCGTTGCGCATAGTAGGCGGCCATCAGATCGTTGGCTTCGTCGCCGGGCTGGCTGGCGCGCGAGCGCGTCATCGGCGGCATCACGATCCGGTTGGGAAGGGTGAGCGCGCCAAGCGTGAGGGGTTCGAAAAGCGGGTCGTTCTTCATGTGCGGTTCCTTGCGACGCTCGCGGCATGTTCGCTACGAGCGTCGAGCGTGATTGCGTGGTGACGCGTTAGTCCCAGACAGGCGCGAGACCGGCGGGGCTGACTTCGCGGCCATTGCGTTCGAGGGCTGCGATCTGCGCCATGTCGTCGTCTGTGAGCTTCAGCTGTTGCGCGAGCAGGTTGCTGGCGAGGTTCTCGCGCTTCGTCGATGACGGAATCACCGCATAGCCCAGTTGCAGCGCCCAGGCGAGCGCGACTTGCGCCGGCGTGGCGTCGTGCCGTTTTGCGATTGCGCCGATAACCGGGTCCTTCAGCACCTTGCCGTAGGCGAGTGTCATGTACGACGTGACATGAATGCCTTGTTCGGAGAGGAATTCGACGAGCTTGCGGTTCTGCAGATACGGACTCAGTTCGATCTGATTGGTCGCGATGCTGTCTTTGCCGACCACTGCAATGGCCTGCTTCGTCAGTTCGATGTTGAAGTTCGAAATGCCGATCTGGCGCGTGAGCCCTTGCGCCTTTGCATCCGCGAGCGCGCTCATGAATTCTTCGAGCGGCACGCCGTTGTCCGGTGCGGGCCAATGGATCAGTGTCAGGTCGACGTGATCGGTGCGCAACTTCGTCAGGCTGTCCTTGAGGCTCGGGACGAGTTTGCTGCGCGAGTAGTTGTCGACCCAGATTTTCGTCGTCAGAAACAACTCGTTGCGCGCAACGCCCGAAGCGGCGATCGCTTCGCCGACTTCGGCTTCATTGCCGTAGATCTGCGCGGTGTCGATGGTGCGATAGCCCAGTTCGAGGCCGTTGCGCACCGAATCGATGACGACCTGGCCTTGCAGCCGAAATGTACCGAGACCGAATGCCGGAATGTGACTCATGGTGAATACTCCCAGTTTGATAGATTCGTTTGCCGATGAACGAGGTTCATTCTGCCTCGTTCGATTCATCCGAAAAACCGCTTGAAACGGGAAAGAAACTTGATTTCAAGTCAAGAGCCGATCGTCGCTTCCGGTGCCTGTTCGACAGCTTCGATCCACATTCAATGCGTCACCGCGACGGCTTCGGCCGTGCGCTCGGCGAGCCCGGCGCGACGGTCGAGACTGCCGCTCCACGCCGTCAAGCCGAACGCCAGCAAGGTCACGACGGCGGCGATCCACGGCGTGTGCCCGAGCCCAAGATGCGCGACGATCGCGCCGCCCAGCGACGAGCCGCCCGCCACGCCCAGGTTGAACGCGGCGATGTTGAAGCCCGACGCGACATCCGTGGCTTGCGGCGCGAACTGCTGCGCCTGTTTGACGACATACACCTGAAGGCCCGGCACGTTGCCGAACGCGACAGCACCCCACGCGAGCATGGTCAGCACGGCGAGCCACGCGTTGTGCGACGTGAACGTGAATACCAGCAACACGGCAGCGAGCAACAGGAAGATGCGCTTCAATGCCTTCACGGGCCCTTGCGCGTCGGCGAGCTTGCCGCCCCACACGTTGCCGGCCGCGACGGAAACGCCGTACGCGACGAGCACCATGCTGACCTGCGACGGCGTGAATCCCGTGATCTGTTCGAGAATCGGCGCCATGAACGTGAAGGCGATCAGCGAGCCGCCGTAGCCGACGGCCGTCATCGCATACACCAGCAAAAGGCGCGGATGCACGATCACGCGAGCCTGCTGGGCAAGCGGAGCGGGACGCTTGTGCGGCAGGTTGTTCGGCATGAACAACAGCGCGCCGAGCATCGCGACGAAGCCGAACAGCGCGACGACGAGAAACGTCGCGCGCCAGCCGAAATGCTGGCCGATGAAGGTGCCGAGGGGAATGCCCGCGACGAACGCGACGGTCATGCCGCTGAACATCGTGGCAATGGCGCTGGCGGATTTCTCTTTCGGCACGAGCGTCGTCGCGATGATCGAGCCGACCGAGAAGAACACGCCGTGCGCGAGCCCCGTCAGAATCCGGGCAACGACGAGCGATTCATACGAAGGCGCGCGCCACGCGACCAGATTGCCGATCGTGAAGAGCGCCATCAGCGCGATCAGCAAGGTCTTGCGCGGCACACGTCCTGTCAGCGCGGTCAACAGCGGCGCGCCGATGGCGACGCTCAATGCATACAGGCTGACGAGCAGACCCGCAGAGGGGAGCGTGACGCCGAGATCGCCGGCGATCGTCGGGATGAGTCCGACGATGACGAACTCGGTCGTCCCGATGGCAAAGGCGCTGAGAGTCAGCGCGAAGAGGGCAAGTGGCATGGTCGTCTACCAGGAAGCTTTGTGGAAAGGCTTTAACGGATGGACGAAGTGTGCCCGCTTTACTTTTGCAGAAAAACTGGTCTATAAAGGAAACACTTTTGATTTCAAATCAAGTATGAAAGTCACTCTCGACGAACTGCAGACCTTCGCGACCGTGGTCGACACAGGTTCGATCACGGCCGCTGCCGAGCAACTGGATCAGACCGTGTCGGGCGCGAGCCGCTCCTTGGGACGGCTCGAGGAGAAGCTCCAAACCACGCTGCTGCGCCGGACCACGCGGCGCCTCGAACTGACGGAAGAGGGCAAGGCCTTTCTGCAAAACGCGCGCGAGATCATCGATGCAGTCGAGAACGCCGAAGAGCAACTCGCCGCGCGCCGCGAGCGGCCTTCCGGACGTTTGCGCGTCGACGCGGCCACGCCGTTCATGCTGCATGTCATCGTGCCGCTCATCGCGGGTTATCGCGCGCGCTATCCGCAGGTCGAACTGGAGCTGAACAGCAACGAAGGCATCATCGATCTGCTCGAACGCCGCACCGACGTCGCGATCCGGATCGGGCAGCTTAAAGATTCGACGCTGCATAGCCGGCCTGTGGGCAGCAGTCGCATCCGGATACTGGCCACGCCCGAGTATCTGAAGGCGCACGGTCATCCGAAACGCGTGGACGATCTGGCGAAGCACTCGCTGCTGGGATTTACGCAGCCCGAGTCGCTCAACGTGTGGCCGCTGGTCGGGCCGGATAAGGAGCCGTATCGGATCGAGCCGGCCATCGCGTCCTCGAGCGGCGAAACGCTGCGGCAACTGGCGCTGGAAAGCGCGGGCATCGTTTGCCTGTCCGATTTCATGACGGGCCGCGACCGTCGCGAAGGTCGCCTCGTCCAGTTGTTTGCGCGGCAGACGCAGGACGTGCGGCAACCGATCAATGCTGTCTACTATCGCAACACGGCGATATCGGCGCGCATTGCTTCGTTCGTCGATTATCTGGCCGAGGCGGCAAAGACGACGGAGTTCGCGCGCTAGTCTTCACGGTCGTCCCCGCTTCATCTCTCTGCAAATTCCCTTCTCGCGTCACCGCGTATTGTTGTCGTGCGGGCAACATGGTGAACGCGTTCGCGGTGCTTCTGGCGTTCGTTTTCCAAACCTACAATCCGTCTCGACGATGGTCGCACGAGCAATGTCTCCAACGGCGATCAGGCGCGTTCACCGGCGCTTTGCGCAAGCGTTGCTGCGCCTGCCGTCGACTTCGCAACTCTCTAAACGAAGGCAATAATCATGTCGCAGAAGATCCTGATTGTGGGTGCCGGCTTTGCCGGCGTGTGGGGCGCGCTAGGCGCAGCCCGCGTGCTCGACGGTGCAGGTGTGAGAAGCAGTGACGTCGAGATCACGTTGATTTCGCCGAAGCCCGAATTGCAGATTCGTCCGCGGATGTACGAAGCGGAGCCGCAGAAGATGGCTGCGCCGCTGCTGCCGTTGCTCGATGCCATTGGTGTGAAGTATGTCGAAGGCAGCGTCGACGGGATTTCGGTTCAGGACAGGACGGTGAGCGTCGTGTCAGCCAACGGGCAACAGCATTCGCTCGCTTACGACCGTCTGCTGCTGACGAGCGGCAGCAAACTCAGCAGGCCGCCTGTGCCGGGTCTGGAGCACGCGTTCTCGGTGGACCGTATCGAGGATGCAGTGGAACTGGATAACCACCTCGACAAGCTGGCGAAGCTGCCGGCTTCACCCGCCCGCAATACGGTTGCCGTAGTGGGCTGCGGCTTCACGGGCATCGAAGTCGCGACGGAACTGCCGAAGCGGCTGCGCGAGAAGTTTGGCGCAGACGCGGCGATACGCGTCGTGGTGATCGGCACCCAAGAGGAGATCGGTCCCGATCTCGGAGCGAATCCCCGCCCGTTCGTCGCCGAAGCGTTTGCATCGCTGGGCGTCGAGACGGTGCTGGGATCGGGCGTGGTGGCCGTCGATGCGGACGGCGTTCGCACGGCCTCGGGCCAACGCATCGAAGCCAGCACGGTGATCTGGGCAGGCGGCATGCGCGCAAGCCCGCTGGCCGCGCAGGTGTCTTCGAACCTCGATCCGCTCGGGCGCGTCGAAGTGGCGCCGGATCTGCGCGTGCCCGAAGCGCCCCATGTATTCGTCGCGGGTGACGTCGCGAAAGCACTGACCGACGATAACGGCCGCTACGCACTGATGTCCTGTCAGCACGCCATCGTGATGGGTCAATTCGGCGGACACAACGTCGCTGCGGATCTGCTGGGTGTTCCGACGCTGACGTATCGGCAGCCGTTCTACGCCACGTGCGTCGACCTGAGCGAATGGGGTGCGGTCTATTCGGAAGGCTGGGATCGACAGATCAAGCTCACGCATGCCGAAGGCAAGGCTCGCAAGCAGATGATCAACACGCAGTGGATCTATCCGCCGGCGCCGAATCGCGCAGAGGCGTTGGCTGCGGGTAATCCGCAAGCGTCTTTCGGCTAAGCCGTTGGCGCCGCCCAAACCTTCGTGGTGCGGGCGGCGCACGCACGTTCTGACTTTTCAATGGAGCGCACCATGAGATCCAACGTTCTGTTGCGAGCAACGATCGGCTCTGCGATGCTAATGGCGATCGTACCGGTGTCGGCTGTCGCCGAGCCGTTCACGGTCAAGGTCGATGGCCTCACGCGTGGACAGTTCGTGAACGAGCAGGTGTACGGCGGATTCGGCTGTCATGGCGACAACGTGTCGCCTCATATCTCATGGTCCCATGTGCCGCCCGCAGCGAAGAGCATCGTCGTGACGATTCACGACCCCGATGCGCCAACGGGCGGACTGGGCTGGACGCATTGGGAAGTCGTCAACATTCCGGCGTCGGAATCGTCGATCGAGAAGGGTGCATCCGGCAATTCGAAGCTGTTGCCGACAGGTGCAATGGAAACGTTGACGGACTTCGGCGAGTCGAAATACGGCGGGCCTTGCCCGCCGCAAGGTACATCACATCGATACATCGTCACCGCGTCGGCGTTGAGCGTGCCGAGTATCGATGTGAAAGCGGCATCGAGCCCCGCGCTCGTCGCCTATCAGATGCATGGGAAAGTGATCGCACAAGCGCGCTATGTGGCGAAGTATCACCGGACGGCGGAATGAGCGCATGAGGCGATGAAAGGGCGGATGGTCATATCAACGACATTCCGCCATCCACATTGAGATTGACGCCGTTCACGAAGCTACCTTCGCCGCTGACGAGAAAAAGCGCTGCGCGAGCGAGTTCTTCTGACTGACCGAGACGGCCGAGCGGAATACTGTTCGCAACAGCGGCCTCGAATGCGGGCCGGTCGGCGGATTCAATGCCGAGCTTGGACAGGATTGGTGTATCGACAGGACCGGGACTGATCACGTTGACGCGAATGCCGCGGGACTTGAATTCGATCGCCCAGCTGCGCGCAAATGCTTCAATGGCGGCTTTCGTACCCGCATAGACAGCGTGTCCATCGAATACTTTGGTACTGGCAATGGAGCTCGTCAAAAGGATGGCGCCGCCTGCGCGCATCTGCGGCGCGATTTTCTGTACACCGAAGAACACGGCTTTGGTATTGGTGGCGAAATGCGCGTCGTACGATTCATTGCTGACGTTATCGGACGAAGCGATCGTGTTGATGCCCGCATTCGCGACATAGATATCGAGTCCGCCAAACTGTTCGGCAACTAGCGCAGCCACGCGCTCATGCGTTTGCGGATCGGACATGTCGCCTGTCAATCCGATTGCGCGATCGCCGAGTTCAGCCGCTGCCGCATCGACAGCATCGGATCGACGCCCAACTATCACGACGCTGGCGCCTTCCGCCACGAACAGCTTTGCCGTGGCGAAGCCAATCCCACTGTTGCCGCCCGTCACGACAGCCACTTTATTTGCGAGCCGGTTCACATCATTCTCCGTTGTTTCCGCCAGTCTGGCGTACCTCGCCAATCTAGACTGACGCGCAAGTGCTCTCCAGTCAAACAGCGGCACTATCAGTTTTGCCAAACGGTCATCAATGTCAGTCGAAAAATTGAGTGGTCTGCCCGCGTTCGTGCGGTCCGTTGAAGCAGGCTCATTTACGGCCGCGGCGCGAGCGCTCGGAACGACACCGTCCGCCGTGTCGAAGAGCGTCGCGCGCCTTGAAAAGCGACTGGGTGTCACGCTGTTTCAGCGGTCCACGCGAGCCTTTATCCTCACGAGCGAAGGACAAACCTACTACGAGCACATTGCGCCCCTCATGCGCGGTCTTGCCGAAGCGGATGAAGCGCTGGCGAAGCCCGCAACAGCCGTCGGCACATTGCGCGTAAGTTTGCCGGGCGATCTCGGGCGCGCGCTGCTCGAACCGGTGACGCGGCAATTGATGGCGCGCAATCGGGAACTGTCGCTGGAAGTGAGCGTCAGCGATCGCCATGTCGACGTTATTCGCGAAGGCTTCGATATCGCCATCAGGGTCGGACATGCGGTGGACAGCAGCTTGTACACGGTTCCGATGGCCAGTCTGCCGCTCGTGCTGGTGGCGTCTCCAGCGTATCTGCAGGCCGCTGGTGCGCCACGAACGATCGAGGACCTCACCGCGCATCGTCATGTGCGCTACCGGCTCAATGGGCGTGCAATTCCCATTACCTTTGCGAACGGGACCTCGCTGTCGATTGACGGATCGTTCGACGCCGACAGCGGTGACGCAATGCGAATAGCCGCCGTGAACGGGCTGGGTATCGCGCAGATTCTTCGAACGACGGTGCAGCACGATCTCGATGCGGGCCGCTTGCACATCGTATTGCCCGATGTCTCATTGCGTTCAGTGCCCGTGCAGGCGCTTCACGCTTTCGGTCGAAGCGTGCCGACTCGCGCGAGGCTATTCATCGACTTCATTGCGGAACAACTCGCCCTTTCTGAATAGCGCAGATCACGTCCTTTTCGTTGTCGATAAGACTGCTGAAGTAGTCGAAACGTTTCGGGTCGATTCGACATCACATGTTTTCAACTCGCTGAAAACAAAGCGTTCTTCTGCTGGCCCGATCCTTGTTAGAGGAAGTGGGTCGCAATGGCCTGCACGACAGGTCGACGACAAGAGAACCTGATCGACGAATGAAAAGGAAAGAACTATGTTTGAAGGATTTGAGAATCGCCTTGCCGTGGTGACGGGGGCGAGTTCCGGGATTGGTCTTGCGACGGTCGATCGCCTGCTCGCAAGCGGCGCTCGCGTGCTGGCGATGAGTCGCACGATGGGTGAACTGGATTCATTGCAGTCCAGATATGGTGACACGCTCGAATGGATGAAAGGGGATGTCACGCAAAGCGCGGATCTCGGAGCGCTTTCTGAGCGTGCCCATCAGATGGGCCCTGTCGACTTTCTAGTCCCCAATGCGGGTATTGCTGAACTGGCCAACGGCCTGGAAGTATCCGCATTCGAGCGGCAATGGGCGGTGAACGGCGCGGGTGCGCTGAACACGTTGTCGATCATGAGAGAGCGGTTGGCAAAGTCTGCATCGGTCGTTTTCATCGGGACGTTTCTGTCGCAGGTCACGTTTCCGGGACTCGCCGCCTATATCGCCTCGAAGACCGCGCTCAAGGCACATGCAAGGACGCTCGCAGTCGAACTCGCGGCTAGCGGGATCAGAATCAATATCGTGTCGCCCGGTCCAACGGCCACTGCAATCTGGTCAAGCCTGGGATTGCCCGAAGATCAGCTTTCCGCCGTTGCGGGGCGCGTCAATCAGCGTTTGCTGCCTGGTTGCTTCCTTGAGCCCGCCGCCATTGCGGATGCGATCATGTTCCTGCTATCGCCTGCGGCACGCGGAATATACGGGCAAGATCTGATCGTCGATAACGGATATACGCTGCAGTAGCGAGCTCCAGCGGCTGCGTCGATTAGAGTTCAACGCGGCCGCTCATCGCGTAGTTGTGCTTTGGCGTAATTGACCAGTCGACGGCATTCGGCTTTTGACTTGCCGATTACCGCAGCGACCTCGCGATAGTCCGCGCCGAAGATCTCGTGCAGCAGGAAAGCCGCGCGTGCTTCTGGCGACAGGCGTTCGAGCCGCATCAGGAGCGCGACTGATACATCGTCGGCGCGTTCGCTCATTCCGTCTGGCGTCGCGGGCGGGTCGGTCATGTCATGTCGCCTCGCGCAAGACAGTGGCGACCTGTTGCGCGGCCCGGTCGATTTCTTCCTCATTAAAAGCCGCGAAACCCATCACGAGACCTGGCGGGTGGCGATGGCGCCGCGTGTATTGACCCAACGGCGGCGCGTCGATGCCGGCTGCTTTCAGCATTTGAACAGCCGTGTGCTCGTCCACTGAAAGCAGCCGGCCAATGACGTCGAGGCCTGCAATGGCCGGCTGAACGTCGATCAGTTCTTGCCAGTGCTTCTGTGCCGCGCGCTCGAACGCATGCGCGCGGCTTGCATAGACCTTCCGCGTGCGGCGCACGTGCCGGTCGAAATGACCTTCTCCAAGGAAGTCCGCAAGAACGGCTTGCGTCAAACCGTTCGCGCTACGGACGGTGAGGGACGCCGCGCGAACGAAAGGCTCGACGAGACGCGGCGGCAGCACCGCGTAAGCGACACGCAGCGACGGAAACATCAGTTTGCTGAACGTTCCCGCCAATACGACATGCTGATCGGCACCGGGGAGACTCCGTAACGCCGGCAGCGGATGCGAGCGAAAGCAGTACTCGCTGTCGTAATCATCTTCGAAAATGATCGTGCCATTCGCGGCGGCCCACTGTAGCAGCGCTGCACGCCGTTCGCTCGACAAAGGCACGCCGAGCGGCGCATGACGCGTCGGCGTCACATAGACGAGTGCGGCTGAAGGCGCTTCGCGTATGCCGTCGTGTACGCGCAAGCCGTCGTGATCGACGGCAACATCGACGACGCGCGCGCCGCTTGCGTGCATGATCTGACGCGCGGCCACATAGCCGGGGTCTTCCATCCACACGGTGTCGCCGGGTCCCGTCAATAACCGCATGCAAAGGTCCAGCGCGTGTTGCACGCTGCCGATGACGACGATCTGTTCCGGCGGCACTCGCACGCCGCGCGCAATGGCGAGATGCTCGGCTATCGCCGATCGTAGCGCGGGCAATCCGGCGGGACTCGTGTCGTTGAGTGTGAGCAGACGTGAGGGCCGCAATTGCCGCACGTGCAACCTTCGCCATAAATCGATGGGAAAGAGGCGTATATCGCCGCGATGCGGGAAGAAGGGCTGCGGCAAAGTGTTTGCGCCCGAGAGCGGAAAAGGCGGATCGTTCTCCTTGAGCCGTTTGATCCAGGGCGCGTGCGATTCACGCGCAAAGCCTGCATGTGCAGCAATTGAGGATGCGGGTATTGGTTTGGCATGGTGACGTGGGTCCGGCAACACCGTGCTGACCCGTGTACCGCTACCCGTGCGGGTGACCAGATAACCTTCGGACAACAACTGTTCGTACGCAGCCGCAACCGTGCCCCTCGCAAGATTGTATTGCTGCGCGAGGGTACGGGTGCCCGGCAGCACGCTGTCGGCGGGCAACCGGCCACTGACGATTGCCCGCCTCAACGCTTCGTAGAGCCAACGCTGCAGACCTTCTTTAGGATCGGGTGTGCCCAAAGGCAGGGACCATACGATGGTCGACTTTTCGCGTCTATTCGTACCCACCAGGGCGTCGCACCGATCATTCATAACATTTGCAGAGTCTCTATCTGTGGCGTGTGGCTGTAGCGGGATTGCGTACTACTGACGCCAATAACTGCGGCATGAAACAAGCGGGAAATCATTTCCTCATAGTCCAAGACGTTCTATGCGCGGAGTTTGTGACATTGGAGAGCGGGATAAGAAAGTGGACCAGCTTACGAATTGCAAAGTGGCACATTACATGCAAGTACTTTCGTCGCAATATGCGATATCGATTCGCCGATTTCAGTCAGAACAATCACGACGGGCGAATCGCTCGACCGCTCTACCGCTCTACCCACTGTTGCGATGATGAACGCCCGACGCCTGGCTCCAGATTACGCGGAATGTATTGGCATCGTTGCTCCGCGACCTCGCAAACTGCCGCGTCAGTCTCGCGCCGCACACACGATCGAAGCCGTGCTCGAGGCTGCCGTGCAGATCATCACGGCGAACGGGCCGCGAGCGCTCACGACGACCCGGGTCGCCAAGCGATCGGGGTTTGCGGTGGGAACGATTTACCAGTACTTCGCGAACAAGAACGAACTGATGGGTGCGATGGTGCGTCGTCACGTCGATCATGTCGTGTGCTTTCTGGAGATCGCGTGTCGCGATGCGCACGGCGGACATCCCGAAGAAATGGTCGATGCCCTGGCGAATGCCTTTATTGCCGCGAATGCCGGACACACGCGCGAAGTGCGCGCTATTCATGCCGTCTGGCAGCAGATCGGCAGGGCGGCGTTGCTCGATGAGGGTTCTGCACGTCTGCATCAGGCAACGCTCGACATGATATCGGGCGTCGATGAGATGCACGCGGCACGGCAGGAAGCGACCAGTCACGCACTGGCCTCTATTCTGATAGGAATGCTCCATGCACTTTTCGAACGTGGCATGGACGAAGCACTGATGATCGTCATGCGGGAGCAACTCATGAGAGTCCCTATCGAGGAGACGGGCGACCGTCTCGTCGATAGATCGACTAATTACTCAACACCGTACGCCGCCAACGCTGTGACATGAGTATCCCGCATACGCTCATCAACATCGAAATAGTCAAAGTCATCCAGTCGATCACGGCGGTTGGATCCGCAATTCTCAGTATCACGAGAGAAAGCGGCGGGCACAGATACGATATCGATCCGAGAAGCCCGGGCTCGCAGAATCTGGACGCGTGATTCCATGCGACAAACGCTATGCCCAACGGTCCCACGCCGATTGCTGCGACCCATGCCAGATCGTGAGCGGACAATTCGACAGACGGGCCGGCCACGGCGTGCACGGCAAGCGCAGCAAGACCGCTTGCAGCGCAGAACCCGCCGACAGCCCACGCGCTGTGGGTTTCGAACCTGGGTATGAAGAACGTATAACCCGCCCAGACTGCAGCGGCCGCAGCGGCGAAGCCATATCCGATCGCGTTGCGTGCTTCGAACGTGCCATTCGTCACGGGTTGCAGCACCAGCACCGCGCATCCGATGAACCCGATTGCACAGCACGTCACCTGGGCAAAGCATCCCCGTCTGCGTCCATTGCAGACGCTCGACATGAGGACGAGCAGAAACGGCCATGTGTAGTTGATCAGGTTGGCAATGGGCACCGACCCATACGTGAAAGACTTCAACAAGCAGAAGTGATAGAGGAAAAGACAGCCGGAACCGAACAGAAACGTGGACCACCTGACCTTCCATGCGTTGATGTGCCGCAGCGTGACGAGACTGCCGGCCAGCAGTGCGAGCCCCGTGACCAGCAACGGCGGAAGATGTCTCAAGGGCAGGCTCAGCGTCGCAAATGCGGACCAAAGAACGATCGCGGTGAACGCAGCAAGATAAGGTCTCATCGCGCGCTCCCGTGCGACCTGCTGGTCGCCATGTCATCTACTGCGCACTGAAGGTTGAGCATTCGTATCTGCTCGAGCATGAAGTCGATAAAGAGTCGCGTGCGGGACGGCATATGTTGTTTGCTGAGATAGCAAAGAAAATGGCTTCGATCGTCTGGTGCATACCGGTCCATACAGGAAATCAGTCTGCCCGTCGCGAGGTGGTCGCAGGCCTGATAACCCGCCAGTTGCGCGATTCCCTGACCATCGAGGACTGCATTGAGCACGAGATCCGCGTCGTTGAAGGTCAGATGCGCGGACGGAGCGTGTTTGATCAGATCGCCTCCCACCTTGAATTCCCACTCGTAGATTCTTCCAGACGAGAAACGGAAATTGATCGCGCGATGCCCTGGCAGATCGTGGACTTCCATCGGTACTCCGTTCTCTCGCACGTACTCGGGAGAGGCGCAGAGAATCATATGCATGGGAATGATGCGGCGGGCAATGATCTGGCTGTCGTCCACCCGGCCGTTCCTGAAAGCGATATCGATACCGTCACTCGTAAAGTTGGCGGGACTATCGCACAGCATCAGGTCGATCGAGACCTCCGGGTACAAACCCTGAAACCTGGTCAACAGCGGCGCGACGACCTTTCTTCCGAAACCAACGGTCGAGCTGATCCGCAATAGACCACGCGGCGGGCCACCGCGCAGATCGCGCATTCGCTCGATCGCATTCAGGATGCCGTCGATACCGGGCTTGCACGATTCGTAAAAGATCTCCCCTTCAGCCGTCAGTCCGACGCTGCGAGTGGTGCGCGAAAAGAGCTTGGTTCCAAGCTGCTGCTCCAGTTTCTGTATGTTCCGGCTAACGGAAGACCGTCCGATACCGAGACGATCTCCTGCCTTGGCGAAGCTCTCTTCCTTCGCCACGGCGATGAAAGTCATGACGGCCGCGTAGCTCGTCGTGAATCCTGCTGACAGCGTATCCATCACCTCTTCCGGCGGGGAGCCGGAGTGATTGCGCATGGTCGATTCCATGAAGACGTTTTCCTCGCGAAGTCGATTCGACGCTGGTTTATAGTTGATTAAACAGCGTTAGAGGCAAAACACTATGGACTTATCGCAAGCGCTAACAGCCGCTAACAACAAATAGCAGACAAAAATGGCGGGATAGACGAACATTTGCGCTCGTTGATCCCCTAAGGAAAACGGGATGCGTGATCGGGCAAACCGAATACGGAAGACCGCACAACAAGACGCACGAGTGATCGGCTCGTTTCTGCTGGCGCTCAATAACGCCGATGCCACCGCTATGGCGGCGCTCTTCAGAGACGACGCGCTCGTCAACGATCAGCTTCGTGATTTCTGGGGACGCCCCGCAATCGAAGCCTGGATCGCAAGAGAAGTCATTGCCGATAACCTGAGAATTGAAGTTCTGCAGACATCTCAGCACTATCGCGTAACGACGGTGGTTGGGGCCGTCACAGGTACATTCGACTCGAGAGGATTGCCAAATCCACTCGTCGTCAATCTTCATTTTTCGCTATTCAACGGACAAATCGCGCGGCTCTTCTTGCTGCTCAACCGTCAGGTCGATACGTTCCCGGACGTACGCAGTCGAACCCTTAAAGCAATATAGTGCGTACCGAAGCAGGCCCATTACGAGGCGCTGAATGCCAAAGTTTCAGTTTCTCTCGTTTAGTGGTTTGAAAGATTCGGTTTCGTGTAAGCCTCGGATAGAATCGGTGGAAACCACGACTTCCAGCGAGACGATACTTGTTTTCCAGCTTATCGAAATTTGGAACGACGCCATTGCATTCAGTTGCGACGAACTTTTCGTTCGGGCCGTTCTTCCTGTTTCCCGACAAACGACTGCTTGTTTGTCATGGCAAGCAGGTCAAGCTGGGTAGTCGCGCGCTCGACATTCTGATTGCACTCGTGCGTCGTGCGGGAAGCGTCGTCAGCGCGCGCGATCTTCTCGCCGAAGTATGGCGCGATACAGTCGTCGAAGAAGGG
Organism: Paraburkholderia largidicola; assembly: GCF_013426895.1. NCBI lineage: Bacteria > Pseudomonadati > Pseudomonadota > Betaproteobacteria > Burkholderiales > Burkholderiaceae > Paraburkholderia > Paraburkholderia largidicola. The sequence goes on along the minus strand of NZ_AP023176.1, from coordinate 2,181,285 downwards.
AGCCTTCGTTTTCATCTTGTCGCACTGCGTAAAGCGTTTGCCGATGGCGATCCCGGCGTCACGTATGTGATGAACGTGCCGGGAAGGGGCTATACATTTGTTGCGACAGTGACGCCGTGTGATGGAATTCAGTCCGGCGTCGAACTCAAGACCACACGGCCACCGGCGCGCGGTCAATTGCGGTTCGTGCATGCGGGCGCCGCCATTGTCGGTCGGGAACGCGACATCGGGCAGATCGCCCGGCAACTCGAAGAGCACCGGTTCGTCAGCATTGTCGGCGCGGGTGGGATGGGTAAGACGACGGTCGCGAATGCAGTGATCGACCGGCTCCGCGACGAGTTCGACGGCAAGATCGTGTCCGTCGATCTTTCGGTGATTCAGGATTCGGACCTGGTTTCGTCGACACTGGTGGCCGCCTTGTGTGAAGGACAGGAAGCCGCCGCTTCCATCAGTGAAGTATGTGCGTCGATTGGCCATACCCGCATGCTCGTCTTTCTCGACTGTTGCGAGCATCTGATAGACGGTGTCGCTCAGGCTGCGGAAATTCTCTATCGAAACGCGAGCGGCATTTATATCCTCGTAACGTCGCGAGAAATCGTGAATGTCGATGGCGAATTCGTATTCCGCCTTCCTCCGCTCGACGCACCGCCGCCGGGTGAACTGCTCAAAGCATGCGATGCGTTGAAGTACTCGGCAATCCGGCTATTCGTCGAGCGCGTCGTGCAGGCGGGCTGCCGTTTCGAATTGACCGACGATAACGCGCAGTCGGTGGGCAGGCTTTGCCGGGCGCTGGATGGCATTGCACTGGCGATTGAACTCGCCGCGCGACAGATGCCGACGTTCGGTCTGGTCGGAATTCTGGAACTGGTGGACAAGAAGAGCCGGCTCATGTGGCACGGACGCCGCACGGCTGTGCCGAGGCATCAGACGCTCGGAGCGACGCTCGACTGGAGCTACGGCCTGTTGACGGGACTGGAACAGGTCTGTCTGCGAAGGCTCGCGGTGTTTGTCGGCTGCTTCGCGCTCGATGCGGCTGTAGCCGTGATCGGTGCGGAGGACATCGATCGCGCCGACGTGCTGAGAGCCATCAATCAATTGTCGAACAAGTCGCTGCTGGATGTGAGGCCTGACGAGAGCACAGTTCGATACTTTCTGCTCGACACGACCCGCTCTTATGCGCGCGTAAAACTCGAAGATGCCGGCGAGCTGGATCAGTTCTGCGCGCGCCACGCGTCATATTATGCGGCCGCGTGGCCCGCCGACGGATCGACGGAACAGGGGGGAGACAACTGGCTCGCCGATCTGGGCAATCTGCGTGCGATGCTGGAGTGGACGCTCGTACGCGAGCAGGACGTCGTGCAAGGCTGCAGGCTGGTCGCGTCATACGCGAAACTGCTGCTGCGAAAGTCGATGCTCGGCGAGGCCAGAAAATGGACCGAAATCGCATTGTCGAAACTGGACGACGTGGAGCGAGGGAGCCTGACGGAACTCGATCTCATCGCGGCCCATGGCCATGCATTGCTCTTCACAGGCAGCGACGGTGAAGAGGTTGGCCGGGCATACGAACGTGGTCTTTCCATTGCATTGTCGCTGGGAGATTCTGCTCGACATGACCGGTTGCTATGCGGACTCATCATGTACCTCTATCGAACCAGCAATTTCGAGGGGGCCTATATGTTCGCGAGCGATGCCGCGCAATGGATCATCGCATGTGGGCGCGACGCTTCCACGGTTCATTCGATGCTGGGCGCGGCATTGCATATGAAGGGCGAGATCGCGTCGTCATCCGGTCTCTGGGAGGCTGTGATCCTTTCGACCAGGGCGAACGGAGCAGAGGCGGCGCAGCCGGCAGAATTCGGCACCAATCCTTATCTGCGTGCGTTGAGCGGAAAGGCGAGGAATCTTTGGCTGACGGGTCAATCTTCTGAAGCGGAACGGCTCGCCAATGACGCCATCGAAAGCGCGCGCCTGCTGTGCCATCCTGCCACCCAGTGTGTGACGCTGATATGGGCGGGAGAAGTTTTCGCGTGGGCGGAGAACTGGCCGAGACTAGGTGAAATAGCGGATGAATTCGACGCCATCGTCAAGGTGAATGGCTTCACGCCATACCAGTATGTGGTGCTCGGGCTTCGTGGTCAGCTTTCGTATGCCGGAGGCCGATTGGAGGAGAGCATTTCGCTGCTCGAAAGCTGCCTCGACGGCATGACGAAGTGCCAGTACACGATGACGGCATCGGCATTCAGGAATTCACTGGCAACGGCACTATGCGCGAACTCGGATACCACGCGCGCAATGGCGGTCTGCGACGAAGCGATCAAGGCAATCGAACTGCACGGTGACGAGTTGTACCTCCCTCCGCTGCTCATGACCAAGGCTCATGCTTTTGGTCTTGAAGGAGATCGCGACGCAAGCGCTGCCTACTTGCGTCGTGCGTGTCTTGTGGCGAGGAAACAAGGCGCGGCCGCCTACGAGTCGCAAATCAGGCGAAGGGGTTCATACGATGTCGAGACTGGTTAGTCGTCGGACGCGGATGAAAGAAGATACGCATTCGATGTCCGCATGAAATGACCCAACGCAACGGGGCATAGTGTGCAGTTCTTCGACCACACGAAGCTGGGAATGTCTCCGAACCGCGCGTCCGATTGTCCATGATTCACCTCGGATTCGACTGACGCGTGCCTCGGCAGGCGAAGCGTCTGCCGTGTGAACTGGTGTTTGTCACGCGTCACGTCTTCAACTGCATCCTTGCTAGCGATACCAATCGTGTTCATTTTTTTTCTGGTTCGAGAGCGGCTTAAGCGTTCGCGCGGGCAAGCGGTTTCCTTTGCGCGATATATCCGCCTCTGCCATCAGGCACGAAGTGTGAATGGAGATAAAAAAGGCAAGCACGGCAGTGCTTGCCCCTACGCGTCATTTTTCGACCGGGCTTAACTCTGAATGAACGCCAGAAGATCCGCGTTGAATTTTTCTTTGTGCGTGTCCGTCAAACCATGCGGCGCGCCGGGATAGACGATCAGCTTCGAATTCCGGATCAGCTTCGCCGACGCACGTCCCGCTGCATCGATAGGCACGATCTGGTCATCGTCGCCGTGGACGATCAGCGTGGGAACATCGATCTTCTTCAGGTCTTCGGTAAAGTCCGTTTCGGAAAACGCCTTGATCGAATCGTAGGTGTTCTTGTGGCCGCCTTGCATGCCCTGCGTCCACCACGAATCGATCAGACCCTGCGACGGCTTGGCGCCTGGACGATTGAAGCCGTAGAACGGACCCGCCGGCACGTCCCTGTAGAACTGCGGCCGGTTCGCCAGTTGGGCGGCACGCAGACCGTCGAATACGTCGATTGGCAATCCGCCCGGATTGGCAGGCGTTTTCAGCATCAACGGCGGCACAGCGGACACGAGCACCACTTTGGACACACGCTTCGTGCCATGCCGGCCAAGGTAGCGGGCCACTTCTCCGCCACCCGTCGAAAAGCCGACGAGAATCGCGTCGTTCAGACCTAGCGCCTCGAATACGGTGGCGAGATCGTCCGCGTAGGTGTCCATCTCGTTGCCGTTCCAGGGCTGGCTAGAGCGTCCATGTCCACGACGGTCATGAGCGACAGCACGGTAACCGTGCGACGCCACGAACATCATCTGCGACTCCCAGCTATCGGAACTGAGCGGCCAGCCGTGACAGAACACGACCGGGCGGCCTGAGCCCCAATCCTTGTAATACAGCTGCGTGCCGTCTTTCGCCGCGATGTAGCTCGCCGGATGTTGGCCTTGATGCTTCGACGCGCCTGAGGACGCACCGGGCTGCGCCGCCTGCAGCGTGCCCGGAATCAGCGATGCGGCGAGTCCGCCTGCCGCTGCGGCGCTGCCGATCAGAATGCTTCGGCGCGTGGAATTTTGCTTCTCGTTACTGTTTTTCGACATAGTCATTGCCCTTGTTTTCATGCCTTGCTTCAAATGCACTACTCATTCAACCTTTAGCTCATCGGTGCTCTTAGCGTGTCGGCGAGAATCATGTCGAACGCGTTTCGCGGCAGCGCGCCGGCTCGCTGTAGCGGCCGGAACACCGGGTCGCCGCGACGAACGGGCACACCTGTCAGACCGCAAATACCCGAGGTGCGCGCAAAGCCTGCGCGCCATGTCTGATCTTCGAACCTGCCTAACGTCGAATCGCTCCACGAAATCAGAATCGTGCAGGTGGTCTGCCACTCGATGCGACGGATCGACGAAGCATTGGCCATCGCGGCGGTCATCGGACTGGATCGTTCGCGTGGCCCGCGCCCTGCGGATGCGGGGTTTTGCTGCGCGGCGAAGCGGCTGCGACCGTGCAACCCGCTGACTATCTGGCACCATGGATCGATTCTGTTCATTTCCAACCTCTCTACGATGTGGCGAACTGCGTCACGACTCGCGGGTCTCGTCAGCCACGACGAGCGCGACGACATTCACGATGCCCTGCCTTGCCATCTTCGTGTACGGGCAAAAGCGTTCGGTCTTGCGAACCAGTTCTTCAGCGACGGCGCGATCGACGCCCGGCAAATGAACGCGCGTATGCGCGCTCAGCACGAACAGGCCATCCATCGGGTCCCGGCCGAAGTCGACGGTGACATCGACCGACGCGTCGCGAATACGAACAGCAGAGCGGGCCGCCAACAAACTGAGCGCGCCGTGAAAACAGGCCGCATATCCCGCGGCGAATAACTGCTCCGGATTGGTTCCACCACCGGGTCCGCCGAGCGCTTTGGGCATGCGCAGATCGACGGTGAGTTGCCCGTCGTCCGAGCGCGCGATACCTGATGCACGTCCATGACCCGTGCCGCCGCCCGTGACGGTGACCGTGGTCGAATACAGGATCTGAGGCTCTTGTCCGGAGTACTTGTCGAGTAACGTCAATGGCGGCGGGCGTAGCGTTGTCATTCGTTTCGGGGTGTAGTAGCGGCTAGTTTCGTTGCATGGGTACGCGCGATTCGATTCGCACGCCTTCTGCGCAGGATGAATCGTAGGGGGAAGCAACGTTGCGCAGAAGACTCGCAGAGGGGAGCACCGTGTTGCATCCGGAACATCAATCCAGACGAATTCGGATTTAAGGGCGTGATGCGTTGAATACGCTGACTTGAGCCTTCACCGGTACAGTGTCGTTTTGTGAAGAATTGATTGCTCATATAATTCGGATGACGAACTATATGGCGGATACCTGATAGAAAGAAATAACTACACCGCTAACCTGCTTGCAATTCGAACGAACGTATCAGTTCCGCAACCAGCCTTTTAGCTTCTTCGCGATCTCGAACGTTCGTGAATCCGAGCAACAGGCCGCGGCGTCCGGGTGCGCCATTGCGCCATGTCGTGAGGGCATGCACGGCGAAGCCTGCGGCGCGGGCGAGGCTGGCCAGCACGACATCGTCGAGATCGTCGCGTACGTCGACGAGAAGATGCATGCCGCCGTCCTGCAAATGAACGACGAAGCCTTCGGCAGCGTACGGCGCGAGCGCTTCGGCCAGCAGCGCTCGCCGCCGGGCGTAGAGCGTTCGCATTCGCTTGATATGCCGGGAGAAGTGGCCTTCGCTGATGAACCCGGCGACGGCTGCTTGCAGCAGTTCGGGGCAGCCGCCGTGCGCGGTACGCCTGCACGCCTGTTCGAAGTGCGGAACGAGGTTTTGCGCGACGACCACATACGAAAGCCGCAGCCCCGGAAACAGTACCTTGCTCAGCGTGCCGCAATAGATCACCCGTCCGCCCGAGTCCATGCTTTTCAGCGCGGGCAATGGATGACCGCGATACCGGTACTCGCCGTCATAGTCGTCCTCGACGATCCATGCGTCACGTTCGCTCGCCCAATCGAGAAGTTCGACGCGGCGCTGTAACGGCAACGCGACCCCTGTTGGACTCTGATGCGACGGCGTGACGACGGCGAGCCGCGCGGTTGGGAAATGGGCCCGGCCAAAGGCGACGTCGATGCCGTGTTGATCGACGCAGACATCGCAGACCTGTAAGCCGAGTCGTTTGAGCGTCTGCGCGGTGGGTGGATAGCCCGGATGCTCGACCCAGGCGCTTTCGCCTGCCAGGCCGAGTGCGTCGACGGTCAACGCGAGGCTGGCGGTATAGGCGGGCACGATGAACACCTGGCCCGCATACGCGTCGATGCCGCGCGAGCGGTGCAGATAGGCCGCCAGCGCCTCGCGCAACGGCATGTATCCGGCGGGCGCGGGCTTGGTGAGCGATCCCGCCTTACGAACTTGCCGCGCCATCAGTCCCGCCCAGAGCTTCCTCGGGAATTCATCGAGCGCGGGCAGCCCCATCTGAAATGGCGCGGGCGTGCCGCCATCCACTTCGATGATGTGGTCGGGCGCGTCCTGCGTCGGCGGCGGGCGCGCGACGACAGCAGCCTGCGTCACTCGAGCGGGTTGCGCCGGCGTCGCGTGCTCCGAAACGAACGTCCCCGCCGGACCACGGGCAACGAGGTAGCCCTCTCCGAGCAGGCGGTCGTAGGCGACCTGCACGGTGCCGCGCGCCACGCCCAGTTCGGTCGCCAATGCCCGCAACGACGACACCTTCTGGCCGGGGCTGAGCTGCCCCTGTTCGATCATCGCGCGAAACCGCGCATAGATCTGCTCGTGGATGGGCGAAGCGCCGGGTTTCGCCTGGGCGGCTGGCTGTGTCATGGCCTGGTCTGAAGCAGGAAAAATGGCCCTGTTGGCTGGGTCATCGAACGACGACACTGAAGCCTACACCAACCCCTCTCCATCGGCATCATGACTGACACACCGACCCTCCGACATGCCGAAACAGATGCCGATGTGCTGGCCTGTTTCGACGTCATGCATCAACTGCGTCCCCAATTGAATTCGCCCGAGGACTTTGTCGCTCGCGTCGCGCTGCAACGCGCACAAGGCTACCGCCTGCTGGGCGTCTGGGAAAACGGCAAGCCCGTCGCGCTGGCCGGCTATCGGCGTATCGACAACCTGATTCACGGCCGCTTTATCTACGTCGACGATCTGATCACAGACGAGGCGGGACGCGGCCGGGGGCATGGCGAACGCCTGCTTGCCGAACTGGGCGCGCTGGGCCGCGTCGACGATTGCCAGCGTCTGGTGCTCGACACGGCGCTCGCCAACGCGCTCGCGCAACGCTTCTATTTCCGCTGCGGCCTGCTGGCGCGCGGCCTTCACTTCAGCATGGAGCTGGCATGAACAGCCTCAAGGTGTTGCTGCTCGATTGCAGCCCCCGGCGCGACAACTCGACGAGCCGACACTTCACCCGCCATTTGCTGCCTGCCATGGCCGGGCGTCTTGGGCGGGACATCGAAATTACGCGGCGCGATCTCGGCGCGCAGCCGTTGCCGGCCATCACGGAAGCGTACGCGGAGTCGCTGGTGCTGCCCGGTAACGTGGCGAAAGCGCGGTTTGGCGAGGCGCTCGCTGTGTCGGACGAACTGATCCGTGAACTGGATCAGGCGGACATGCTCTGGATCTCGACGCCCGTGCACAACTTCACGGTACCTGCCGTGCTCAAGAACTGGATCGATCACGTGGTGCGTATCGACGTGACGTTCAAAGCGGGCGCGAACGGCAAGGTCGGCTTGCTGCGCGACCGGCCGACTTTCGTCGCCGTGACCGCCGGCGGCGCAATGTTCCGCGAGCCCGCCTATCAGCCGGACTTCTTTCGGCCTTATCTGTCCGCGGTGCTGGGCGTGATCGGACTCAAGGACGTCACGTTCATGCATGCGGCGAGCCTTGTATCGACGGATGAGCCGCTTGCGCTCGTCGAGGCAAAGGCGGCGCAGTGGCTGCGCGACAACCCGCAGCGCTACGCGTCATCCGAATTCAACGCTTCTTCCATTGCTTAACCCCTTACTTTCTGGAGTTCATCATGAATGCACCTCGCCTCGCGTGGACCACGCTCGCACCTGCGCAATTCAAGTCGCTATATGCCGTCAGCCAGTCGCTGGCCGAGTCGTCGCTTGGCAGCAAGCTGATCGAACTCGTGCAGACGCGCGTCTCGCAAATCAACGGCTGCGCCTACTGTCTCGACATGCATGCGCGCGAACTGCGCAAGGGCGGTGAATCGTGGCAGCGCCTGAACGTGTTGTCGGCGTGGCGCGAGACCGACTTCTTCACGGCCAGAGAGCAGGCCGCTCTGGCATGGGCCGAATCGTTGACGCGCCTTCCTGACGGCCATGCGGACCGCGAAGTCGAATATCAGGCATTGCGCGAGCACTTTAACGACGCGGAAATCGTCGAATTGACGTGGGCCGTCGCCGTCATCAACGCGTGGAATCGTATGGCGATTGGCATGCATCAGCCTGTCGACGCAAACCCCATCGACTGATAGCGCGTAAGCGAGGCTAACGATGCGAAGCGGCGAGCGGGACTTGCATTCAAAAGCAGTACGCGGGCCTTTCAAATTGATGTTCCATTTTCCTGAAGAACGTCTATGTTTTTATGGTGCGTTTTCTTTACGCGCGCGGGGCTTACCGGCCCTTTGACGATTCTTCAGGTGCATCTGCCACCTCGAACGCCACCCGCGGTGATAGCCGCGTCTCATTTCCCATGAACCAGGCAGCAGGCCAGGCGCACAGCCGTGCATCGGCTCGTCTGGCCGCTTGGGGAATCGCGAGCAGTGCCTGTCGGGCACCGCTCGTCGCTGCGTCGGCTTCGACGAAGCCAACGCGGTTGCAGGTTCCCGAACCTGATGTCGTATTGAAGGAGTCAAATCATGAAGACACGATTCATCCTTTCCGCCGCATGCACCGCAGCGCTCGCTCTGACGAACGTGGCGCACGCTCAAGGCACGCCGGCGCAACAGAATGCGCAACCGCCCGCCACCACGTCCAGCACCACCGAGTACGGCGGCGTATCCGGAACCACCATGGCGATGGGCAATCCAGCCCACGCAGCGTGGGCACCGCCGGCCAGCTGCGGCCACCTGGCCCGGTGCACCCCGAATTCGGGCCACTGAAGCAGCGTTCGCGTTCGAACCGTTGAACGCTCTGCAACGATCGACGATGGAGGGTGAATCATGAAGATCGTTATCATCGGCGGCACGGGCCTGATCGGCTCGAAGACGGCCGCGATCCTGCGCCAGGCCGATCACGATGTCGTCGCCGCTTCGCCCAGGAGCGGCGTCAACACCATCACGGGCGAAGGGCTCAAAGAGTGCCTGACGGGCGCGCAGGTGGTGATCGACCTGTCCAATTCGCCCTCGTTCGAAGACAAGGCGGTGCTGGAATTCTTCGAAGCGTCTGGCCGCAATCTACGCACGGCCGAGGCGCAGGCGGGCGTCCGGCACCATGTCGCGCTGTCCATCGTCGGAACGGATCGCACGGCCGAGAACGGCTACTTTCGCGCGAAGGTCGCGCAGGAGAAGCTGGTCGAGGCTTCCGGCATTCCCTACACGATCATCCGCTCGACCCAGTTCTTCGAATTTCTCGGCGGCATTGCCGATTCAGGCATGCAGGACAATGCGGTCCGGCTCTCGCCCGGCATGTTCCAACCCATTGCGGCCGATGACGTCGCCGCGATCGTCGCCGATGTTGCGCTTGCCGCGCCGCGCAACGGCATCATCGAAATTGCCGGACCCGAGCGCGCGCCGTTCGACGAAATCGTCGCCCGTTATCTGAAAGCGGCCGGCGATCCGCGCGAAGTCGTGCGCGACCCCGAGGCCCGTTACTTCGGCGGCCTGGTGGGAGATCTGTCGCTCGTGCCACTGGGCGACGCGCGCCTCGGCAAGATCGGCTTCGATGAATGGTTTCGACACTCGCAGAGCAAAGCCTGATTGCGCATCCTTCGAACTAAGAACAGGTGTGACATGAAACGCATCCTCTGTACGCTGCTCGTCGCGAGCTTGCCGTTCGGCAGCGTGCTTGCGCAGACGCCAAAAGAAAAGAGCGCCAAGGTGACGCTCGTCTATCAGCACGAACTGCCCAACGTTCCAGGCAAGAGCATCAAGGGCGTGCTGATCGAGTATGGTCCGGGCGGCTATTCGTCCGGTCATACGCACGCGAAGTCCGCGTTCATCTATGCGACCGTGCTGGAGGGTGCGATCCGCAGTCAGATCAATGACGGACCCGTGACGGTCTACAAGGCCGGGCAGAATTTTTCCGAAATGCCCGGCGACCGCCACGGCGTCAGCGCGAATGCGAGCAAAACGAAGCCGGCAAAGCTTCTCGCTGTCTTCGTGGTGGATACGAACGAGACGGAACTGACGACGCCATTCGGCAATTGAGCTAAAGGCTCAACGGGTCCGTCTGCCGAGTTCGTCTGCGCGACGGCAGACGGCTTGCATCAGCACTGTCGCGCTGCGCGACGGCGGAGAGAATTTCGAATAGACGAACGTCGATACCATCTCCAGATCCTCGACGAGCGGACGCACGATGCAGTCGACCTCGCCCGCCGCGAACTCGTCGACGATCGCCAGTCCGAGGCCGCCGCGCACGAGCGCGAGCGCCTGATCGGCGCGTGTGACGTCGACCACGGATGTCAGTTCGACATTCGCCTGCTGGCATGCGCGCACGATGATCGTGCCGAACGGGATGTCGCGCCGGAAAAGGATCATCGGCTCCTGCTGCAGGTCCGCGAGCGCAATCCGTTCGCGGGCGGCGAGCGGATGGCCCGGCGGCAATGCGCACACCATGCGGCCGCGCATGAACGGCACGGCCTCCAGATGCTCATGCTCGAGCGGCAGCGACGTGATCGCGATATCGACGGTTTTGCTCAGCACTTCGAGCGGCATGTCGGCCATCAGCGTGGTGTGCCAGTCGACGCTGAGCCCCGGCAACTGCCGCTTCAGCTCGACGATGGCGGGCGCGACCACGCCAGGCGCGAGCGACGGGCTGCACGCGACGCGCAGCAGGCTTGCCGGGCCGAGCGCGAGCGCCCGCGCGAATTCATCGACACGCAGGGCCGATTGATAGACCTGCTCGACCTCGCGATACAGCGCCTGCGCTTCGGCCGTCGGAATGAGCCGACCCTTTGCGCGCTCGAAGAGACGCAGTCCGAGCGTCGTCTCGGTGTGTGCGACCAGCTTGCTGACGGCGGGCTGCGAGACATACAGCATCTTCGCCGCCGCGTTGATCGAGCCCGTCAGCATCACCGCGCGGAACACTTCCATCTGTCGCAACTTGAAACGCATCGTTGTTCCGTATCCGTGCAGGCATTAACCAAAGGTTATAGGGTAGCCTAAACACGGCATACGACAGCGGCACGGCAACCCCTTAGTATTGCCGTGCCGCGATTGGCGCTGCTGCGCGCAGCAGACACGACGGCCTGCATAGGGAACTGGGATGAGCGTATTCGACGAAGACAAGATCGATTGCCACTGCCATATCTTCGATCCCGTTCGCTTTCCCTACCGGGACGACACCGCGTATCGGCCGGCACAGCAGGAGATCGGCACGGCTGCACAGTTCGTTCGCGTGATGGATGCATATGGCGTGCGGCACGCGCTGCTGGTCGGCCCGACGAGCGGCTACCGGACCGACAACCGCTGCCTGCTCGACGCATTGGAGACGTACCAGGAGCGCTTTCGCGGCATCGCGGTGGTCGACAACGATATCGGCAGAGGCGAGCTATCGGCGCTGCGTCGCGCTGGCGTGGTTGGCGTCGCATTCAATCCGGCGATGGAAGGCGTCGAACTCGTGCGCGATGCAGGCGCGCTGTTCGCCATGCTGGCCGACTTCGGGATGTTTGCGCAGATCCAGGTGTGCGGCGATCAACTGGTCGCCCTGGCGCCCTGGCTTGCGCAGCAGGAAGCGCAGATCGTCATCGACCACGGCGGGCGGCCCGATATCGAAGCGGGCGTCGATCAACCGGGTTTTCAGGCGCTGCTGCGGCTTGCGGATTCCGCGCGCGCGAGCGTCAAGCTGTCGGGCTGGCAGAAGTACTCGCGCAACGCGTACCCCTATGAGGACGCGTGGCCTTACGCGCATGCGCTACTGAGCGCGTTTGGCCCGCAACGTTGCGTATGGGGTTCCGACTGGCCGTTTCTGCGCGCGCCCGAGCGGCTGGACTATGGGCCGCTGCTGACGCTGTTCGGGCAGATCGTTCCCGACGCACAAACGCGGCATCAGATTCAGTGGGAAACACCGCGACGCCTTTTCGGTTTCGACAGGCAACGATCTTGACACCCGTATCAATGATGGAGAAACAACGCTTGGAACACATCGTCAACCGACACGGCCTCGACATGCCGAAGCTCGGCCTCGGCACCTGGCCGATGGTCGGCGAAGAATGCACGCGTGCCGTCGTTCAGGCTCTCGAACTGGGCTATCGGCATATCGACACGGCGGCGGGCTATCAGAACGAAGATGCCGTCGGCGCCGCGCTCGCAGCGTCGCCGGTGCCGCGCGAGCAGATCCACGTGACCAGCAAGGTCTGGTGGGATCAACTCGAGCCGCAGGCGCTGCGCGCGTCATGCGAGCGTTCGTTGCGAGACTTGCGCAGCGAATACGTGGATCTGTTTCTGATTCACTGGCCGACGACGGACATGGATCTGCGCCGCTCGATCGATGCGCTCGTCGGTTTGAAGGAGCGCGGGCTTGCGCGGGCGATCGGTGTTGCGAACTTTCCGTTGCCGCTGCTGCGTGAAGCTGTCGAGACGATCGGTGCGCCGCTTGCGGCGATTCAGGTCGAGTATCACGTGACGCTCGGTCAGACGAAGCTGCTCGATTTCGCGCGGCAGCATGAGATGGCGCTGACAGCGTATAGCCCGCTGGCGCGGAATCGTGTGTCGGAGATTCCTGCAGTTGTTGCTATTGCGCGCAAGCATGGTGTGCTGCCGACGCAGATCGCGCTGGCGTGGCTGCTCGAGCAGGGGAATGTCGCTGCTGTGCCTAAGGCTGGTGGCGCGGTGAATCAGGCGTCGAATCTGGCATCGCTGGATGTGCGGCTCGATGATGAGGACCGTGCGGGGATTGCGGCGTTGCCGAAGGGTGAGCGGCTGGTGAGTCCTGCGTTCGCGCCGCAGTGGGATGAGGCTATGTGATTTGGGGAGTGGTTTTTGCCGGCCGGCGGTTTGGGGTTTTGGGGTTTTTGCTGGCATCCGCGTTTTGCTTCTGGTTTGCTAGCGTTGCCCCTGTGCGGGGCGGCACCTACTTTTCTTTGCCGCCGCAAAGAAAAGTAGGCAAAAGAAAGCGGCTAACACCGCCAGCACGTGTGCCTATCCACGGGCCCCAACGTCCCCATGCTTCACACGGCAGCATTTCTGTTTGCGCGCATTGCCCACGCTTCGAATGAGCGCCTCACCCACTTCAAATGCCCGCACTTGGGCCAGCGGCAGCGAATGGTTCGTGCCGCCCAGGTGGCAAACTGTGTGTAGGTTGTCACGTCGTAAAAGGTAGCGCTCTTACGGGGTGGAACGCATGCGCTATCGGTCCGAAGTGAGGCGTATGGAGTCCTTGGGCCTACACACAGTTTGCCACCTGGGCGGCAGCGGACTATCTGGCACGGCGTGCTGTGATGCGGGTGCGTGAAGTGGGTGAGGCGTACAGAGAGAACGTTGGCAACGAGCACGAACCAGGGCATTGCCGTATGAAGCGTAAGACCCGTTGGGGGCCCTCAGGCAGGAACAAGGATTGGCGGTGTTAGCCGCTTTCTTTTGCCTACTTTTCTTTGCGGCGGCAAAGAAAAGTAGGTGCCGCCCCGCACAGGGGCAACGCTTGCGAACCAATAACATCACGCGGATGCCAGCGAAAACGCAAACCGCGGATGCCAGCAAAAAGCCCGAAACTCCAAAAACCAAACCGCGCAGGCCGCCCCCCCCTACCTCACACGCGCAAACAACGGCGAAGCAAGACTCGCCGCCGCGAGTTCACTAGCAGCAGCAACCAGCGTCGGCCCAAGCGCCTCCATGCGCTTCTCCGTGAGCCGCACCAACGGCCCAGCAATGCTGATCACACCAATAGCCGGATAGCCACGCCGCTGCACGGGCGCAGCCATCGCCGTCATCCCCGGCGCGAAAACTTCATTGATCGTCGCATAACCGCGCTCACGCGCAGCGTGAACAAACTTGAGCAATCCATCGACCGTAGTGGGCGCCTTCGGCCCATATTGCTTCGGTGAACCAAAACCCTGCCGTGTAACGAGTTCGAGCGCGCGCTCGTCGCTCATCGTCATCATCCACGCGTGACCTGTCGCGCTGCAAGACAGGATCGTATCCATGCCCATATCCGGGTCGTAGCGCAGGCCCTTCAGCGCGCCTTGCGATTTCGCCACCCACGTCAGCCGGTCGCCGTCGACGATGGCGAGCCGCACCAGTTCGCCCGATCCCTCCGCCAGCCGGTCCAGCATGGTCTGCGCAATGTCGACGATACCCGACGTCGCCAGATAGCTGAGTCCCAGGCCGACCATCTTCGTCGTCAGCACGTAGTCGCCGTGCTCGCGAAGCTGCCGCACATAGCCGCATTGCTTCAGATCGACCAGCAACCTGTGGCAGGCGCTGCGCGGAATCTCGAGCTGGTCTGAGATCAGCGCGAGCGGCGTTCCCTCCATTTGCGTCGCCAGAAATTCAAGGACGGCCATGGTCCGTTCGGTCACGCCCGGCATCGTGTGCGTCTCCTGTCTGCGTCAGTTTTTCGCGATGATTGCACGATACGGGATGAAATTCCACCCTGGAATGACATCCCAGCAGCGCTGTTAATCTGTGCACGTCGCGCGGCGCATGCCGCCGAAACAACAACGTCCCGGCACATCGCGTAGCCGGCAAAGGTTTGGAGAGGAGACACCATGAGCAACCCATCGCATCTACCCGCGCAACAGGCGATGCGCACCCGCGCCGTCACGGCGGCCGCCATCGGCACCGCGCTCGAATGGTTCGACTTCACGCTATACGGCGCACTCGCCGCGACCGTGCTGCCCAAGCTGTTCTTTCCGGCAATGGATTCGACATCGGCATTGCTCGCGTCGCTGGCAACGTTCGGCGTCGGCCTCGCGGCGCGGCCGCTGGGCGCCATCATCTGCGGGCATCTGGGCGACAAGCTCGGCCGCCGTAACCTGATGCTCGCGACCGTATCCGTGATGGGCCTGTCGTCGATGCTGATGGGCCTGTTGCCGACCTACGCGAGCATCGGCGTGTGGGCGCCGTTACTGCTCGTGTTGCTGCGCATCTTGCAAGGCTTTGCGCTGGGCGGCGAATCGACGGGCGCGCAACTGATGGCGATCGAACATGCGAGCGCCGACCGGCGCGGCAAATACTCGGGCCTGCTCGGCCTATGCTCGCCGCTCAGTCAGATCATGGCGAATGGCGTGTTGCTAGGGCTGTCGTCGACGATGTCGACTGAGGCATTCGACAGCTACGGCTGGCGCATTCCGTTCGTGATGAGCTTCATTCTCGTGATCGTCGGCGTGTATATCCGTCTGCGGGTCAGCGAGACGCCCGCATTCGAAGCGCTGCGCAAAACGGAAGTCGTGGACGTGGGCAGTCCGTTGCGCGATGCCCTGCGTCTGCACTGGCGCACGGTGCTGCGCTGGATGCTGTTCTTCTGCGGCCCGGCGGCGATTTTCTATCTGATCGTCGTGTTCTCGCTGAGCTATGTGACGAAGACACTCGGCGTGCCGAAACAAACCGGCTTTCTGCTGCTGATGGGCGCGAATGTCTGCGCGATCGCCGGCGCGCTCGCGGGCGGCATGCTGAGCGATCGCATCGGACGACGCAAGGCGCTCGCGCTGGGATCGTGCATGACGCTCGCCATGCTGTTCTTCTACTTCCAGATTCTCGATACGAAGAGCTTCCTGCCGATGCTGCTCGCAATGGGCTTCTTTCTCGGCTTCACGCAATTCCAGAGCGGCATTCAGCCGGTCGCCTTCGCAGAAGCCTTTCCGACCAACGTGCGTTATTCGGGCTCGGCGCTCGCGTACACAGGCGCCAACCTCGTTGCCGGCGGCCCCATGCCCGTCCTCGCCGTATGGCTGTTCGCGGTGTGCAACGGTTCGCCGTGGGGCGTGGTTGCCGTATGCGTCGCGTTCAACGTGATCTCGCTCGTCGCGATTCTGACCGCACCCGAAACGCTCGGCATCGATATGAACCGGGCCGATTCGAAAGCGGAAGTGCTGGGCGCTTCCACGCACGGCTCGATGCAATCCCATTCCCATTGAAACGCAGGCAAGCAAGATGAAACCAACGGTTTATGTGTTGAACGGTTCGAACCTCAACATGCTCGGCAAACGCGAGCCGCATCTGTACGGCACGACGACGCTCGCGCAGATCAAGGAAAGAACGGAAGCGCTCGCGGAAGAACTCGGCGTGCGCTGTGAGTTTCGCCAGACCAATCACGAAGGCGTGATGGTCGACTGGCTACAGGAAGCATACGAAGCGGACGCGGCCGTCGTCATCAATCCTGCTGGCTTTTCGTTCGCTTCGATTCCCGTGCTGGATGCCGTCAAGCTGATCCGTCAGCCGGTGATCGAAGTGCACATCACGAATATTCATCAACGTGACGAGCAATACCGGCATTCGCTGATTTCGCTGGCGGCGCGCGGTGTGATCTGCGGCCTCGGCCCGGACGGTTATCTGCTCGCGATGCGGGCTGTCGCGAGTAGCCTTTCGCAGCAGGCAACGGCAGCGCGATGAGACAGACAGCCTAAAAGCGGTCGATCATCCCGAACTGCACGCCTCGCACCGTCGCGCCTGGCCACGACGGTGTGAGGCCCGTGACGTTCACGCCCTTGAGCGTGAATTCTCCCTGTCCGCGGTTCCTCAACCAGCCCGCGCTCGCATAGAGCAGCACGCGTTTCGACAGATCGTATTCGCACGCCGCGCTGAACTGGTCGGCGTTATTGTCGCCGCCCGAGCGGTCGCGCAGATACGCGTAGCCGAGTGAAGTGCGAAAACGTCCATTGACCGCGTAGCGCGCCGACACCGACACGCCGTCGTTGTGATAACGCGGCGTGCCGCCATCGCCATTGAAGAACGAGACGAAACCCGTCAACGCGCCATACGCGTACGACATGCCGCCAAGATTGGCACGCAGCGCGCCGTCGCCATGCGTCTGTTGATGCGCATAGGAAACCCGCAACGGGCCATTGCGCCATGCGAAGGTTTCGATATGGCCGGCGAGACCGTTGCCGTCGCCGTCGGCGGGGTCGCGCATCATCGCCATCACTGTCGTCGAGAAGCCGTGAAATTCGGGTGACAGATACGTGATTGCGTTGCTCGCGTACGGCGTGATCTTCGACAGGTTGTTCAGGCCCGAGGCGATCGTGCCGGCGCCGAACGCGTCGAGTTGTCCCTTGAACGGGATGTAGATCGGCGAATACTGACGGCCGATACGCACGGTACCGTACGGCGTCGCAGCGCCGATCCACGCCTGGCGATTGAAGATCGTATTCGCGACGGCGAGCGAGCCGTTGCCCGAACTGAATCCATTCTCCAGGTCGAACAGGATCTGGACGCCGTTGCCGATATCTTCCGCGCCGCGCAGCCCCACGCGCGAGCCGCGATACGCGCCGGAATCCATGCGCGCGACGTAGGCCGCGCCCGGATTTGTGATTTCGATGCTGGTATCGAGCGCGCCGTACAGCGTGACGGACGCCTGCGCATGAGCGCTCGCGACGTGCGCTGCGAACACGGCGAATGCAATGGACGTGCGCCGCGCAACAGGCGACGCAAGTAATGAACGTTTCATGAGGGAAGCGGTGAGTCCGTGCGCAACTGGCACGATGAAAAGCGCCTGATGCGCGCCGCGAACGCGCACGCATCAGGCTCGCACTGCACGCGTTATTGCGGCAGCGCGTAGGCGATCACATAGTCGCCGCGATCGGGCGACTGGCGCGCGCCACCCGCCGATATCACGATGTACTGCCTGCCGTTGAGCACATAGCTCATCGGCGTGCCCTGGCTACCCACGGGGAGCCGTGCCTTCCACACTTCCTTGCCCGTCGAACTATCGAATGCGCGCAGGTAGTAGTCTTGCGTCGCGGCGAAGAACACGAGGCCGCCGCCCGTGCTGAGCGACCCGCCGATGGTCGGCATGCCGATCGGCGTGGGCATATGCATCTGCACGCCCCACAGACGCGTGTCGCGCACCGTGCCGAGCGGGACCTGCCACGCGATGCTGCGCGTTTTCAGATCGATCGCCGTCAGGCTGCCGAACGGCGGCTTCTGGCACGGAATGCCGAGCGGCGAGAAGAAGCGGTCCTTCGTCACCGAATACGGCGTGCCGCCGAGCGGTACTGCGCCCATCCCCGCGTTCACCGCCTCATTGCCGTTCGACGTGCCGCCCTTGCGCTCTTCCTTGACGAGATGAACCCACAGCCCGAGGCGCATGTCGTTCACGAAGATCATGCCCGCGTTCGGGTCGTACGACAGACCGCCCCAGTTCATGCCGCCGAGCGAGCCGGGGAAGCTCAGCGACGTGTCGGTATCCGGCGCGGTGAACAGGCCGTCGTAGCGCATGCCGTGGAAGATGATGCGGCACATCATCTGGTCGACGGGCGTCACGCCCCACATGTCGGCGCCCTTCAGCACATCGGCGCCGATCTGCGGCATGCCGACCGACAACGGCTGGGTCTTCGCATACGGCTCGCCTGGAATCGTCGCGGACTTGACCGGCTGTTCGATGACCTTCGTCAGCGGCTTGCCCGTCAGGCGATCGAGCACGAACAACTGCCCCATCTTCGTGCCGACGATCAGCGCCGGCACGGTCTTGCCGTCGACGGGGAAGTCGACGAGCGTCGGCTGCATCGGCACGTCGTAGTCCCACAGATCGTGATGGACCGTCTGGAAGTGCCACTTCTCTGCACCCGTCGTCGCGTCGAGTGCGAGAATCGAGGCGCCGTACGATTCGTCGAGCCTTGTGCGTTTCACGCCCCACAGGTCGATCGCCGCGCTGCCGACAGGCAGGTACACGGTGTTCGATGTGGCGTCGTACGACATCGGCGCCCACACGTTCGGCGTCGAGCGCACGAAGGTCTTGCCGGGCGCGGGCGCCTGTTTGTCCTGCGGGTTGCCCGGATCGAACGCCCACTTCATCGCGCCCGTCATCACGTCGAAGCCGCGCATCACGCCGCCGGGCATGTCGAGCGATACGTTATCCGCGACCCGTCCACCGACCACGACGGTCGTGCCTGCAACGGTCGGCGGCGACGTCAGTTCGTACAACGGGCTCGCCGCGTGGCCGAGGCCAGCCTTGAGATCGATCACGCCGTGATTGCCGAAGTCCTCGCACAGCTTGCCTGTGTCCGCGTCGAGCGCTACGAGTTGCGCGTCGATCGTGTTCATGTAGATGCGGCGACGGCAGGCGGCGTGTTGGTCCGGCGTTGCAACGGGCGTGACGGGTGTCGAACCGGCGACGCTCGGCTGCTGCACGGGTTTCGTCGCGTCGAAGTAGGCGAGGCCGCGGCAGCGTACCCAGACAGTCGTTCTGGTCGGGAATTCATGGCGCCATTTTTCGTGGCCATTCGCGGCGTCGAGCGCGATCACCGTGTTGTGCGGCGAGCACAGGAACAGCGTGTCGCCGATCTGCAGCGGCGTTTCCTGATCTTCCGCGCCGCCGCCCGCCGGGCTGATGGGCACGTCGCCCGTGTGGAAGGTCCACGCGACCTGCAGGTTCTTCACGTTGTTGCGGTCGATCTGCGTGGCGCCGGCAAAGCGGTCGCCGCCCGCCGAGTGGCCATACGCGGACCAGTCGCCGGTGCCGGCATCGGACTTCGCGTTGATTGCGCCGGACTCGCTGCCGAACGTGCCGTGCGGCACGAACATGCCGTACACGAACAGCGCATTGCACGCCAGCAGCACGAGGCCCGCGGTCCACGCGGCGCCCTTCGCCGGGTGTTTGCCCTGGAATCCGCGCAGCGCGGGATACACGGGCGCGAGCAACATGCCGATCATCGTGAACATGAAGATGCGCGCCTGCAGCGGCCAGAAGTCGAATCCGCTTTCCCAGATCGCCCACAGCACGGTCGCAACGATCACGAACGCGAAGATCACGCAGGCGCTCGATTTGCGTCGTGCCAGCTGGATGCCCGTCGCGCAGACGGCGAGGCCCATCAGCAGGTAGTACCAGGTGCCGCCGCGCGCGACGAGCAGCGCGCCGCCGATCGCGAAGTACAGGCCGAGCAGCAGGCCGAGCGCTCCGGCGAGCGTCAGGCCGACGCGGGCCGCCGTCGATAGTGGCTTAGTTTGAGGTTGCTTGGACATGGCTTGTCTTCATGGGTACGCAAAAATTGGGGCATGCAAAGCGCCACGGACCACGCGTTCGCGTGCAGCGGGCCGTGAGGTCGACGCGAGATCGCTTCCATCGTGATGGGGCTGGCTCGGGCGGCTGCTGGGTCGCGGGCTTGCGCCGTGACGAACAGCCAGTTCAGCGCGCTTCGGCATGCGCTACGAACGGCGCGAAGCCTGTTGGCACTGAGCCGTGGGCGTCGTTGCATTGCGCGCCGGGCGATGGCTGGGCGCGATGTGGGCAAATGCGCCCGAAAGTACGGCGCTAATTTTCACCTGACTAACTAGTTCGTACATTTTAACGCAAAATGCGCGGACACCCAAACCAAGGCAACATCACCCGCCGGACGGGCCGCCCTTCGATTTCCGGGAGCGGCGGGGAGAGGCGATTGTGACGATCGACCTTTGATGCGATGTCGATGAGCGGCGCTTACTGAAATTGCCTACTTCTGATTTACGCCATGTCAGGTCAATAAAGCTTTCGCTTTTTATGAACTGATTTGTGCAGACTTAACGTCAGGCAATCGTTTGCGGTCGATAAAAAGCGACAAATGAGTAATGCGATATTTTCAAGTCAGCTGTTTTCCAGTCGACATGGCGGGAGCTAAGACAACCCTTCGATTTCGCGCAAACGCCCGTCAAATAAGGTGATCTTGCAGTATTCCGGATAGCAAACGTTTGCATAAACGCGTATTGCAATGAACATCGCCAAAGAGTAGATCTTTTCCAAATTTCAATCAAACAATTGAATAGAGAAGGCGCGAAATTATTTCGCTAATCGTCTAAAGAAAGTACTCACTGTCACGCAAAGTACACAGAGAAATATTAGCGTGCAGGGTTTCTTCATCGACTGGCTCGCCTCGCCATGCATCCCGCGTTTTCACGGTTACGCCGTCCATCCGCACAGGGAGAACCACGCTCTGCGGGCGACCTGTGTCAGCAGGTTCCATCCGTCGACGCAGAAGATCCCAACTCGGTGGTCATGGAGATTTTCTCTTCGCGTCACGACATGAAGAGTCTCGCCGTGATCGAAGGCAATCGGCCGATCGGGCTGATCAATCGCGATATCTTCCTGTCGCAGATGAGCAAGCCTTTTCACCGCGAGCTTTACGACAAGAAGAGCTGCATCGCGTTCATGGACAAGGAGCCGCTCGTCGTCGACGCCGACATGAGCATCGAAGCGCTCACGTTCAAGACCGTCGAAGTCGGTGAAAAGGCGCTGGTGGATGGCTTCATCGTGACGCGCGACGGTTACTTCGCGGGACTCGGAAGCGGCTTGCAGCTGCTGGGCGCCGTAGCCGAAATGCAGGCGGAGAGAAATCGCCAGATCATGCAGAGCATCGAGTACGCGAGCGTGATCCAGCGCGCGATGCTGCGCGCGTCGAGAGACACGCTGGCCGCGAGGCTGCCCGATGCCGCGCTCGTATGGGAACCGCGCGATGTGGTTGGCGGGGACTTTTATCATTTGGCGGCATTCCCGCACGGCTGGTTCGGTGCCGCCGCCGACTGTACCGGTCACGGCGTGCCGGGCGCATTCATGACGCTGCTCGCATCGGCGTCGCTGTCGCAGGCACTCGAGCAGATCGGACCGCGCGACCCTGCTGCCTTGCTCGCGGCAGTCAACCGCAACGTGAAGAGTTTGCTGGGTCAGGTGCACAGCGCAGCCGAAGTCTCGCAATCGGATGACGGTCTGGACGCTGCATTTTTCTGGTTCGATGCGCGGGAAAGCGAGCTGCATTTCGCGGGCGCGAGGATCGCTCTGCATATTCTCCCGCCGGACGCGGACCAGTTCGAAACGATCGCGGGTGACCGGATGGGTGTCGGCTATGTCGACAGTCTTGCCGACTATGAATGGAAGTTGCGCAAGCTTTCCGTGCCGCCCGGCAGCCTGCTGTTCATTTGCACCGACGGTCTGATCGATCAGATTGGCGGCCCGAAAAATATCGCTTTCGGACGCCGTCGCGCGTTGGACCTGATTCTCGCGAACCGTGCCGAAGCACCGTCGGCAATCTGCGAACAACTGCGGCAGGCGCTCGCCGAATGGCAAGGCGCGCAACCACGCCGCGATGACCTCACCCTGTTTTGTGCCCGCATTACCGACCAATAAGCATGTCTCAACTACTCGATCAAGACAGCGCCTTTTTCGATCTGGCGCAGCGGCGAAACGTCCTCTTCTATCACAAGGGTTATTTTTCTCATAACATCGTGGCCGCCATGGGCGAGGTCGTCAAACTGCAACTGGAAATCGCTGGCGTGAGCGGTCCGACGCGCCGCAAGCTGTTCTCATCGTTCGTCGAACTGTCGCAGAACATCGTCCACTATTCGTCCGATTCCCTTCAACCCGGCAACGACGGCGGCGGGTCCATTCGCGAAGGCGCGGTGTGCATCACCACCGACGGCGAAAGGCATCTGATGATGTGTGTCAATCCCATCTCGGCGGAAGACGTCGAGGGTCTGCGCAACAAGCTGGAACCGTTGCGCAGCATGTCGGTGGAAGAGATCAAGCAGGCCTACAAGGTCACCTTGAGAGCCGACACGCCCGAGGAAAGCAAGGGCGCGGGCCTGGGCTTCCTGACGATGGCGCGCGACGCGAGCGCGCCGCTTGAATTCGCTTTTCATCCGCGTGCTGACGAACCCGGAACCACGCTGTTTTGCCTTAAAGCCATCATCTGAGTAAAAGGCGCACGAGCTATGGACAATCTCTACATTGCCGCTACGGCGACGTCTCCGGAAGTCGACTTTCGGTTCGACCAGCATTCGCTGCTGCTCAGGGGCGAGTCGTACCCCGAGAATGCAGCCGCGTTCTACGCGCCCATCATCGAACAGTTGCGTCAGTACCTCGCGGAATCGGTCGGCGCGGTGATTACCGTCGACGTCGTTCTCACTTACTTCAACAGCTCTAGCACGAAGATGCTGTTCAGCGTGTTCGATGCACTCGATGAAGCCGCGCAGTCCGGCAGCCGCGTGCTGATGAACTGGTATCGCGACGAAGAAGACGAAACGATTGCCGAATTCGGCGAAGAACTGAAGGCCGATTTCCACGCGATCGAATTCACCGATCGCCCCGTCGCTCACCAGGGACAATAAGGTGCCGCGGATATCCTCCCTGGATGCGCCTGCAAACGATGCGCCCGATCTGTTCCAGAACGAGAACGAGGCGCTCGACAAGGCGCGCGCGATCCATGCGGCGGCCGATGCGGATGCGGGCGATTACCGCCAGTCGCTTGGCGAGCTGATTGGGCATTTCGAGCGCCTGATGCGTGAGACGCGGCGCCTGATCGGCCGCAGCGACCGCGCCGAACGCGAGATGCAGGCGTTGACGCAGCAACTGGCGCATCGCGCGACTCACGACGCGCTGACGGGCGTACTCAACCGCAGTGCAGTGATCGAGCGGGCGTCGAAGGCCCTGCGTCACGACAGCGCGGTCATGATCATTCTCGATATCGACGAGTTCAAGCGGGTCAACGACGATTTCGGTCATCCGGCAGGCGATGCCGTCATCACGGGGATCGTCGCCTGTCTGCGGCGCATCGTCGGCGAGCGGGGCGTTATCGGACGGGTGGGCGGCGAAGAATTCACCGTGCTGCTGCCGGGGTACGAAGTGGCCGATGCGCTGCGGCAAGCCGACAACATGCGCGAAGCGATCGGCAAGCATGTCTTTGCGTCGCCCGTGGACCGTCGCATCACGGCCAGCTTTGGCGTCAGCGCAAACCCTGCTGGCACCAGTTTCGACACCGCGTATGGCCTCGCGGACGCGGCGCTCTATCGCGCCAAGCGTGGCGGGCGGAACCGGGTGGAATTTGCGAATCCGTAAAGCTGCGCGTTCGGCTGCTGCTACGTCAATGCGGGTTGCAGATAGCCGGTCAGAATCAGCGCAGTCTGCACAGCGCCGAACAGCACGATAACGAGTGCGCCCGTGACAGCGACAACGCGCTTCGTCGCTTCGATCCGCGAGCGAAGGCGAACGCTGCGCGCCATGATGAAACGGTTCGCGCCCACGGCGCCGAGGCCGAACAGCGTAACGGTCACCGCCACGCCCGCACCGATCGCAAACGTTGCCGCGATGCCTATCCACGGCGCGTGCGCTGCGACCGACGCAATCAATACGAAGATCGACCCGACGCATGGCCGCACGCCCGATGCAAAGCCAGTCGCGAGGATCTGCGACGTCACCGAAAACTTCGATCTCCCGAAGCGCGTCGTGCGACCGGACTGCCGCATGTGCAGTTGCAGTTTCGTGCCGAGGTAAGCAGGTTCATGCACGGACGTCTGCGACGATGCTGTAGAACGCTCAGCAGGCACGAGCTTCAGCGCGCGAGGATCGACGCAGCAGTCACGACGCCCGAGCGTGCTGTAGATCGTCCAACCGCCTGCGACGCACAGCAGAACATAGCTGACGATATCGAGCGAAGCTGCGTTCGACAACACGCTCGAGACGCCCGCCTTCGCAAACCATACCGCGCCGAACACGAGCACGATCGCGCTCATCGCCTGTACGGCTGCGCTCCAGCTCGCCAGCGCAACGGCCTGCGCGATGCGCGTGTCACGCGAGCCGAGCCACGTGCCGGCGACCAGCTTGCCATGTCCGGGCCCGATCGCATGCAGCACGCCGTAGGCGAACGCGAGGCCGATCAACGCGAGCCATGTCCAGGGTGTCGATGTGCGATGCAACTGTTGCGCGGCGTCGGCGATGCGCGCGTTGAGTTTGCCTTGCCAGATGATCGACGTCGCCAGCGCCGTGCGTGCGAACTCGGGGAGCACGAACGTGGGGTGGGTTTCGCTGGCAGCGGGCGTACTCGCCGGAATTGCGCTTTCCGCCGGTGAAGAAGACGATTGAACGGGCCGCCCGAAAACATCGACAGCGGCCGATGCTGCATGCGACGGCGCAGCCAGCGCGAAACCTGCGACTGCCAAGCAAACCGCAAACAGGATGCGCAGCAGCCTGCGTTCGAGCTTCAGCATGATATGGCCGTCGCTTGTGGCACGACGATGCCGTTGAAGATCGGATGCGCACGATCCTGAAAGGGTTTCGCCGCGCAGCTCGATGCGGCGTGTCCCTCTATCGTCACGGCGGTTGCGCCGTCCGGTTCGTAATCGACGAAGAACGAGTCGTCCCAGATGCCGAGCGACACCTTATGGGCGCTCACATCGACCGGTTTTTTCAGCGCTAGCGTAAAGGTGTAGACGAGCTTGCCATGATCGACCGACACGCGAAAACCCATGGGATCGCCTAAACGCTGCGCCTCGCCGTCGACGAAAAGATGAGTGAAGTACTGAGCGCCCGCGAGCGATGAAAATGCCTGATCACGGAAGATGGCGGTCTGCTTCGCGTCGAGCGGCCCGTTGTCGGGCAACGTGTCGATGCCTACGAGCTGGACTGGAAAGCCTTCTGAAAAGCGCCACATTTGCGCGATCGAAATGACGGACGTGCCTTGCATCTGCACGCGCGCCGAAAACCGTGTCCATACGTGCGGATGCGCGGCAGCTACCCCGGATGCGACGAATAGGGCGACGCCGATGAGCCGACTGATGACAGAAAGATTCAACATCGCTTTTGATTGTTAATTCCACGATGACACGCCGGCATGTCTCGAACGACTGTTGAGCATGCCGTTGCTTTCTTTCAGGAGTAAGGCGGTAGCGCGAGAAAGCGCGTCATTGTCGCATGAGCGGTTGCGGGACGCTCGCCGCAGCGTGGGATTGGCAGAGCGTGTCATCATGCGTGACAATCGTCGCCATCCGTCGATGTCTGTCATGAGGAGCCGTCATGTCGATACTGATCTTGGGCTTGCTGCTATTCCTGGGCGGACATTCCGTCCGCATCTTCGCGGAAGACTGGCGCAAGGCGCGCATCGCGCGGATGGGCGAGAAGAACTGGAAGTCGGCGTATTCGGTGGTGTCGCTGATCGGCTTCGTGCTGATCATCTGGGGCTATGGCATTGCGCGGCGAGAGCCAACCGTGCTCTGGTCGCCGCCCCTATGGGCGCCGCATCTCGCGGGCCTGTTGACGCTTGCCGCATTCATTCTGTTGCCCGCTGCTCATGCACCGGGCAACCACTTCAAGGCAATCTTCAGGCATCCGATGACGCTCGGCGTCGCGCTCTGGGCGTTGGCGCATCTGCTGGCGAACGGGACGTTGAACGCGCTCGTGCTGTTCGGCGCGTTCCTCGTTTGGGCGGTCTTGGATTTTGCCGCTGCGCTTCGGCGGGATCGTGTGGAAGGCGTGGTCTACTCGAGTGGCGCGTTGTCACGCGATGTAATGCCCGTCGTTGCCGGTGTGATCCTCTGGGTTGCCTTCGCATTCTTGCTGCACGGCTGGCTGATTGGCGTGAAGCCTTTCGGTTGAAGCGCTGCGGAAAGACTTACGGCCGCAGATCGGCCAGCATCTGCTCTGCGAGAAAATCGCACGGCGGCCGCGCTGAACGCGCGCTACGGGCAAGAACGACTTCGAGCGCACCCAGCGGCGGCAGGTCTTCCGCTTCGCCAAGTTGCGCAAGATGCGCCGGGACACTGCAACGCGCGAGCGGCGCGACTGCGAGACCTGCCTCGACCATGCAGATCAGCCCTAGAAGACTAGGGCTTTCATACGACATCCGGTACTTGATATTGGCCTGTTGCAGCGCGCCGATCGCGTGCGCGCGTGCCGTGCTGCCTGGCGCAAACACGGCAATCGGCAGCGGGCGTTCTTTCCATATCTGCTGATTGCCGCGCGCGGCGGCCCACACCATTGGCTCCGAACGGATCGGTTCGCCTGTGATTCCGCGCGTCTTGGTGATGCACGCCAGATCGAGCGTATTGTCCTTGAGCAAGGGAACGAGCGCGCTGCTCGGCATGCCGAGCACGCGCACCTGCACGCGCGGGTGCGCGACCGCGAATTTTCGTAACACGGTTGGCAGCAGCGACGATGCGTAATCGTCCGGTACGCCGATCGTGACGCGGCCGCGTATCTCCGGACGCACCACCGACGACCACGCTTCTTCGCGCATCGCCAGCATGCGCCGGCCGTAATCGATCAGCGTCCTGCCTTCTTCCGTCAAGGCGACGTTGCGCGTCGTCCGCACGAAGAGCGGCTTGCCGAGCGCTTCTTCGATGGTCTTGATCTGCATGCTCACAGCGGAAGGCGTGCGATGCAGGGACGTCGCGGCACGCGCAAACGAGCCGGTGTCAGCCACGGCGACGACCATTTCCAGAACGTCGAGATCGAGCTTTTTCATCAGTCAGAAAAATTAAAGAATTCATTCAGTTTAAATCGTTTTACTTAGCTGTCGTGCGCTCCGATACTGCAATCGCGATAGGCATCACGGACGTGACGAGGTAGCGCATGAGAACGATGGTCGAATTCATTACGTTGGGCGGCATGCTGGCCGTGACGCCCGGTCCCAACATGGTCTACGTGATGATGCGTTCGGTCGCGCAGGGCACGAAAGCGGGGCTGATCTCGCTGGCGGGCGTGATGCTCGGCTATCTGACGTACATGTTCGGCGCAGCGTTCGGCATCACCACGCTGTTTCTTGCGATACCCGGTGCAGGCCGCATTCTCGCCGTATGCGGCGCGCTGTACCTGCTTTATCTGGCGTGGCAGATGCTCCGGCCGGGCGGGCGTTCGCCGTTGCAGATCGAGGCGGCGTCGATCGAAAGGCCGCGCCGGCTGTTCGCGATGGGCGCGACGACGAGCCTGCTGAACCCGAAGCTCGCGCTGATCTTCCTGTCGTTATTGCCGCAATTCATCGACTATCGCGCGGGCGGCGTGTTCAGGCAGTCGCTGACGCTGGGCTTTTCGCTGATCTTCGCGTTCGCTTCCGTGAATACGGCCGTGGCGGCATTCTCGGGCAATCTCGCGAGGTTTCTTTCGACGCGGCCCAACTGGCTCGGTGTTCAGCGCTGCGTGATGGGCGCGATGCTGTTCGCGCTCGGCGCGAAGATGGCGCTGGATGCGTGGCACTGGAGTCTGTCCGCGTGATGCCTCGCCACCGCTAGCGGACCTCCGCTTCCTGCCGATGCCGGACGCGATAGCGGCCAGGACTGACGCCTGTTGTGCGTTTGAACGCGATGCTGAACGCGGTATCGGACAGATAGCCGATCTTCCCGGCGATCAGAAGCAAAGGTTCGTCCGACTGTTTCAGCGCGCTCATTGCAATCGTCATGCGCCATTGATGCAGATACTCGAGCGGCGCGCTCCCGACGAGCTGCCGGAACCGCGATGCAAACGCCGTCCGCGACATCCCCACATTCGCAGCGAGCGACTCGACGGTCCAGCGCTGTTGCGGCGAGCCGTGCATCAGCGAGAGCGCCGCGCCGATCTTGTTGTCCGATAAGGCATTGAGCCAACCATCCGGCACGTCGCCGCGCTCGATGAACGCCCGCAGCGCCTGCACCAGCACGAGCGTGGCGAGACTCGTCCTGGCAACGTCCGACCCCGGCTTCACGAAGGCTGTTTCGGCGCCAAGCAGCGCGAGCACATGCGACAGCGCGTGGGCCGAGACATCGGCCGCTTTCAGATGCACGATGGGCGGCAAGTGCTGCAGCAAGAGTCCCGTCACGTCGTTGTCGAACACGAACCGTCCGCTCGCAAGCTCGATCGGGCCGGTGGCGCCTTTGCCGCGAAAGCGCACGACGCCATCCGCGCCGCGAATCGACCGATAGGTGGCGGGGCCGTCGAGCGGCGGGCAATCGGGAACGCTCGCGGAGCAAAACGGCTGGCCGTTGGTCAGCAGATAGAAATCGCCTTGCTCGATGATGTGCAGCCCGTCCTGCCCCGCCATTCGCAGATAGAGCCGTCCGCGCAGCACCGTGCCGAACTTCAGGTGCTGGTACGCCGGGAAACTGAACGCCCATGCGCCGCTTCCTTCGAAACGGTCTGACACGCCGCTGCGCACTCTGAGCATCGACAGCACTTCGGACAATGCGTCCATCAATGTACGCTCGATAAGAAAAACCGGTCAGTTGATTATAGGTAGAACGCCATTCCCGCGCGATGATGGTCGGGTTGCGCCGCGTGGCGCGCGTTGAAACCGGGAGCGATCCGATGAAAGCATGGCAGCTCGACCGATTGGGCGGCACCTTGAGGATGATCGATGCGCCCGTGCCCGCACCGAGGCCCGGCGGCGTCGTGGTGCGGATGCAGGCGTCCGCGATGATGTCGTACATGCGCGACTACGTAGCGGGCAAGCTGCCCGTCTATCACGCGCCCGACCATCCGTTCGTTCCGGGCGGAAACGGCGTGGGCGTCGTGCACGCGGTCGGCGGCGATGTGTGGCACCTGAAGCCGGGACAGCGCGTGGTCGTGTCGTCGCATTTCGTTGCGAACGAGAACGTCGCCGATCCCGCGCAAATACTCGTCGGCATCACGGCCACCCAGGCCGACAGTTACGCGATGCAGGCGGACTGGCCCAACGGCACGCTTGCCGACTACGCGCTGCTGCCCGCCGCGACGTTGACGCCCGCCGATGCCGTCGCGGACCTGCCCGCAGCGCAGCTTGCAGTGGCGATGCGTTATGTCGTGCCATTCGGCGGCCTGTTGCGCGGCCGGCTTGCAGCGGGCGAGACGATCGTGGTGTCGGGCGCGACGGGCGCCTATGGGTCGGCGGCGGCGTTGCTGGCGTTGGCACTGGGCGCGGCATGCGTCGTCGCCGTGGGCCGCAATGCTTGCGCGCTGGACGAACTCGTGGCGGCGGGCGGCGGCCGTTTGGTGCCCGTCGTGGCGACAGGCGATGCAGCAGCCGATACCGAGGCGATCCGTTCCGCCTGTGCAGGCCGCGCCGACATCGCGTTCGATATGGTCGGAAACGCCAGCGATCCGAACCTGACGCTGTCGGCGTTGCGCAGCTTGCGGCGCGGCGGAAGGCTGGTGCTGATGGGCAGCATGTGCGTGGATCTGCCGTTGCCCTATACAGAGGTGATGCTGAATGACTGGGAGATTCTCGGCCAGTTCATGTATCCGCGCGACGCGTGGCGACGGCTGCTGACGCTGGTGAGCGCGGGCATGCTCGACCTGCGCGCGATTCGTGCCGTCGAATTCGCCATGAACGATGTCCCGTCAGCCATCGAGCGTGCCGCCAGCGCGTCGGGCCTCGAATGCATTGTCGTCGATCATCAGAGGTGAGCGATGCCGGTTCTGAGGACGATGCCGTAGCGGGCAGAAACGTGACCGTGCGGCATCCCGACGGGTTAGTCGTCGAATACTTCGAGCCCGCGAGAAGCGCGGGCGCGTGAAGCCTGGCGATCTCGCTTGGAAAAAAATCGGCGGTTGGTCTATTATGGACAAAAGTGTCCATGTGAGACTTCGCAGTCTCCGGTGATGAACGTGGACGTTTTCGACCAACCTTTGGAAAGGGGCGAGATCGACGTGACGGTACGCAAAGAGACGACAGAACTGCCGCAGGTTGCGCCCGGCGCGGCGCATCAGTTGATCCGGTACACATTCGACGGGTCAGGCGAGACGCCACGCAGCGCCTATATTCAGGCGGGCTTGCATGCCGACGAGCATCCCGGTCTGCTTGTCGTGCATCATCTGCTGCGCATGCTCGCGGCGCTCGATAAAGACGGGCGCATCAAAGGGCGCGTGGTCGTGTTGCCGTTTGCGAATCCGATCGGAATGAGCCAGCGCATTTTCGGCATGCCGACGGGGCGCTTCAATCTCGAGAACGGCGAAAACTTCAATCGCCACTTTCCGTCGATTGGCGGCGCAGTCGAACAGGCGCTGGGCGACACGCGCTACGAGCGCAACGACGTCGTGCAATTCAAGTCGCTGTTCGACAGGCTGCTGGCCGCGCACGAGCCGCGCGATCCCGTGCGGGCAATGAAATCGCATCTGCTGCGCGAAGCGTTGCGGCACGACATCCTGCTGGATCTGCATTGCGATACGAGCGGCATCCTGCATCTGTACAGCACCCGCGCGCAACAGCCGCGCGCGCTGCGGCTCGCGAAAGCGCTGCGGATCGAAGCCGTGTTTCTCGAAGATCGCGCGGGCGGCGGACCGTTCGATGAAGCCTTCATGGAGCCATGGAACGCGCTGTCGTCGGCGGGTCTGGTCGATGCGGATCACTGCGGCTTTGGGGCGTCCATCGAGTTGCGAGGCCAGGCCGATGTCAGCGACGAGCTTGCAATCGCGGATGCGCGGGGCATCCTGCGCTTTCTCGCCGCGGAGTCGATCGTCGATTACGACGAACGCGATACGGATGATGCAGTCGATCCGCGCATCTATCCTCTTGAAGGCGTCTCGCATGTGAGCGCGCCCTCGACGGGCATTGTCGTGTATCGGAAGAAACCGGGCGATGCCGTTGCGCGCGGCGATGCGATCGCGGAGATCGTGCGTATCGATGCACCGCCGGATACGCCGCGCGACGTCGTGCTCAGCAATGTCGACGGCATCTTCGTCGTCGCGCAGCATTTCAAGCTCGTGAAAGCGGGGCAGCGTATCGCGCTGCTCGCCGGCATGACGCCGTTGCCGGGCCGCACGGCCGGCAATCTGTTGAACGATTTCTAAAGGGCCTGACGATGGACGATCTTTACCAACGCATTCTCGACGCGCACCAAGCACTCAGACCACAAGTGCGCGTGACGCCGCTTGAACACAGCGCGCTGCTGTCGGAGCAGACAGGTTGCGACGTCTATCTGAAGTGCGAGCATCTGCAGCACACGGGGTCGTTCAAGTTTCGCGGCGCGTCGAACAAACTGCGGCTGCTCGGTGCCGACGTTCGACGCCGCGGTGTCGCGACCGTATCGACAGGCAATCACGGCCAGGGCGTGGCGCTCGCGGGCAAGCTTGCTGGCGTGCCCGTGACGGTCTATGCATCGGTGTCCGCTTCGCCCGTCAAGCTGAACGCGATCCGTGCGCTCGGTGCATCGGTCGTGACCATCGACGCATCCACGCTGGAAGTGGAACTCGAAGCGGCGCGGCGCGCAAAAGAAGCCG
This sequence comes from Paraburkholderia largidicola, assembly GCF_013426895.1. Classification (NCBI taxonomy): domain Bacteria; kingdom Pseudomonadati; phylum Pseudomonadota; class Betaproteobacteria; order Burkholderiales; family Burkholderiaceae; genus Paraburkholderia; species Paraburkholderia largidicola. Next base: position 2,149,224 of record NZ_AP023176.1, on the reverse strand, counting down.
GGCTGCCATTCGTCTCGCCGTACAACGACATCGACGTGATTGCCGGGCAGGGCACCATCGGCGTCGAACTGAGTGAGCAACATCCCGATCTTGCGGCGGTGTTCGCATCGGTGGGCGGCGGCGGACTGATTTCGGGCATCGGTTCAGCGATCAAGGCGACGAGTGCGAGCACGGACGTGGTGGGATGCTGGCCCGCGAATGCGACGACGCTCTATCGCTGCATGCAGGCTGGCAAGGTCATCGACGTCGAGGAAACGGACACGATTTCAGACGGCACGGCGGGCGGCGTGGAGCCGGGTACGATCACCCTGCCGATTGCGCAGCGGGTGATCGACCGGTGTGTGCTGGTCAGCGAAGACGAAATCAAGGCGGCAATGAAACGGCTCGCGCAAACGGACCGCTGGATGATCGAGGGCGCGGCGGGTGTCGCGCTTGCGAGTTTCCTGCAGGTTGCGCCCTCGTATCGTGGCCGCGCAGTTGCCGTGGTGCTGTGCGGCCGGAACATCATGCTCGACAAGTTCGTGGCAGCCGTGCAGTGAAGTGACGTGCTGGACGCTTCACGCGGCAAGCCTTTATCACGAAGTGGCTTTATCGGCGGCGACCTTCTCTGCCGCGATCATCGTGGATTCGAATGCCGTGAACTCGGCGGTGCTCACCGTTCCGTCGCCATTGCCGTCCATCCGCTTTAGCAGCGATTGCGCTGTCGGATCACTGGGCGTACTCGCCGTGTGGTTCACGGCGCTCAACCACTCAGCGTTCGACAGCGACCCGTCGTGATCGTTATCGAGCGCGGCGAAGAGGTTGTCCGCATCGGTTTTGTTGTCACCGAATTCGGCGAGTACTGTTTCGAAGTCCGACTGCGAAATGTATCCATTCGCTTTTCCGTCTCTTCCTTCGATCGTGGATTGGGCGAACGGCAGGCGGCTTTTGATCGCCGCGCTAATCTGCTGAATGTAGTCGGCGTCCGACTCGCCGGGCGCGCGCGACGTGTTCAATCCCACGAGGCTGACTGTCGCAACGGACACGCCGGTGGTCTTGAATTCGGCGAGAGCCTGCGCATCCGGACTGAACGTCACCTGTGTCGATGAGCTTGCAGCTGATGTCGACGGGGCTGCGGATGTCCCATCATTTGAAAACGTCGACGGCGTTTTGGGCTGTGGCTGAGTGACCGCTCTCTGGCTGCCGATTCCGGAAACTGACATGTACGACTCCATGATGATCCGGATGCTCTGTATCCGGGATTGAAGAGGATCCACCGCAGCGATGGAGTCCGGACTTTTTCAGAAATCGAGGTGGGTCATTCTTCAGAATAGAGGCAGGAAACGCCCCCAATCTTCGCCGGAATCGTAACTATGGTCGTCGAAGGCTTATGCAGTCAGGTCGTTTCCTCTCTGGATCTAAAGGTAGTTTTTATTAACGCTGAGGCAACTATTGGTATTCGAAGTCGAGGTTTAAGGAAACCGTTCCGACTAACGTTCTTTGGAAATACCTTCGCTCGCGACTTCCCGATTCAGGAGCGGATCGGGTCGTGTGTAAAGGATGAGAAACGCGCCCAGCAATCCCATTCGCACCAGAGCCGGAAGAAACACGGCGAGTGCCGCAAAGGCGAACAGCGCCAGCATGATCCACGCCCTGATCCATTGCACGCGGCGTCGGGCGAGAGTCGACGCATCGCGTGAAGGGTGCTGCCGGAAGCTTTCGTACATCAGGACCATGTAGGTCAGCTCGACAAGCAGGAAGACCGTTGCGTACGCCGTCAACGGCACACTTGCAACTCTGCTCGATGCCAGCCACGCCGTCGTGAAAGGGATAAAGGAGATCCAGAAAAGATTGGCGAAATTGGACCAGGCCAGCAAGCCTGTGAGAGAGGTCGCATGTTTGAACACGTGATGATGGTTCAACCACACGACGGCAATGAACGCATAACTCACCACGTAACTGATCAGATCCGGCCACAGTTCGAGCAAGGCGCTGCCATCGTTGCGCGTGGGGATTTTCAGCGCCAGCACCATGATCGTGATGATGACGGCAAAGATGCCGTCGGAGAGGGCGCTGAAACGGTCGAGGTTTTCATCCGGATCGTTCATGGCACGCGATTTTTTCTTTCAGCTTCATGACTCACTCCTTTCGATTGACGGAAGAAATGCGAGAAGCGGAACGGCGCGCTCAGTGAGTTTCAGGCGATAGAGCTTCGCCGATGTGACGAAGGCCAGCGTACTGGCTGGCATCCCTTCGGGAGGTTTCGATTATGCACCTGGACGCGTTGGGTGCGCGGGCAAGGGGATGGGTTCATCGGCCGACGCAAGCAGGCCGCTTATGCGCCGAAAGGGCAGGTGCTTGTTAGCAATGACGAGGGACATCGGCGCGCAACAACGCGAACTGCAGAAGATCGTGGTGAGTGCCATGCCAGTACCCGGCCTGACGCTGGTACCCCTCGCGGAGGAAGCCCAGCGTCTCTAGCGTACGAATGGACGGTGCATTTTGCGGGTGAACCTGGGCTTCGACGCGGTTTATCTGCATCGCTTCGAAACCGTAGTCGATCGTGGCATTCAGCGCTTCCGTCATGTAGCCGTTACCACGCGCAAACGGAGCCAGCTCATAGCCGATGACGCAGCTTCGCCAGTTCCGATTCCATCGGAAGAGTCCGCACGTGCCAAGGAAGGCGCCGTCCGATGGCCTCTCGATAGCCCAGCGGATGCCCGAGCCGCTATGCCGCCAGTCGGCGAATACCTGAATCAGTTTTTCCGCTTCAGCTGGATCGGTCATGGCATCGGTACCGAACCAGCGCATGTCTTCAGCGTCGTGATGGACCGCGTACAACGACGGTGCGTCGCTCGGCAAAAGCTCCCGAAGTAACAGTCGCGAAGTTGTCAGCGTTGGGAACGTGGTCATTTGTCGTGGCTTGCCCTGTTTGCCGGTTCTCGGAGGAACTCAAGCTGTTGCGCACCTTGTACCCAGCCTGACGCGTGCTAGCTGAAATAGCTGCGCGTTCTATCTCATGCCTTATCTACACCGAAGGTCCTTCGGCTTGCCGTCCCATCGCCACCAGTTTCCTGGCCACGACCATTGCAGTGTCATCGCCGCCCAGGTCGTGATCGAAGGAAATTTCAAGGGGACAGCCGCGAGCCATCGATAAACAAGCGGTATCGGGTTTCCAGTTTTATCGATCCTGGGAGCCTCGTCGCGACGACATCTGCGGTCCGGGCGCCAGATAGGCTGTGATCTGCCTTGAGATAGTACAGCTTCGTGTGGAGACAGGAGCGAGCGTGGTCCACGATGACGTGCTCGACACCGAGCGCGGCCAGTCCATCGGCGGCGTCCTGTTCTGTGTGCTTGTCGCTGGAGTAAAAGATGACGCGCGCTCCGCCATCTACGGCCTTCGTCGCAGGGACCTTTCGTGCCTATGACGGCCATGCGCAAACAGGCAGGCTTACCTTCGATGGGACGGGCGATCGCTATCGGCCTGCGAGCCTGAACTCCTCTATGCGGTCCCGGAGCGGCATCCTATGTATCGTGACAGCGGTGGTTCGCCTGACTGATGTACGGCGAACCACCGCATGGCGACGGCGTAGCCACGATTAGCACCGCCCCCTGCGCAATTGCAACGCCGGGTAGCTTTGCGCCCTGGTTGTCGATCTCAACTACTGCTATTTGACGGGCGAAGCGGTGCTGGGAGTCGCCAGCGTGTTGTTGACACCGTAAGCGCTGTTGGTGGGTGTCGAACTACTGCTTGTGCTCTGCGCGCTCGAGTTCGGCGAACCGGTGCCTGTACCGCTTTCCGAGTTGGCGCCGCCAGGCGTGCCATAGTCGCTGGTCGTCCTGGGGGCTGCTGGCGACACAGTGCTCGGGGTCGCCAGCGTGTTGTTGCTCTGCGCGTAAGCGCCGCCCGACAGCGTGAGTGCGGCGACGGCCGCGAGCAATGTGCTGCTTGTCCTGTTCATGATCTGCTCCTCCTTTTTGGATTGGAAATTCGTCGCAAACGATCCGTTTGTATTTCTCGCGCGAGACTACGTCCGCCTGAACCGTCGCTGACGACGGCACTTCGTTCAGGCGCCCGATGCCCTCTATGCCTCCTTCACATCATGCGTCCGAGCAATAAGGCCTCTCGGGCTGTTATTGCTCCGCATTGCGGACACACATTGCAACCTGCAGCCCGAAATTGGGCGCGTGGCAGCAGACAACAGTTTAGAAACGCTGTCTCTGATAATTAAGCGCATTATTCGCAAGGATCAATTTCGATTTTCGAGGTGACCTGCGATAGCTCCGAGGCTGCAACGCGTCACGCGATCCGGCCTGCGAAATCGTTCCAGTGTGAAATTCATGCGACAGGCTTACACCAACCCGCAGCAAGCCACTGCCCCGTTGTCCTGCCTGATGTATTGGTGCCAGATGGCACGCACGCTGCGCGTGTGAAAAACGCAGCGCAGCTCTTCAGCGGCGGCATAAAAAAGACGCTGGTCGCAATCGTCAAATCAACGAAAAGAGGCCAGAAAAAAGGTCTATTCGTGACGCGAGAGCACGCACATGGCCAATAGAATTTTGTTACGCACCGTCACGCGTCCGATACCTGTCGGAACGCACTCTCACATCGGATTTCCGGTTAATTCAGCATGACACGGCTTGCACGGCACTACGTCCCAGAACAACCGCAACACGTTATCTTGCAGGGGCTCACGGGGCCCGCATTCCTGGACGAAGGAGACTACCTGTATTTCCTCGCCTGCCTGGCAGACGCAGCGCGCGTCGCCGATCTGGCAGTCCACGCGTGGGTACTCATGCCTGACGCGGTACAGTTTCTCGTCACGCCTTCATATGAGTCGAGCGTGGCCATGGCGATGCAGGCGATCGGCCGTCGCTATGTCGAGACCTTCAATCGCCGCCATGGACGCCGCGGTACGGTGTGGCGCGGCGGGTACTGCGCAACAGTGATCGAGCCTGACCGGTATTTCCTGCTGGCGAGCCAGGTCATCGATCACGCGCCGGTGCGCAACCGCCTTGCGGCCGAGCCGGGAAGCTACCCGTGGTCGAGCTACACGCATCACATCGGGCTGCGTGTCGACCGCTTCATCAAGGATCATCCCCTCTACCGGGCGCTCGGCGATACGCCTTCCGATCGACACCAGGTTTACCGCGATCTGAGCGCACAGCCTCTTGACGAACTTGCTGTCGATAACCTGATGCAGTCGACGCTCAAGGGCTGGGTACTCGGCAGCGCTGCGTATTGCGAGTGGGCGGCGCAGACAGCGAACCGGCGTTTGATGCCTCTGCTGTTGCGCGACCGGCCGCCCAGGGATCGCACGACACGCGCCCTCGCACACGTGGACTAATCAATAGAAAAACAAGCAAGGAAACCTCCTTGCCTGTTTGAGAGGTGCCAGGTGGGGTCGGCGCGGTTCAAGCCGCTCGGCTGGTGTCGCAAATCGCCAGCCGGTTTCCACGCTGGCGTTACTGAAGCGCGCAGGGTTCAGGGTTGGCGTTTGCCGCGGCCACCAGCGGGTTTGCCAGCCGGCTTACGTGAAACTGCGGCTGGCTTGCTGGCGGGCTTGCTGCGTGGCTTTTGCACGCTGAATGGGCTACCGCTGGAGAAGCTTGTGCCTTTATCCGCGGCCACAGCGCGTTGCGCCGCAGGCTTGTGTTTGTTTTCGCCACTTTGCGGGCGCGGCTTGTTGCTGGGCACCTGCATGGCGCCCGACGCTGCTTGCGGCACTTTCGGCTTCTTGGGCTTTTTGGGTTTCTTGATGATCTGGCCCGTCGCGCTGGTTTCGGGCACGCGGTGTTCGGCTTCAAAACCCGGCTCTTCTTCACGGGGCAGCGTTTGCCGGATCAACGCTTCGATCGCGGCCAGTTGCGGCGCTTCATCGGCACACACAAGGGACACCGCCACACCGCTGGCGCCCGCGCGGCCGGTACGACCAATACGGTGCACATAGTCTTGCGCCACGATCGGCAGATCAACGTTGATCACCAGCGGCAGGTCGTCGATATCCAGCCCGCGCGCAGCCACATCGGTAGCGACCAGCATATTGACTTCGCCCGTCTTGAAGCGCTCCAGCGCACGCATGCGAGCGGGTTGCGGCTTGTCGCCGTGGATGGTGTCGACCGCATAGCCCGCTTCATCCAGCATGGCCGCCAGGTAATCGACGCCATTGCGGGTTTTGACGAACACCAGTGCATGCTCCCATTTGTTCTCAGCCACCAGGTGCATGAAAAGGTCAGGCTTGTTCCTTTTATCTACCGGCACCACCCACTGCTTGATCTTGCTGGCCGTAGCATTGGGCGGGCTGACGCTGATATTGACCGGGCTGCGCAGAATGCCCGCCGCCATCGCGCGGATATCATCGGTAAACGTGGCAGAGAACAGCAACGTCTGGCGCTGAGTGGGCAAGGCAGCAAAGACGGCGTTGAGTTCGCGCGCGAAGCCCAGATCCAGCATGCGGTCGGCTTCATCCAGCACCAGCGTTTGCACCTGATCAAATTGCACGGCGTTCTGGCGATTGAGATCCAGCAAACGGCCCGGCGTCGCGACGAGCACATCCACGCCTTTGCGCAACTTCATCATCTGCGGGTTGATGCTCACGCCGCCGTAGGCGGCCAGAAATCGTAAGTCGAGGCCTTTGCCGTAAGCGACGAAACTTTGCAGGACCTGTTCAGCCAGTTCACGCGTGGGCACCAGCACCAGAACACGCGCGCGGTTGCTGGACACCGCAGGCCCATGTTGCACCAGCCGTTGCAAAAGCGGCAGCGCAAAACCCGCTGTTTTGCCAGTGCCCGTCTGCGCCGCAGCCATGACATCCTTGCCGCTGAGCACAGCAGGAATCGCCTTGACCTGCACCGGCGTCGGTGTCTGGTAATTGAGGTCCTGCACATTACGCAGCAAGGGATCGATCAGGCCGAGCGAGGCAAAAGACATGGACGTGTTCCGGGCTAAAACCGCAATTCTAGCGGGCACCGCGCTGATTGCACCGCGGAAATCAATGCTCGAATAGACCGGCGACGATTGCCGCTGAAAAACGTAGCGGTGCCGGGCGCCGCGCCAACGGTGGCGTCTCATGAAGCGAGATGAACATGGACAGTGCGGCAGAAAGCCGTCATCCGCTCAAGCGCCTTCGCTATTTCGCGGTCGTGGCCTGCAACACTTTCATCACTTCCGCCGCCGTATGTTCCGAATGTTCGCGCAGCAACCGGGCCAGGCGTGCGCCATCGCGCCTGGACAGCGCGTCCAGTATTTCACTGTGTTCGCCAAGAGACTCGGCCCAGCGGAGCACATCGGCATTGGCTGCGCCCCTCGCGCGGTGGATCTTGCTCATCAAGGACGCGTACATGTCGGATAGCACAGGATTGCTGGCGACATCGACGATCTGCTGATGCACTTTCTGGTTGGCGCGGTAGTAGGCCGTCCGCTTGCCCTCGCGGTGATAGGTTTCCATGGTGCGGTGGCGCTCCAGCAGTACCTTCATCTGCTTGTCGTCGATGCGCTGCGCGGCGAGCCGTCCGGCGGTTTCCTCCAGTCCATGCAGCACTTCGAAGATGGCGGCGATCTCGTCCCGATTGATCGGTGCGACCTGAAAGCCCATGTGCTGCCGGTGGGTCACGTGCCCCTCGGTCACCAGCGTTTTGAGCGCTTCGCGCAATGGCGTTCGGGAGATGTCGAACTGTTCGCACAGCGCTTTCTCGTCGATATGGTCGCCGGGCGGCAATTCACCTTCGAGAATCATCTCGCGCAACCGCTCCGCGATCGCCGCGTACATACCCGTGCCGCGCAGGCTGATGCGCTTGCGTGTTTCCGCTGGTAGTGACTTCATGTCCATGTCGCCTGTTTCCGTTTGTATCTTCCGTCTTTGCTTAATTGTCGTACAGGTTAGTCAGACTATCTACAAAAAATAAAACACAGCAAAATCAATGGATTGCAGCGCTTGTAATTCATAATTGGGCATCATATACTGCGTTGGCGCATGCAGCGCACCGGGCCGGAAGCGGTCCCGGTCACAGACATGAAACCCGAAGGCCTGGATCAGGCGAACGGAGGAGACATAGATGCGAACCGTAAATGCGGCCGTGCAGGCCGAGGTCAGGACCGGCGTACGCTGGCGAGTCTTTCTGATCATGTTGATGCTGATTTCGATCAACTATGTGGACCGGGCCTCGCTGTCCGTGGCCATGCCGCTGATCGCGAAGGAGTTTCACATCGCCCCCGCCATGCAGGGACTGATTCTCAGCTCATTCTTCTGGACCTATGCGTTCATGCAGATTCCGGGTGGCATGCTGGCTGACCGTTTCAAGCCGCGTATCGTGATCGCGTGCGCCACGTTGTTCTGGGGCTTCTTCCAGGGCATTGCCGCCCTCTGCACGACGGCCACTGCGCTGATCCTTACCCGTCTGGGCCTGGGTGCTGCGGAAGCACCAATCTACCCGGCGGGCGGCAAGCTCAACGCCATGTGGATGACGCGGCACGAACGCGGCCGCGGTGCAACGCTGCTCGACGGGGGCGCCCCGCTGGGAGCGGCACTCGGTGCCGTGATCATCTCGGGGTTGATCAGCGAGTTCGGGTCGTGGCGCACTTCCTTCGTGGTGGCGGGTGCGGGCACCATGCTTGCCGGCCTGTTTGCCTGGTACTACATCCGTAACAATCCGCGTGAGCATCCGGCTGTGAATCAGGCGGAAGCAGACTATCTCGAAGCGGCCATGCTGGAAGAACACCGCAGTGAGCCGGTTCATGCCAGCGGACGTAGCCTCGATTTTTTCCGCTATCGCTCGGTGTGGGGCATGTTCTTCGGCTGGATGTGCTTCAACTCGCTGTTCTACGGCTTGCTCACCTGGATGCCGAACTATCTGAACAAGGTTCACGGATTCAATATCCAGCAGATGGGCGGCGCCAGTTTCGCGATCTTCTTCAGTGGCTTCGTGGGTGAACTGGCGGGCGGATGGATCGCCGACAAGTGGAAGGCGGCGGGCGGTTCGCCTAATCGCGTGATGCGCACGCTGTTCAGTATCGCCGCCGTGGCGGCCACCGCATCGATCTTTTCGGTCGCCTATGTCGGGAATCCTGTGACGGTGGTGGTGTTGCTCGCCTCCACGTTGTTTTTCCTGCGCTGGTGCGGTCTGTACTGGTGCCTGCCTTCCATTCTCGGCACACGCAACAAGATTGGGTTTCTCGGCGGTCTGATGAACCTGGGCGGCAATATCGGCGGAGTTCTCGTTCCGATCATCGTTGGCTTGATCGTGCAGACTACCGGCTCATACTTTCTGGCCCTGATGTTTTTCGCGGCAGCAGGCGTAGGCCTCCTCGTCTGTTCGACGCTGATCGACTACGAGCGCAAGTTGCCCGTCTGAGCTTTCTCACTTTTAACAACTGTTTCCTGACTTCATCATGAGCAAACGCGTCCTGCTCGGCATGCTTACCCCGTCGTCCAACACCGCGCTCGAGCCGATTACGAGCGCGATGGTGGCCCAATTGCCCGGTGTCAGTGCCCATTTCTCGCGCTTCACGGTCACCGAAATCTCGCTGTCCGATAGAGCACTCGGGCAATTCGACACAACCAACATCATTCAGGCCGCCAGACTGCTGGCAGACGCCAAGGTCGATGTGATCGCATGGAACGGCACTTCGTCCGGCTGGCTCGGTTTCGAGACCGATCGCCGACTGTGCCGCGAAATCGAGGCGGCGACGGGCATCCCCGCCACCACGTCGGTGCTGGCGTTGAACGAGATTCTGGACAAGACCCGTGTGAAGAAATTCGGCCTGGTCACGCCTTACCTCAAGGAAGTCCAGCAGAAGATCGTAGCCAATTACCGCGAGAGCGGCATCGACTGCTCTTCGGAGAACCATCTCGGCCTGACGGTGAACTTCCAGTTCTCCGAGGTCACCGAAGATATGCTGCGCGCGCAGATTCGCGAAGTTGCGACGCAAGGCCCGGAGGCGATCGTCACCTTCTGCACCAATCTGCATGCCGCGCATCTGGCCTCGGAAGTGGAGCAGCATCACGGCATCCCGTTCTACGACACGATCTCCACAGTAGTGTGGAAGTCGTTGAAGCTGGCCGGCTACGATACGACCCGGCTCGCGGGTTGGGGTCGGCTGTTTTCCGAAGTTGCCTGAGAGGCTTGCCATGACATCTGTGTACGACCTCGTGATCCGCAACGCCGACGTGGTTACCGCGTCCGAGCGCTTCAACTGCGATATTGGCGTGAAGGACGGCATCGTCGTAGCGCTGGGCCGCGATCTGGGCGCAGGCAGGCGGGAGATCGACGCGACGGGCCTGCTGACGTTGCCCGGCGGTATCGACGCGCACTGCCATCTCGATCAGCCCATGCCGGAAGGGCTGAAGATGGCGGATGACTTCCTGAGCGGCACACGCGCCGCTGTGTGCGGTGGCACGACGACGGTCATCCCGTTCGCCGCACAGGCAAAGGGGCAATCGCTCAAAGCCGCAGTGGCCGACTACCATCGCCGCGCCGATGGTCGCGCGGTCACTGACTACGCGTTCCACCTCATCGTCTCCGATCCGACGCCCGAGGTACTGGAGCGGGAGTTGCCAGAACTGATCGCGGCCGGCTACACGTCTTTCAAGATTTACATGACCTACGATGATCTCAAGCTCAGCGACCGCGAGATCCTCGAGGTGATGGACGTTGCACGCCGCAACCAGGCGCTGGTCATGGTGCATGCCGAGAATTCGGACTGCATCGCGTGGCTGACCGACAGGCTCACGGAAGCCGGAAAGTACGCGCCCATGTATCACGCGCTTTCGCGCCCGGCCGTGGTCGAGCGGGAGGCGACGCATCGCGCAATTGCCTTCTCCGAACTCGTCGACGTACCGATCCTGATCGTCCATGTATCGGGCGAGGACGCGATCGAGCAGATCGAATGGGCGCAGCAACGCGGCCTGAACATCTACGCCGAGACCTGCCCGCAGTACCTGTATCTGACTGCGGAAGACCTCGGTCAGGAGGACGGCTATCACGGCGCGAAGTGCGTTTGCAGTCCGCCGCCGCGCAACGCGTCCAGCCAGAAGGCTGTGTGGAGCGCGCTAAAGCGTGGCGTATTCAGCGTGTTCTCGTCCGACCACGCGCCGTTCTCATTCGACGATCCGCAGGGCAAGAAGCCCGGCGGGGAAGCAGTCTCGTTTGAACACATCCCGAACGGTATTCCCGGCATCGAAACCCGACTGGCGCTGCTGTTCGATGGCGTGAGCCGCGGCAAGCTGTCGGTGCACAAGTTCGTGGAACTGACGTCTTTGAATCCCGCGAAGCTGTACGGCCTTTATCCGCGCAAAGGAACGATCGCGATCGGTGCAGATGCCGACATCGTGCTGTGGGACCCGCTAAGGCAAGTTGCCATCGCGAACGACGCGCTGCACCACAACGTCGATTACACGCCGTACGAGGGCCGCACCGTCCAGGGGTGGCCGATGCACTGCCTGTCACGCGGCGAACTGCTGGTCGAGAGCGGTCGCTATCTCGAGCCGGAAGCGGGCCGGGGCCGGTTTCTCGCTGCTGGCAAGCCGCAGTACGTCGACCTCTGATATCGGAGAGCAGCATGAAGATCCTGGTAATCAACCCCAACATCTCCGAAAGTGTCTCGACGCTGATTCAGGCAGAAGCCCAACGCAGCGCTTCTCCGGGAACGGAGATCGCGGTCGCGACCGCGCCGTTCGGCGTTGCATATATCGAGACCCGCTTTGAAGCGCTGGTCGGCGCTTACGCGACCGCATGTGTGGCGGCCGAACACCACGGTACCTACGATGGCGTCGTGGTCGCAGCGTTCGGCGACCCTGGCCTGCAGGGCATCAAGGAATTGATCGACGTGCCGGTGGTCGGGCTGACCGAGTCCTCACTGATGACCGCTGCAACGCTCGGGCAGCGATTTTCGATCATCGCGATTTCGCCACGCATCAAGGCGTGGTACCGCGAGACGGTCGAGCGCAGTCGTCTGGCGAGCCGGCTTGCGAGCATCCGCGCGCTCGACGAACCGCTGCGCGATATCGGCAGCGTGCAGCAGGATTACGCTTCGAGATTGAAGGCGCTGTGCAACCAGGTGGTCGACGATGACGGTGCCGACGTGATCATCATCGCCGGCGCGCCTCTCGCCGGGCTCGCTCGTGAGATCCGTGATGAATTGCCGGTGCCCGTCGTCGATGGCGTGTCGAGTGCGATTACCCAGCTCGAGGGCCTTATCCGGCTAGGTCCGAAAAAGGCGGCGAAGGGCAGTTTTGCCCAGCCGCCAGTCAAGCCGAACCGGGGCTTGCCCGGACCGCTTGAACGGCTGCTGAGCGGCGGTCAAACGGATTGATCCGGGTCCGGGCTCTGGAGCCGTTACTATAGACTCCGACCTTGCCGCGCGGAGAGAACCAGGCACGTCAACTGTTGGGTAGTTGATAGATCATCACATGGAGACGATATGAAAAAGATTCTTGTAGAGGCTGGACCATTCCGCTTCGTCGGACAACTCGAAGAACAGAAAGCGCCGCGCACCTGCCAACGCTTCGTCGAATTGCTGCCATTCAGGAACAAGGTCATCCATTCTCGCTGGAGCGGTGAAGCAGTGTGGATTCCGCTTGGCGATTTCGATACCGGTCTGACTTTCGAGAATCACACCAGCCACGCGTCACGTGGCGATATTCTTCTTTATCCGGGCGGCTTCAGCGAGACGGAATTTCTGTTCGTCTATGGCAGCTCCATCTTCGCGAGCAAAATGGGCCAACTGGCCGGCAATCATTTCTTCACGTTGATCGAAGGCCACGAGCACCTGGAAGCATTCGGCAAACTCGTTCTATGGGAAGGCGCGCAAGACATTACGTTTTCGTTGTTGAACGCGTAGCGCCCGTCAGTCGGTTCAGCGGCACATGCGCACGTGATCGCAGCCGTAGCGCTATCGCCAGTCACGCTTACGTTAGCGCCGCAAACTACCGCACGTCCGCCGCAAACACCAACGCCTTCTCAAGAAAATTCGCCGTCTTTGCTGGCGTCGATTCGATCCGCGATGCCAGCACCAGCCGGATCGAAATAGGTTTGCCGAGCGCGTCGGTGTACACGACGCCTTCAACCTGTATCTGACAAACAGAAGCCGGCACCAGCGACACACCGAACTCCGCCGCCACGAGATTCACCACCGACGACAACTGCGGCGCCTGCTGCCCGGCAATCGGCTCGAAGCCAGCGTCCCTGCACGCACCGACGATCACATCATGCAACGTCGGGCTCGCCTCGCGCGGCAGCATCACGAACGGGTCTTCGGCCAGATCCGACAGCGCGATCTTGCGCTTCTTCGCAAGACGATGCGTGGCGGGCAACACGATCTTCATCGGCTCGACAGCGATGTGATGGAATTGCACGCCAGCGGGCGACTGACTACCCAGCCGCACGAACGCGACGTCCACGCGGCGTTCGTCGAGATAGGCGAGCAGTTGCGCCGTGTTGCCTTCCGCCAGCGTTAGCGTGACGTTTGGATAAGCCTGCCGGTAAGCGCGGATCAGCTTCGACACGACAGGATTGAAAGCCGCCGAGCCCGTAAAGCCGATGTTCAACTGCCCGATTTCACCGCGTCCGGCGCTCTGCGCCTTTTCGACGGCAATACGCGTGTCGTGCAGGATGCGTTTGGCGTCGGCGGCGAAGGCTTCGCCCGCTTCCGTCAGCACGACGCCGTGCCCTGTGCGGCGAAACAGGCGCACGCCCATTTCGTCTTCGAGCGCGTGGATTTGCTGGCTGAGGGGCGGCTGACCGATGCCCAGCCTTTCGGCGGCGCGGGTCACGTTGCGCTCTTCGGCAACGGCGAGGAAGTAGCGGATATGACGCAGTTCCATGCGATATATGGAAAAGCTATTTCAGAAAGACGCGATAGATATTGGACAGTATAACAGTCCCGCGACAAAATATCGCTATCGCGCGGTCCGCCGCCCCTGTACGTCTCCCCGGATAACGTCCCCAACAATCGTCAAGAGGAGCAAGGCAGGACGCATCGCGCCTGTGGTGGCGTGCGGCTATGCCGACGTTGTTTCGTTTGAAGAACCGAAAGGGGTCTACTGTGGCAGACACATTGAAAAAACCGAGGCCGGAATACCGGAACATCGGTATCGGGCAGATATTGACGGCATATCGTCTTCCTCTCGCGGGGCGGGTGTCGATTCTTCACCGCGTGAGCGGCGGCCTGCTGTTCATCTTCCTTCCGTTCCTGCTGTACCTCTTTGACCAGAGCCTGACCTCCGAGCTGAGCTACGAGGTGTTCAAGGGCTTCCTGTCCAACATCATCGTCAAGCTGATCGTGCTGGTGCTGGCCTGGGCGTTCCTGTTCCACTTCTGCGCGGGCGTGCGCCATCTGACGATGGACATGAACCACGACGCGGTGTCGAAAGAGCGCGGCAAGAGCACGTCGGTCGTCGTGCTGGTGGTGTCGTCGATCCTGACGATCGCCTTCGCGCTCAAACTGTTCGGAGCATTCTAAAAACATGTCCTCCAATAACCGGATTGGTTCGAAGCGCCTCGTCGTGGGCGCGCACTATGGCCTGCGCGACTGGCTCGCGCAGCGCATCACGGCCGTCATCATGGCCGTGTACACCGTCATCCTGCTCGCCTGGTTCTTCGGCGCGCACGCATTCTCTTACGACGGCTGGGCCGGGATCTTCGCCACGCAGTGGATGAAGCTCGCCACCTTCGTCACGCTGCTGGCGCTGTTCTATCACGCGTGGGTCGGCATCCGCGATATCTGGATGGACTACATCAAGCCCGTTGGCACGCGGCTTCTGCTGCAGGCGTTGACGATCGTCTGGCTGCTCGCGTGTGCGGGCTACGCTGCGCAGATTCTCTGGAGAGTGTAAAGAATGGCTGCAATCAAGAATTCCCTGCCGCGTCGCAAGTTTGATGTGGTGATCGTCGGCGCAGGCGGCTCCGGAATGCGCGCATCGCTGCAACTCGCACGTGCGGGTCTCTCCGTCTGCGTGCTGTCGAAAGTGTTCCCGACGCGTTCGCACACGGTCGCGGCGCAAGGCGGTATCGGCGCGTCGCTCGGCAACATGAGCGAAGACAACTGGCACTACCACTTCTACGACACGATCAAGGGCTCCGACTGGCTCGGCGACCAGGACGCGATCGAGTTCATGTGCCGCGAAGCACCGAACGCCGTCTACGAACTGGAACACTTCGGCATGCCGTTCGACCGTAACGCGGATGGCACGATCTATCAGCGTCCGTTCGGCGGCCACACGGCCAACTACGGTGAGAAGCCCGTGCAACGCGCGTGCGCAGCCGCTGACCGTACCGGTCACGCACTCTTGCACACGCTGTACCAGCAGAACGTCGCGGCCAAGACCACGTTCTTCGTCGAATGGATGGCGCTGGACCTGATCCGCGACGCCGAAGGCGACGTGCTCGGCGTGACCGCGCTGGAAATGGAAACGGGCGACGTCTACATCCTCGAAGGCAAGACCACGCTGTTCGCCACGGGCGGCGCGGGCCGGATCTTCGCGGCCTCGACCAATGCGTTCATCAACACGGGTGACGGCCTCGGTATGGCCGCACGCGCGGGCATCCCGCTCGAAGACATGGAATTCTGGCAATTCCACCCGACGGGCGTCGCAGGCGCGGGCGTGCTGATTACGGAAGGCGTGCGCGGCGAAGGCGGCATCCTGCGTAACTCGGACGGCGAGCGCTTCATGGAGCGCTACGCGCCGACGCTGAAGGATCTGGCGCCGCGCGACTTCGTCTCGCGCTCGATGGACCAGGAAATCAAGGAAGGCCGTGGCGTCGGTCCGAACAAGGACCACGTGCTGCTGGACCTGTCGCACATCGGCGCCGAGACGATCATGAAGCGTCTGCCGTCGATCCGCGAAATCGCGCTGAAGTTCGCGAACGTCGACTGCATCAAGGAACCGATCCCGGTTGTGCCGACCATCCACTACCAGATGGGCGGCATTCCGACCAATATTCACGGTCAGGTCGTGGGCACCGCGAAGGGCCACGAAGACCCGATCAACGGTTTCTACGCCGTGGGCGAATGCTCGTGCGTGTCGGTGCACGGCGCGAACCGCCTGGGCACGAACTCGCTGCTGGATCTGGTGGTGTTCGGCCGCGCGGCCGGCAACCATATCGTCAAGCACGTGAAGGAAGTCAAGGAGCACAAGCCGCTGCCCGCGGATGCCGCTGACTTCGCGCTCTCGCGTCTGGCGAAGCTGGACAAGTCCAGCTCGGGCGAATACGCGCAGAACGTGGCGAACGATATCCGCTCGACGATGCAAAAGCACGCAGGCGTGTTCCGTACGTCGGCGCTGCTGGCCGAAGGCGTCGAGCGCATCCGCGAAGTGGCCGCGCGTGTGGACAACATTCACCTGAAGGACAAGTCGAAGGTGTTCAACACGGCGCGCGTGGAAGCGCTCGAAGTGGAGAACCTGATCGAAGTGGCGCGCGCGACGATGGTGTCGGCGGAAGCGCGCAAGGAGAGCCGTGGCGCGCACGCGCAGAACGACTTCGAACATCGCGACGACGAGAACTGGCTGCGCCATACGCTGTGGTACAGCGAAGGCGACCGCCTCGACTACAAGCCGGTGCACATGAACCCGCTGACGGTCGAATCGGTGCCGCCGAAGGCACGAACCTTCTAAGCGCGTACCTTCTAAAGCACAAAGGACCCCACACCATGGCCAAGCGTACATTCGAAATCTACCGCTACGACCCGGACAAGGACGCCGCGCCGCGCATGCAGACGTACGAGATCGAGATCGACTCGCACGAGCGCATGCTGCTCGACGCGCTGGTGAAACTGAAGGCACTGGACGAAACGCTGTCGTTCCGTCGCTCGTGCCGCGAAGGCGTGTGCGGCTCGGACGCGATGAACATCAACGGCAAGAACGGTCTTGCCTGCCTGACGAACCTGAACGACCTGCCGCAGAAGATCGTGCTGCGACCGCTCCCCGGCCTGCCGGTGATTCGCGACATGATTGTCGACATGACGCAGTTCTTCAACCAGTATCACTCGATCAAGCCGTATCTGATCAACGACACGCCGCCGCCGGAGAAGGAGCGTCTGCAGTCGCCGGAAGAGCGTGACGAGCTGGACGGGCTGTACGAGTGCATTCTGTGCGCGAGCTGCTCGACGTCGTGCCCGAGCTTCTGGTGGAATCCGGACAAGTTCGTCGGCCCGGCGGGGCTGCTGCAAGCGTATCGCTTCATCGCGGACAGCCGCGATGAAGCGACGGGCGAGCGGCTGGACAACCTGGAAGATCCGTACCGTCTGTTCCGTTGCCATACGATCATGAACTGCGTCGACGTGTGCCCGAAGGGGCTCAACCCGACCAAGGCGATCGGCAAGATCAAGGAATTGATGGTCCGCCGGGCTGTCTGAATGATTAACCCCCACGCTCCCTATCGTTCGCTGCCCCCCGAGGGGCGGTCAGTCCGCTTGGGAGCGGCCCTGCGCGTACTGACATGGACGAATCATCGCATCAGTCCGACCCGCTGCGTCGCGCGCGTCTGAAGTGGCGCGCCCGGCGTGGCCTGCTGGAAAACGATCTGATTTTCGAGCGTTTTTTCAGCCGATATGAGCATGATCTCAGTGATGCGGACGTAGGCGCGCTCACGCGCCTGCTCGAACTGAGCGATAACGACCTGATGGACTTGCTGCTCATTCGCAAGGAACCGGAAGGCGACCTTGCCGACGCCGATGTCGTGCGGGTGCTGGAGATGCTGCGTACTGTGTGAACCACAGTCGCGCAGATAGATCTGGCAAAAGCAGCGCCTCTCTTCACGTATTGCTCGCCCGGGCGAGGTCAACCGCCTCCGCCCGACGCGAGATTTCTTCGCGGCGTTTCGCCGACCCCTTCCCCGCACATCGCAATTAGCGCGCTCGCGCCGCAATAGCCCGGTTCACGCGTCATCGCCGACACGACGATCATCGCAATCGTCGATATTTCCCGAACGTCCTAAAGCGTTCCCCGATATTGCCGTTAAAGCTGTTCACTCAACTCTTCGCCAGCGCGTGCTGGCATCGCTCAGCATGCGCAACGTTACGGTACGGGCCAGCCTTCTTGCTTTGCTTGTGGTATTCGCGTCGATGATTCTGCTGGGCGGCGTGGTCGGCATCGGGGCGTTGAAGATCACCAACGGCAACGCGCAAAATCTGCGTGAAATGGCGCGTCAGACCATTCTCGTCAACGATGCGTACAAGGACACGACGCGCACGCGTTCGGCGATGGTGCGCGCCTACTCCGCGCTGAAAGAGCGCAATGACACGGCCACGCGCGACTCGGCGCTGCAAAGCGCGCAGCGCTCGCTCGACCTGTCCGTGCGCGAGACGCAGGCTTTCGAGAAGTCGGACGCGTTCGACGGCATGGACGCCGCGCTCAAGCAGCAGCTGCTCGATTCGGCAACGCAACTTGCCACCACTCTGAACCGTGCCGCCGACGCATTGCGCAACGGCGACACGGCCACCTACGCGGCCCTCAACGATCGCGATATCACCGCGTCGGGCGCGGCCTATTCGGCTAACGTCGAGAAATTCCAGAAGCTCGCCAACCAGCTTTCCGAAGATGCGCTGGCGAGCGGCAACGCTCGCTATCAATGGATCGTCGGCACGGTGATGCTCGGCATCGCGATCGCAGTCGGCCTGATCGTACTCGCGTACATCGCGTTGCAACGGACTGTCACCACGCCGCTTGCGCAGGCGGCCGACGTGCTCGATCGCATTGCTTCCAACGATCTCACGGTGCGCGTGCCCGAAGCGAGCAGGAGCGAGATCGGCCAGCTGTTCGCCGCGATGCACCGCATGCAGTCGGGTCTCACGCGAACGGTGTCCGGCGTGCGCGAAAGCTGCGAAGCGATTCATACGGCGGCGCGCGAGATCGCGGCAGGCAATCTCGATCTGTCGAGCCGCACGGAAGAGCAGTCGGCGTCGCTCGAAGAAACGGCGGCGAGCATGGAGCAACTGACATCGACCGTGAAGCAGAACGCCGAGCACGCGCGCGAAGCCAACAGGCTTGCGACGAATGCAGCCGATCTCGCGCAGCAGGGCGGCGACGTGGTCGAGCGCGCCGTGCATACGATGGCCGAGATCAGTTCGAGTTCGGGCAAGATCGCGGACATCATCGGCATGATCGACAGTATCGCGTTCCAGACGAATATTCTGGCGCTGAACGCGGCCGTCGAGTCGGCGCGTGCGGGCGAGCAGGGCCGCGGCTTCGCGGTCGTCGCAGGCGAAGTGCGCACGCTCGCGCAGCGCAGCGCTGGCGCCGCACGCGAGATCAAGGCGCTGATCGGCACGTCCATCGATCACGTGCAGAACGGCAACGGACTCGTCGCGCAGGCGGGCGCGACGATGACCGAGATCGTGCGGTCGGTGCGCAACGTCGCGGGCATCATGGGCGAAATCACGACGGCGACGGCCGAGCAGAGCGACGGCATCGAGCAGGTCGGCCTCGCGGTGAGCCAGATGGACCAGGTCACGCAACAGAATGCGGCGCTCGTCGAGCAGGCGGCCGCTGCAGCGAGCGCGCTGGAAAGCCAGGCGCAGACGATGCGCGAAGCCGTGTCGGCATTCCGGCTTGCCAAGGCGTTTTGATTCTCCGCAGGCCCGCATTTTTCAGGCTCCGTAAAAGAGCCTTTTACGGAACGCCGCCTTTTTCCGCTCGAGCATGCTCCCTAGACTGCACGTGAGTTCAATCACACGGAAAAGTCGAAGGAGTTCTCATGCAGTTTCTGTTTGCAATGCGCGTCAAGCAAGACGCCACACCCGTCACGAACGAGCAGCGCGCGATGGAAGTCGCGTATGTCAAAGCACAGTACGCGACGGATACGATCCGTCAGGTGTGGACCCGCGCGGACTTGCCGGGTGCGTGCCTGCTGATCGAAGCTGCGGATGAAAGTGCGGCGCGCGCCACGATCGAAGCGCTGCCGCTGATGCAGGCGGGCAAACTCGAGATCCAGCTGTTCGTTCCGCTGCTGCCGTATCGCGGCTTTGCCGTGGCGGGTCAGTGATGGAGCACGCGCTCCTGGACAGCCACGTCGAACGGGCGGACGCATCGGATGACATGCGTCTGTACTTCCTCGACCACGGCGGCAATCGCGTGCTCTCGGCGATGATCGACGGCAGCGGGTTCGAAGTGCTGGTCGACGATTGCTGTGCGGGACCGGACGGCATCGCCATCGACACGGCGCGCGGTCATCTCTACTGGACCAACATGGGCGTGCCGTCGCGTAACGACGGCTTCATCATGCGTTGCGATCTCGATGGCGGCGATCTGACGACCATCGTGCCGCCCGGCCTGACGCACACGCCGAAGCAACTGCTCATCGAGCCGCGCGGCGGACATCTCTACTGGTGCGACCGCGAAGGCATGCGTGTGATGCGTTGCAAGCTCGACGGATCGTCGCTGGAGACGCTCGTGCAAACGGGCTATGGCGCGCACCATCAGGCTGACGCGCGGAACTGGTGCGTCGGACTCGCGCTCGATGTCGAACGGCAGCAGATGTACTGGACGCAAAAGGGCGCGACGAAGTCGAACACGGGACGCATCCTGCGCGCGCCGTTGAATCCGCTCCGCAAGAGCGTGTCGCCAGCCTCACGCGACGATATCGAAACGCTCTTCGACAACTTGCCGGAGCCCGTCGATCTCGAACTCGACGCGGCAACCATGACGCTTTACTGGACCGATCGCGGCGCGCCGCCGTGCGGCAACACGCTGAATCGCTGCCGGCTTCAGCAGCGTGGCGAAACCGGATTGCATGCCGAAGTCCTGTTCGAAGGCTTCAACGAGGCAATCGGATTGTCCGTGCATCCTTACCGCAACGTCGCGTATGTGAGCGATCTGGGCGGCACGATCCGTCGCGTTTCGCTGGACGGCTCCGATATGCACGTCGTGCTGCGCGACGCCGGCAATCTGACGGGAATCGTCGCGGTGTGAGCGACGGCATGCGTCGTCACGAAACCAATGTGGCTTCCTGGGCCGCGAGCCGCTTGCTGAGATCGTCCTTGAGGAAGTCGACGAACGTACGGATCTTCGCATCGACATAGCGGCGCGACGCGTAGACGGAATAGACATTGCGCGTCGGCAGCTGGAATTGCGGCAGGACGCGAACCAGCGTGCCCGCGCGAAGATCGTCGATCGCCGAATAGACCGCGAGCGCGCCGATGCCCGCGCCGGCCCGCAGCGCCACGCGCAACGCTTCAGGATCGTTGATCCGGTAGCGGGCCGCCGACGCATTCAGCAGCACGTCGCCGTCCGCGCCTTCGAGTTGCCATCCATCTGTCGGCGAGGCGGGCGACTGCAGCCGCACGAATGCGTGACCGTCCAGATCGTCCGGCGAGTGCAAAGGCGCATGCTTCTCCAGATACGACGGCGCGGCGACCAGCATGCTGTAGCTGGTGCCCGTCACCTGGCTGACGTAACCCGAATCGGGTAGCGTCTGCGCCGTCACGACGGACACGTCGAACTGTTCCTCGACGAGCCGCGGCATCGTCGACGACAGCACGAGTTCGATCTCGATGTTCGAATAGCGCGCCTGATAGCCGACGATGCATGCGGCGAGATGAGTTTGTCCAAGGCCCGGCATCGCGTGCACGCGCAGCGTGCCGTGCGGCTCGTTCATCGCGTTGCCGGCTTCGGCGTCGGCGTAGTCGAGGTCGGCGAGAATCTGCTGGCATCGCTCGTAATAGCGCGCGCCTGCATCGGTGAGCGTGATGCGTCGCGTCGTGCGATGAAAGAGCCGTACGCGCAAATCGTCTTCGAGTTCCGAAACGGCACGCGAGACGCGCGCCACGTTGCTGTCGAGTACATTGGCTACGGCAGTGAAACTGCCGGTTTCGACGACCCGCGAAAAGACGCGCAGGCTGTGAATCTTGTCCATGAAGCGGTTTCCGTCTGTGGTGATGCGCCGGCGTTCATGCACTTCGAAACAGCACGAACGCGCGACCGATAAAACGCACAGGCCGCGCGCCCAACCCGGCTCACATCCTTTCCGAATGGGGAATCGTGACGTCTCACGATCTGCATCGCGATTAGGCAAGATATAACTATGATAATCATAGTGTCAAGCGCCTTGCGCTTCCAAGGCGTTGTCCGGTGCCAGATTCGAGCAGGTAGTCATGCGCGAAGAAACGCTTTGGGAAGTGCCGCGACAGCATATGACTGTCTGTGAGGTGGCTGCATCCGAAGGGGCATGTGGGTTCATCGTCTTTGCAGACGGCTCGCGCTAAGGGCTTGCCTGGCAACAATGGAGAACTTTCTTTCTCGCAGAGAAAGAGCGTGCTTTTATGTCGGCCTTGTCCGTTCCAAACGTGTCGCACGCAACCAGACAGTTGGGCTGCGGGTGTGGGATTGAACGCTTCAAGACGCGGAATCATCGACATTCATGCGTTAGCGTCGCGTCAATTGCACGGCTGTCCTTGCGCTGCGTGACATTGGCCAGGTCTATAAGATCACGCGTGACGAAGGTTCCCTTTCCGCTGTCCTGCCTTCCGGATTGGCCGGACATTCAATAGCACTACTGTTTTCCGATGATCAGACGCTCCATGGCATCGACCATGAGTTGTTCATCGCCGACACAAGTGTTGTGCCGCCGCTGGTATTTACGCCATGTGGCCGCGTTCACATAATCCGCTCACTTGCTGCGAATTATGAATCACGAATCACGAATTTCGATTCGCAGCGAACCGGTGACGATGTGAGTTTTGCCGAATGGCTCGACGTATGGGCTTTCAGACGGGCAGTGACAAGCGGTATGCCCGGGATATCAATCGCTGCGGCGCTCATCGCTCCACCTACTCGTGCTTATTGCCAACAGGAGCTTCCATGCAAAACGATATCCTTCCTCAAGTCCCGTCGCGTCGCCGCTTCATCGGCGTGGCCGCTGCCGCGGTTGCCGCAGGTTCGTTGAGTCAATTCGCGTTTGCGCAAACCAGTCAGGGCATCACTGAAATCACGCCCGCCACAGGCGGCGACAAGATGGCCATTCGCAAGCTTCGCGTGCACGTGCCGGAGTCGCAGTTGACGGATTTGCGCAGACGCATCAAGGCAACCAGATGGCCCGAGCGCGAGACTGTCACCGATGCCTCACAGGGCGTGCAACTCGCGACGATGCAAAAGCTCGCCACTTACTGGTCGACCAACTACGACTGGCGCAAGGTAGAAGCAAGACTGAATGCGCTGCCGCAATACGTCACGGAAATCGACGGGCTGGATATTCACTTCATCCACGTACGCTCGAAGCAGAAAGACGCGTTGCCGATGATCATCACCCATGGATGGCCTGGCTCGATCATCGAGCAGATGAAGGTGATCGATCCTCTGACCAATCCGACAGCGCACGGCGGCAATGCATCGGATGCGTTCGATGTCGTGATTCCCTCGCTTCCTGGCTACGGTTTCTCAGGCAAGCCGACGGCGACGGGTTGGGACCCGGCCCGCATTGCACGCGCGTGGGTGGTGTTGATGCAGCGTCTCGGCTACACGCGCTACGTCGCGCAAGGCGGGGATTGGGGCAATGCCGTCACCGAGCAGATGGCGCTGCTCACGCCGCCCGGACTGATCGGCATTCATACGAACATGCCCGCCACCGTGCCCGACGACATCGCGAATGCGCTCAAGTACGGCAACCCGCCGCCCGCCGGTCTGTCGCCCGACGAACAGCACGCATTCGATCAACTCGACTACTTCTACAAGCACGGCTTGGGCTACGCGCAAGAAATGGCGGGTCGGCCGCAAACGCTGTATGGCATCGAAGATTCGCCGATCGGTCTTGCCGCGTGGATGCTCGATCACGACGCCGCGAGTCAGGCGATGATTGCGCGCGTGTTCGACGGTCAATCGGAAGGGCTGTCGCGCGACGATGTACTCGATAACGTCACGCTGTATTGGGTGACGAATACGGGCATCTCGTCGGCGCGTCTCTATTGGGAGAACAAGCTCAACTTCTTTGCACCGAAGCACGTCACGCTTCCCGTCGCGGTCAGCGTGTTCCCGGATGAAATCTACTCGGCGCCAAAGAGCTGGACTGAAAAGGCGTATCCGAAGCTGATCCACTACAACCGTCTGCCGAAAGGCGGCCACTTTGCAGCGTGGGAACAACCGCAAGCGTTCACGGACGAAGTGCGCGTGAGCTTCCGCTCGCTGCGCTGACATGCGAGAACGGACGACGCGATATACACGTCGTCCGTATCGCGCCGGCTGGTTAGCGGTCGACGCGTTGCTGAAGATGCGCCGGATAACGGTCGCCGACAATCGCAATACCGTTCAGCGCCGTATCGATCCGCGCGAGTTCATCCGCCGACAGCACGATCGCAGCCGCGCCGATGTTTTCTTCGAGACGAGCCAGCTTCGTGGTGCCGGGAATCGGCGCCATCCACGGCTTTTGCGCCAGCAACCAGGCCAGCGCGATCTGCGCGCGCGTCACGCCTTTGCTATCGGCAATCGCGCCGAGCGCTTCGACGAGCACCGCATTGGCCTTGCGGTTTTCTTCCGTGAATCGCGGCACGATGTTGCGGAAGTCGGTTTTGTCGAACGTCGTGCTGGCATCGATGGCGCCTGTCAGGAAGCCTTTTCCTAGCGGACTGAACGGCACGAAGCCGATGCCGAGTTCTTCGAGCGTCGGCAGCAAGGAGGCTTCCGGCTCGCGCCACCACAGCGAGTACTCGCTTTGCACGGCAGCGACGGGTTGCACGGCGTGCGCGCGACGGATCGTGCTGGCGCCTGCCTCCGACAAACCGAAATGCAATACCTTGCCTTCCTTGATGAGATCGCGCACGGTGCCCGCGACGTCTTCGATCGGCACGGCGGGATCGACGCGATGCTGGTAGAGCAGATCGATGCGGTCTGTCTTCAAGCGCTTGAGCGATGCTTCGGTGACGGCCCGGATGGTTTCCGGCCGGCTGTCGAGTCCTTTCGGCGGCAGGCCGTCGATGAAGCCGAACTTGGTGGCGATGACGACCTTGTCGCGATTCGCTGACAGAGCGTTGCCAAGCAAGGTCTCGTTCGTGTGAGGGCCGTAGGCTTCGGCGGTGTCGAAGAAGGTGACGCCCTGGTCG
Organism: Paraburkholderia largidicola; assembly: GCF_013426895.1. Classification (NCBI taxonomy): domain Bacteria; kingdom Pseudomonadati; phylum Pseudomonadota; class Betaproteobacteria; order Burkholderiales; family Burkholderiaceae; genus Paraburkholderia; species Paraburkholderia largidicola. The sequence goes on along the minus strand of NZ_AP023176.1, from coordinate 2,124,224 downwards.
AGCGCCGAGTGAAGCAGACGGATTGCCTGCTGCTCTTCCGTCGCGGGGCCGTATGCAAAGCTCAGTCCCATACAGCCCAGTCCGATGGCGGATACCTTGAAACCGGACTTGCCCAGTTCGCGCTGCTGCATGATTTCCTCTTTGATAGTCAGGTGCGGACATACAGAATAGGCTCGATAATTGCGCTCAACAATCGGCCTGGGTTTGCAAGACCTTATGAGAGATTTTCATTAATGCCGCGTCCTGGTCTGTCGGAACTATCGGCCTTCGTTTCCATTGCGCAGCACCGCAGCTTCAGTGCCGCTGCGCGCGCAATGGGTGTGACGCCATCCGCGCTGAGTCACGCCATGCGCGCGCTGGAGGGACGTCTGAACGTACGGCTCTTTACGCGCACGACGCGATCGATGGCGCTGACCGAGGCTGGCGAGCAACTGCTGCGCCGCGTGAGTCCCGCGATTCGCGACCTCGAAGACGCGGTGGATGAGGCCACGTCGGGGCAGCACCGGCCCTCGGGATCGATTCGTATCAATTGCTCGGAGAATGGCGCGAAAGAAGTGATCCAACAGGTGCTGCCGGCATTTCTCGAGAAATATCCCGAGATTCAAGTGGAGTTCGTGGTGGATACGCGGCTCGTCGATATCGTCGCGGGTGGCTTCGATGCGGGTATTCGCGTGATGGAAGACGTGCCGCGGGACATGATCGCGATCCGCTTCGGACCGGAGATGCGCTTTTGCGCGGTCGCTTCACCGGAGTACATCGAGCGGCATGGGCGGCCGCAGAATCCGAATGATTTACTCGATCACCGCTGCATCCGTTTTCGCTTCGAAAGCGGCGCGCTGTTCCGCTGGGATCTCGAACATCGCGGCCGACGTGTATCACTCGATGTCGGCGGGTCAGTCACACTCGGCAACCTGAATCTGATGGTGTGGGCCGCGCTGTCGGGCATCGGCATAGCGTGGGTGCCCGAGACGCTCGTGAGCGAGCTGCTTGCAGCAGGCGTGCTGATCGACTTGCTGCCGGCGGCGGGGCCGTCGTTCGGGCAATGGTGCCTCTATTACCCGGCGAACCGGCACACGCCGCCCGCGCTGCACCTGTTCGCGAACGCGGTGCGCGAATGGTCGCGCGAGCAAAGTGAGCAGATACCCAATCCCGCCTGAGCTTGACGCGCGAGCAGCGTCCTGGACGCGACCGTTAGTGCGACCGGCCGTCGAAGTGCGTGACGGGCAATGCGTCGATGTCGATATCCTCGAGACAGCGCACGTTGATGGCCGCCATCGGACGGCCGTCGGGCGCAGTGCCTTCGCCGTACGGATGCATGCCGCAATTGGGGCAGAAGCGGTGACGGATCACGTGCTTGTTGAAGGTGTACGTGCTGGCGTTCTGCTCGGGTGTCGTGAGATGGAGATGCTCGAAAGGGACGAACCACATCAGCGCGCCCTTGCGCTGGCATATCGAACAGTTGCACGCCATGACGCCCGTCGGCTCGCCTTCGACCTCGAACGCGATGCGTCCGCAATGACAGCTTCCTTTGTGCGACATGGCGATCTCCTGATGGGTATTGGAGGGTGCCGTCACGCATCGGTAACGGCTATTCGCGAACGTCCGTATTCTATTCGCAGTGTGGCATAAAGCCGCCTTCAGTCGTTCGTTGGTTTGCCGTAAACAAGTTGTAACCAACAACGGGGCACGACTGCAATGAAGCTGCGCAACCTGAATGTCTCGACCCGCCTGCTTGCCGGATTCGGCTTGTTGACGGGCTTGCTGCTCGCTGTGGCGATGATCGGTTTTTACGGCCTATGGGCGTTGAACGGCAAGCTCGATGAGATTGCGCGCGTCAACGGTACCCAGGCGCGTCTCGCCAATGAGCTTCGCGCATCAATACAGGACCGCGCGATTGCGATGCGCAACGTCGTGCTTTACACGACTGCCGCAGACCGGCGGACCGAAGCCGAACGGATCGCGAAGCAGGGCGAACTTTATGCGGACGCTTATCAGAAGCTCGACCGTATGTTCGCGGAAGAGGCTGGAACCGACCCGCGCGAGCGTTCGCTAATGGCCGCGCTCAAGCAGGAAGAGTCCGCCGCCGTGCCGCCGATGAGCAAGGTGGTCGAACTCAGTCTCGCGAACGACACGATCGCCGCGACGCAGTTGCTGCTCGAACGCGCGAGGCCGACGCAACGCACCTGGCTTGCGCGCGCGGTGGAGCTGGCGGACTTCGAAGACGAGTCGAATCTCATCGCGCAGCAGGATGCCATCGCGACCTACGCGCGGATTCGCGTGCTGATCGCGGTGATCGTGGTGGCGGCGATTGCGCTCGCGCTCGTCACGGCAACGCTGATTACCCGCAGCATCTTGCGACAGCTGGGCGGCGAGCCGCGCACCGCACAGGAGATCGCCGCGCAGATTGCGCAGGGCAATCTCGCCGTCAAGGTCGATCTTGCGAACAGCGATGCCGACAGCCTGATGGGATCGCTGGACACGATGCGCTTGCGTCTCACGTCGATTGTCGGCGACATCAAGAAATCGGCCGAATCGATCTCGGTCGCGGCGAGTGAAATCGCGCAAGGCAATACCGATCTGTCACAGCGTACGGAAGAGCAGGCGGCGTCGCTGGAAGAAACGGCGGCGAGCATGGAAGAGCTGACATCGACGGTCCGGCAGAACACCGAAAACGCTCGCCAGGGCAGCACGCTCGCGAGCAATGCGTCGCAGACGGCGACCACGGGCGGCGACGTGGTACGCAAGGTCGTCGCGACGATGGACGACATTTCATCGAGTTCGTCGCGCGTGTCCGAGATCATTTCGGTGATCGAAGGCATTGCGTTCCAGACGAACATTCTCGCGCTCAATGCCGCCGTCGAAGCGGCGCGCGCCGGCGAAGAAGGCCGCGGCTTCGCGGTCGTCGCGGGCGAAGTTCGCACGCTCGCACAACGCAGCGCCGCCGCTGCGAAAGAGATCAAGGCGTTGATCGAAACATCCGCTGCGCACGTGTCGACGGGCTCGACGCTCGTGCACGACGCGGGCGAGACGATGAACGACGTGGTCCGCTCGGTGAAGCGTGTGACGGACATCATGAGCGAAATCGCGGCGGCGTCGACGGAACAGTCGACGGGTATCGAGCAGGTCAATACGGCTGTCGCGCAGATGGATCAGGTGACGCAGCAGAATGCCGCGCTCGTCGAGCAGGCGACGGCGGCCGCGCAGGCAATGGCCGATCAGGCTGCGAGCCTCAAGGCGGCGGTGGCGATGTTCAGGCTCGATGGCGGGCAGCGGGCGACGGACGCGACGCCGTTGCCCGCTCGCGCGGTTGCTGTGAAGAAAGCAGGCGTGCAACGCGAGCCAGCCGGTCAATCAAGGGCAGAAGTCGACTGGCAGACGTTTTGAAACGTCGTAGCGTAAACTCCTCGGACGTATTCAAGGAGTGACTGCCATGACCCCGCAACAACGTTACCTGGCTGAGGCCATCGAACTTGCTTACCGCAATGTCGAAAGCGGCGGCCGGCCGTTCGGCGCCGTGATCGTCAAGGATGGCGAAGTCGTCGCAACCGGCGTGAACGAAATTCTGCACACCAACGATCCGACTTCGCATGCGGAGTTGAACGCGATCCGCGCGGCGAGCCAGAAACTCGGCTCGCCGAATCTCGCGGGCTGCACGGTATATGCAAGCGGTCATCCGTGTCCGATGTGTCTTGCCGCGATGCGGATGGCGGGCATCGGTGAAGTGTTTTACGCGTACTCCAACGAGGATGGCGCGCCTTATGGGCTATCGACAGCGGCTGTGTACGCCGATCTGGCGAAGCCGTTTGCGGAGCAGACTATCAAGATCCGTTATGAGCCGGTTCGGCTGGAGGCGCATGCGGATCTTTACGCTGACTGGAAGCAGCGCCAGGGCGCACAGTAACTTCCTGATCGGGCCTGTCGTTTCCCCCGATACAGGCATCGAAAAATTGCGACTCAGCCGCCAAATAATTGCGTTTGTCGTACTCGTGTTTCGCCGATAACCTGCCCTTGTCCCCAACGACAGCGTTATTCGAGGAAAGCGAGTCATGAAATTGCTGAGGAACACGTGGTACGCCGCGGCGTGGAGCCGCGACGTCGGCGCCGATTTATCCACCCGGGAGCTTCTCGGCGAGCCGATGCTGCTGTACCGCAAACGCGATGGCGCGCCCGTCGCGATGATCGACCGCTGCCCGCATCGATTTGCGCCCCTGTCGATGGGCAAGCGTGTCGGCGACGGCATCGAATGCGGCTATCACGGCTTGCAATTCGACTGCAGCGGCGCCTGCGCGAAGAATCCGCACGGCGACGGCCGCATTCCGCCCGGCGCGCGCGTGCGCAGCTTTCCAGCGGAAGACCGGCATGGCCTCGTGTGGATCTGGGCGGGCGAACCATCGCGCGCCGACGCGAGCCTGATCCCCGATTTCTCGCATCTGGTGTCGCCGCGACTGAAGACCGTCGGCGACGAGATGACGCAGAAGGCGCACTACGAACTGGTCGTCGATAATCTGATGGACCTCTCGCATGTGAACTATCTGCATGCGCCGTATCAGCAGGTCGATGATTTTCTTCAGGCGAAACACGACGTCGTGCAGGATGGCGGTGCGCTGGAAAGTCGGCGCACGGTGGCCGCCACGCGCGCGCCGCAATCGTTTCGCCCGTTTCTCGACGATCCCGATGCGCCCGTGGACTACTGGCTGAACATACGCTGGCACGCGCCGGGCTGCTGCCTGCTGGAGACGGGCGTGGTAGCTGCCGGCAGGCCGCGCGAGCATGGCCTCGTGCGGATCGGCACGCACATCGTGACGCCGATCGGCGCGGCGTCGACGCAGTATCTGTACGCGAGTTCGCGCAACTACCGTCTCGACGATCCTGACGCTGACGACGAAACGGCACGCTGGCAGCAAATGGGCTTTCACGAACAGGACAAGCCGATGATCGAAGGCGTGCAGACGCGCATGGGCGAGCGCGAGCTGTTCTCGATGCGCCCTGTGCTGCTCGCCACCGACGCCGCCGCGATTCGCGCAAGGCGTCTGCTGGCCGCGATGATCGACGCCGAGACGCGTAGCGATCAGCCCGCGCCTGCAGCGATGGTGTGAACGACGCAAGAAACCAGAAAAAACAGGCCGGACGCACGGCGCCCGCTCATGGAGACAGACATGCAATCGACCGCAACGCCTGGCGCTGCCGCCGCGCTGATCGACGGCCGGCCGCTCTCGGCCTATCAGCGGCTGATCCTCGTGTTATGTGGATCAGTCATCTTCCTCGATGGTCTCGACACGCAGTCCATCAGCGTTGCCACGAAAGCGATGGCCCACGCGCTCGACGTGCCGCTCGCGAGTTTCGGCGCGGTGTTCTCGGTATTGCAACTGGGCGGATTGATCGGCACCTTTGTGTTCGGCTATCTCGCCGACCGCGTCGGACGCCGGCCACTCGTGATCGCCGCCGCATTGCTGATCGGCGCGCTCACGCTGGGAACGGCGTCCGTGCAGACCTATACGCAACTGCTGATCGTGCGCTTTCTCGGTGGCATTGGCCTTGGCGGCATCTTTCCCTGTGTGCTGGCGCTCGGCGCGGAATACGTGCATAGCCGCTCCAGAGGTCTCGCGGTCGCGGTGCTGTTTGCCAACTATTCGCTCGGCGCGGCAGTGGGCGCAGTCGTCAACGGTTATGTGCTCGCGCATTTCGGGTGGCGTGCGGTGTATGTGGTGGGCGGCGCGCTGTCGATCGCCGCGGCGCTCGCGATCGTTGCGTGGTTGCCGGAGTCGCCGCATTTCCTGATTTCGCGCGGCAAGATGCACAAGCTGCGTGCCGTGTTCAAGCGGCTCTTTCCGAACGAGGTCATCGACGTCGAGCAGTTGCGGTTGAATGCGGCGACAGGCGCAGGTCAGACGGCGCGCAAAGGCGTGCCCGTGCGGGAAATATTCAGCGAAGGCCGAGCGGGCATCACGTTGCTGCTGCTGGGCATCCTGATGCTGAGTTACGCGACCATCAAGGTGATGACCGTATGGCTCACACCGCTCCTGCAGACAGCGGGTATTTCGATCGTGCACACCTCGTATGTGCTCGCGAGCCTCGATATCGGTTCGATGCTCGGACTCGGGTTTGCCGGATACCTGGTGAGCCGCTTCGGTCCGACACGTTCGCTGTTGCCCGCGTTGCTCGTGCTCGCCGTGACGACGGTGGTCGTGGCATTCGAGGTCACTCGCTTCGCCGCGCTGCTGCCGAGCGGTTTCGTGATCGGCTTTACGGGCGGTATCGGACAGTCCGCGCCGCTCGCGTTGTTCGCGCTGATCTTTCCGACGCGAGTGCGTTCCACGGCGCTCGGCCTCGGCGGCGCGGCGGGACAGATCGGCAAGATCGGCTCGCCGATGCTGGTGGGCGCGGTGCTCGCGAACGGCTGGAAGCCGGACACGATTCTCTTTGCTGTCGCACTGCTGCCTGCTATCGGCGTGCTGCTGATGCTGCTCGTGAGGCTGTCGCGCCGCTACGCGGTGGCGAGCGTGAGCCAGAGCGCCTGACGTCATCAATCCGAATCCCCCATGAAAACAGGTATCAGAAGGATCGAAGAGGTTGCGGACGGCATTCGCATGTTCGAACTCGCGCCGCTCGACGGCACGCCGCTGCCGCACTACACGCCGGGCGCGCACATCGACGTGCATCTGCCGGCAGGTCTCGTTCGACAGTACTCGCTCTGCGGGCGTCCACAACAAAGCGACGCATACGTGATCGCGGTGCAGAACGACGCGGCATCGCGCGGCGGCTCCCGCGCGATGCACGCCTTGCAGGTGGGCGACACGTTGCGTATCGAAGGGCCGCGCAATCATTTTCCGCTCGCGCACGATGCGCGGCATTCGGTGCTGCTCGCCGGCGGCATCGGCATTACGCCGCTGCTGAGCATGGCCGAGCGGCTCGCGCAGACGCAGGCTTCGTTCGAGTTGCACTACTGCGTGCGCAATCGCAAGCGCGCGGCCTTTCTCGACCGGCTCGATGCGCTGGATCTGCGAGGCCGTTGCACGCTCTACACCGACGATGCACCCGCCGATGCGCGAATGGACTTTGCACGCGTCGTGCGCGATCCGCCGCCTGGTTCGCATCTGTATGTGTGCGGCCCGTCTGGCTTCATGGACCATGCGCTCGATGCCGCGAAACAGGCTGGCTGGGTGGACAGCCATTTGCATCGCGAGTACTTCAGCGCGCCCACAGCCGACACCCGCGATAACACGCCTACGGCACACGCGTTCACCGTACGGCTGGCGCGCAGCGGCAAAGTGGTGCGCGTGAGCGAACGGGAAACGGTGGTGCAGGCGCTGGCCGCGCACGGCGTGCGCATCGAGACGTCGTGCGAGCAGGGTGTCTGCGGCACGTGTCTCACACGCGTGCTGGCGGGCGACCCCGAACATCGCGACCTGTATCTGACGGACGACGAGCGCGCCCGCAACGACCAGTTCCTGCCATGCTGCTCGCGTTCGCGATCGGACGAACTCGTTCTCGATCTCTGATCGCGGCAATCCCGGATTGCGACGCGCGGCGCGGCTGGATACGATGGGTGACGTCCATCGACGGAGCCTTTCCCCTTGAGCACACAAGCGCTGCCTTCGATCAATCATCTGCGCAGCTTCCAGGTGATCGGCCACCATCTGAACCTCGTGCATGCGGCACGCGAACTGCATCTGAGCCCATCGGCGCTCAGCTATCAGCTTGGCGTACTCGAAGAGCGGCTAGGCACGCGGCTGTTCACACGCACGGGACGTGGACTCGCTTTCACGGAAGCGGGGCGGATGCTGCACGGCGAAGTCGATCAATGTCTGCAACGGCTTTGGTCGGCGTGGCAGCGCGTAGCAGCAAACGAGCGCTCGGCGCCGCTCGTCGTGAACTCGCTGCCGACGTTCGCGATGCATTGGCTGTTGCCGCGGCTCACGGCCGTGCAGGAACAGTTCGCCAATGTCGAGATTCGCGTATCGATTGCGCAGGTGGATCTGGAACGCGAGGCGCTCGATTGCGCCATCGCCTATGGCGACGGTCACTGGCCCGGCGTGCATTGCGATTTCCTGCGCGAGGAGTCGCTGATCGTCGTGTGTTCGCCTGAAACGCTGACGGCGAATGGGCCGCTGTCAAGCGTCGTCGATCTCGCGCGCTTCACGCTGCTCTCGGCCAAAACGCGGCCAGACGATTGGGCCTTATGGGCCGATGCTGCGCAGGATACATTGCCGCCGGGTGGCCGTCAGTTGCTGCTCGCCTCGCGCAACATGGTGATCCAGGCCGCCTGCGAAAGCCTGGGTGTCGCCGTGGTGGACCCGGCAATGGTGCGGACCGAACTGTCGTCGGGCCGTCTCGTGCAGGCGTTGCCGCAGACCGCGAAAGGCCAGGGCTCGTATTACCTCGTTTATCCGGCGGGCGAGGAGTCTCTCGCGCGTGTTTCGGCATTTCGCACATGGCTGCTCGCGGAAATGGCGCGTGACACGGTTTCGGGCCTTACTGTCTGAAGTCGCGCGCGGGTCGCGCTACATCCGCAACGCCGCAATGTACTTCGCTCGCGGCCGCAGCAGAAAAGCCTGCGCGCGCTGTTCCAGCACATGCGCCACCCAACCCGCCGTACGGCTGATGATCCACAAGGCCGTGGCCGTGCCATCCGGCAGGCCGAGCGCACGTGCAAGAACGACGAGCGCGATCGCCACGCCGGGATGCATCGACAGTTTGTCTTTTGCGAGCGAGAGGAATTCGAGTGTCGGGACGGTCTCCGGCGTCGCATGCTGCAGCGCGCGCACCTGTTCGAGAATCAGATTGGCGCGCACGTCGCCTTCCGGATAGAGCGGATGGTTGAAACCGAACAGACTCGCGCCCACTTCGCGGACCATCTGCAGGCGTGGTGCCGTATCCGGATTGGCAACGTCGCGTAACAGCAGCGTTTCGACTTTCTCCGTCGCCGTGCCCGTCGAAAAGCCGACGTGCGAGCCGATCGCCGCCGCGACGCAGTTGTAGAGGTCGGCATTCGTCGATGCCGCGACTCGCGCCGCGAAAGTGGCGGGCGCCAGTTCGTTGTCGGCGAGTACCGTCAGCGCGCCGTTGACGGCAAACACGGCATCGGGCGTACACGTGCCGCCCGCCGCGCGCAGCAGATAGGCGGCCAGACTTTCGCCGCGCTCGCGCATCACGAACGCGCGCGCTTTGCTCAGGAATCCGAGACATCCCGCCATCGTCTGCATGATGAGGCGCGCGGCCTGCACCGCGCTGCCATCGGAAATCTCCGCCGCGCCGCGGCCCTGCATGCCGAGCGCGAGCGGCACCATGCCGAGCAGGTTGGCGATATCGCTGCCGTCGAGCTTGCCCGCGTACGCATCGAATAGCGGCAACACGGCTTGCGGCGTGTCGAGCGCGCCCCACGCGGTGACGCCGTCCTGCCAGACGCCCGTCATCAGCAGTTGCGAAACGGATTCGAACGACGAGCCTGCCTTCGCCATTTCGACGGCTGACCGGTTGCGGTACAGGGGACCTTGCGGCGTGATGTGCGTGATCGCGGAGGCGAGCACGGGCTCGCCCCAGCGCATCGTCGATTCGGCCGACGCCGCCTTCGGCATGCGGCCCCGCTTGCGGCTGCCCACCCGTTCGACATCGGCGCGCACGTACAGACTGCGCCGTCCGTCGTCATGCGGCGCGGTGCCGATCAGGCCGCGGCTCACGTACGAGTAGAGGGTGGCCGGCTTGATGTTGAGCCGGGCCAGTACCTCCTCACGCGTCATCAGATCTCGGGTCGTCATGAAATCAATCTAATCAATATAAATCAACTAAAAAGGGTGTAACGATCGGGCATTCCGCAGTCTAGCAGAATGGCTGTGAATAATGACTTTCGGACGTTTTGCATCGTAGCAGCAAGCGCTTTCGATGTTTATGTTGATTTGAAATATCAATCTTGATCGACAGAGCTTCGGCGAGTAATTTTCAGTCCTCGATTCCATTTTTGCACCGCGCCGCGAACCGCTTCGGGCGGGTGCCTTGAGGAGACTTTCCGATGCATGACCTGAGACGCGAATTCGGGCCGGCGCAAGCGAGCTTCGTCGATCAGACGGGCCAGCGTCCCCGCGACAATCATTACTGGGCGCCCGTGATCGTGAGCCGCGAACAGATCGACGCGGAAGTGGAGCGCCTGGCCGCGCTGCCGAGGCCCGCAGACGGCCGCCGTCATTCGTTGATCGTTCATCCGTCAGCGCGCGCTGGCTCGCCCGGACTTGCGCCCGGCATTCAGGTGTCGCTGCAAGTCCTGTTGCCTGGCGAATCGACCGAGCCGATGCGCCACAACGCGACCGAGGTGAACTTCTGCATCCGGGGCGGCGGCTCGACGCGCGTCGCGGGCCGCACCATCGCGTTCCGTCAATACGACGTGTGGAATCACCCCGCCTTCGTCGCCTTCGCGCATACGAACGACACCGACGACATCCAGGTGCGGCTGGTCTACTCGAATGCGCCGCTGCTGCAGCACATGGAAGTGTATGTGCCCGAGTTCGGCGTCGAACTGGAAGTGCCGACGCAAACGCTCACCGCGCACGCGAGCGACGACCCGAAGCGCCGCAGTCCGTTCGGCACGTTCCCGATCGGCGAAGACGGCGGTCTGCTGATGCCGTACGAAACGCTGATCAATCCGCAGGTGGTCGAGTCGCGTCCGCTGCATTTTTCGTGGCAACAGGTGAAGGCCGAACTCGACAAGCTCGAGGCGCTGGGGAGCGACTACGTCGGCCGCCGTCTGTACATGATGTACAACCCGGTGACGGGCCGCACCAACGGCATCACGCCGAATTTCTTCGCGACCATGACGATCCGTCCGCCGAAGATCGTCGACCGTCCGCATCGCCACGTATCCGCGGCCATCAACTACTACTTTTCGGGCTCGGGCTACAGCATGGTGGCGGGCAACCGCTACGAGTGGAAGGCCGGTGACCTGATGCTGTCGGCGCCCGGCTGGGCCGTGCACAACCACGCGTCCTACGACGACTACGTGTACGAGCTGACCATTCAGGACCAGCCGCTCAACATCTACATGCAGTCGCTGCTGTGGCAGGAGAGCATGAAGGAGCCGCCCGCGCTGCTCGGCACGCAGACCGGTTTTTCGACCAATCGCACGAATGCCGCCAAGGCCGCATAAGCCGCTTCATCGACAAGGAATCCAGATCATGCGCGAACTTTCCTGGCTGAAGGGCTCGATCACCCCGATCGTGACGCCCTTCCGCAATCAGGCCGTCGACTACGAAACGTATGCACGGCTCGTCGACTGGCAAATCGTCAATGGTGGCCACGGCGTGCTCGTGAACGGCACGACGGCCGAGCCGAGCCTGCTGACCGTGGCCGAGCGCAACCGCCTCGTCGACGTCGCCGTCGAGGCAGCGGCTGGCCGCGTTCCCGTGCTGGCCGCGACAGGCTCGCAATCGCACGCGGAGACGGTCGAACTGACGCAGCACGCCGACAAGGCGGGCGTCGATGCGATGCTGGTCGTCACGCCTTACTACATCCGTCCGCCGCAGCGCGGGCTGGTCGAGTACTACGCGGATGTCGCCGCGCGCACCGAACGGCCGCTGCTGATCTATCACATCCCGGGCCGCGCGGCGGTCAGCATGGACCTCGCCACCGTCAAGGCGATCCGCGAGCGCGCGCCGAATCTCGTCGGCATGAAGCACGCGGTCAACGACATGGCCTTCGTCACGCACATGCTCGATGCGTTCGGACCCGAGTGGCGCGTGTTCGTCGGTCTCGAAGAGCTGAGCTATCCGATGCTGGCGGTCGGCGCGTGCGGGCTGATGAACGCGGTCGGCAATCTGGCGCCGCGCAAGGTCGCCGATCTCGTCGAAGCCGTCGAACGTGATGACTACGAGGCGGCCCGCAAGCTGCATTTCGCACTGTTCGAGCTCAATCAGTCCGTGTTCTACGACACGAATCCGATCCCCATCAAATACATGATGAAGCGCATGGGCCTGATTCCCGCGAACGAACATCGCTTGCCGATGATGCCTGCTACGCGCGAACTGGAAGCGCGGCTCGATGGCGTGCTCGATCGCGCTGGCCTGCTTTGAGTGCCCGCGACGATCCGAACGACAACGAAACGGAGACCCTGATGAGCGACAGGATTCCACGGCTGGAAATGGCCGACATGCGGGCCGATCTGGCCGCCTATCTGACGCCGCGCGTCGAGCGCTTGCGCTATCTCGGCGAGCTGTTCAAGTGCGCGGGCCATGCGCCCGACGTGCTCCTGCAATTCATGCATTTCACCGACGCGCTCAAGCAGGCGCTGCCCGACCGGCTCACGGAACTCGGCGCGCTGACGGTGGCGAGTTACATGGAGAACCGTTACGAGCGTCACCAGCATGAACGACTGAGCGTGAAGCTCGGTTTCCCGCGCACGTGGATCGCGCAGGTCAACCGGCTCGATCCCGCCGCTGCGACGGAACTGAGCGACGTCGATAAAGCCGCGCAAGCGTGTGCGCTGAAGGCATTGCGTACGCGCGGTCTCGAAGCGCAGGCAGAGTTCGACGCATTCGCGAGCCTCGTGACGCCTGCGGAAGCCATGGCTTTCGTGATGCTGATCGGCCGCTACGTCACGCATGCGATCGCCGTCAATACGCTGCGGCTCGAACCGCCCGTCGCGTCGATTTTCGAGGATGAGCAATGAACGCGGCCAGCACACCCGTGTGGATTTCCGAGCAGCAGATCGTCTCGCTGATGAATCTGTCGGGCGCCATCGAAGCGCTCGAAGCAGGCCTCGCGCAGCAGGCGAGCGGCGCGGCGAGCAACATGGGCAAGACACATGTCGCGTGGGGACACAGCAATCTCCACGCGATCGGCGCGGCATTTCAGGACGCCGGCACAGTCGGCACCAAGACGTGGGCGCACACGGAAGGCGGCGCATGTCCGCTGCTGATTCTCTTCGATAGCGCGAACGGCCAGCTGAAGGCGATTCTCGAAGCGTTCGCGCTCGGCCAGATGCGCACGGGCGGCATCTCCGGCGTGGCGACGAAGTGGCTCGCGCGGCCCGATGCGGAGGTGCTCGCGCTGATCGGCACCGGCAAGCAGGCGCTCGCGCAACTTGCGGCCGTCGCTGCCGTGCGTCGTCTGAAGCTGGTGCGTGTGTACAGCCCGACGCCGGACAAGCGGCGTGCCTTCGTCGAGCGGGCACGCGAGAAATTCGACATCGAGATCGTCGAGGCGGCGTCGGTGGAAGCCGCCGTCGCCGACGCGCCGATCGTCACGACGGTGACGCGCGCCACGCAAGCGTTCCTGCCTGCATCCGCGCTTGCCTACGGAACGCACGTGAACGCGGTAGGCGCGATTACGGAAGAACGCATCGAACTCGCCGACGATGTGTTCGCCCGCTGCACGCGTGCCGTGGTCGACGATCTCGGCGCGGCGAAACGCCTGTCGACCGAGTTCGTGCGTGCATATGGCGCGCGCGACGCATGGAACGAAGTGACGCCGCTGTGCGACGTGATCGCCGGGGGACGCGCACGCACCGCATCCGACGACATCACGGTATTCAAGGCAATGGGCATGGGCGTATCGGATCTCGCGCTCGGTCTGCGTCTGTATGCACTCGCGCTCGAGAGAGGGCTCGGATCGCCCTTGCCGCAGCCTCGGCGCGAACCGCCGCGCCTGAACTGACACGCGGTTCGTCGAAGCAGTAGCGCCCGTGGATACACGGGCGGGTTTGTCCGCGCCCGGCGGCGCGCGTGCCGCCATGCCGGCCGGACAAACCGGATCAACACAAACACACGAATACAAAAACTTTGGAGACACTCTAGTGAAGAGACGCCACACTCTCGCCGCGTTCGGCCTGACATGCGCCGCCACCTCTTGCGCGTATGCGCAAGGTTCGGTGACGCTCTATGGCATTACGGATGTCGGCGTGGAAGTCGCCAATCACGTGCCCGGTCCGAACGGCACGTCCGGCACGGCTGTACGCATGGAGTCCGGCAGCCTTGCCGGTTCGCGCTGGGGCTTGCGCGGCACAGAAGACCTCGGCGGCGGCCTGAAGGCCATATTCGTGCTGGAGAACGGTTACTCGATCAACAACGGGACGCTCGGGCAAGGCGGCCGGCTGTTCGGGCGCAAGGCGTATGTCGGGCTGAGTACGCCGTATGGCGACGTGACGCTCGGCCGGCAATACAACTTGCTGTATGACCTGATGTACGTGTACGACGCGCTTCAGTTCAATCCGAGTTATTCGGCGCAAGGTTACGACGCAACGCTCGTGGGGCGTGCCGACAATGCCGTCCGCTATACGGCGCGTTTCTCGGGCGTGACGTTCGCGGCGCTGTATAGCACCGGGTTCGATTCGACGATCCCCAACGGCGCGCAGGTGCCGGGCCATTCGAAGGTCGGACGCGAATACAGTTTCGCGCTGCAGTACGCAAACGGCTCTGCCAACGTCGGCGTTGCCTATGATCAGATGCAAGGGACGTCGATCGCCACGCAGGATGCCACGCAGATGCGCGTCGTGGGCGGTGCGACCTATACGTTCGGACCTGTGAGGGCGTATGTCGGAACGCGCTGGCTCAACATCCGTAACACGACGGCGCTGCAAAGTTCGCTGCTGTACTGGCTGGGCGCGTCGTGGCAGCCTACTTCGCCGCTGATCTTCTCGCTTGGCGGGTATCAGGAACGCATTCATGGCACGGGACAAAAGGCCACCAGCGGCGTGCTGCTGGCCGACTACTTTCTGTCCAAACGCACGGATCTCTACGCCGAAGTATCGTACGTCACCAACTCGAACGGGTTGAACGTCGGTGTGCGCGCGACGGGCGACGTGACGACGGGCGGCAACCAGACGGGTGCCATGGTCGGCATCAAACACACCTTCTGACAGTGGAGAACATCATGGCCCAACACAAAGTGTCGATGCCTGCGGGACGCATCGACGTTCGCCAGGAACTGGAGGAAGCGCCGCTGGGCGGCTTTCATATCCGGCTCGGCGTCCTGATCGCGATGATTCTGCTGTTCGACGGCTACGACCTGTACAACTCGGCGTACATCGTCCACTACGTGGCGGGTCCGTGGGGACTGTCGCCGGCGCGCATCGGCATCATGCTGTCGAGCGGGCTGGCGGGGTTCGCCGCGGGTTCGGCTGTCAGCGGACTGCTCGGCGATCGCTTCGGGCGTCGCAGCATTCTGCTGCTCGGCTGCTGGGGCTCCGGCGTGATGAGTCTGGCGATTGCACTGTTCGCGCACAGCCTCGCGTCGTACATCGCGCTGCGCGTGACGATGGGCCTCGCGCTCGGGCTGCTGATGCCGCTCGCGATCACCTACATCAACGAGATCGCGCCGAAGCGTTCGTCGAACGTGTTCACGAGTCTGTTCTTCTCGCTTGGCTGGGTGAGTGGCTCGTCGTCGGCGGGATTGATCGCGGCGTGGCTCACGCCGCATTACGGCTGGCAGAGTCTTTATTACGTCGGCGGCGTCGCGCTCGTGTTCGCGCTTGCGATTCAATTGTGGTTGCCTGAATCGCCGCGCTTTCTCGCCAGCCGTGGACGTTGGGAAGAGGTCAAGCCGTTGCTGTATCGCTTGCGTCCGGACCGCGCGGCAGCCTACGACGCGGGCCAGTTCGCCACGGGCGGCGCGGTCTCGCACAGAAGTCCGCTCGGCCTGCTGCTGTCGCGCGACTATCGGCTGCGCACGCTGAGCTTCTGGGCTGCTGGCGCGTTGAGCCTGTTTTCGGCCTACGGCCTGTCGGGCTGGCTGCCGACCATCATGCTCAAGCGTGGCGAGAACCTGTCGTCGAGTTTCGCGTATGGCTCGCTGTTCGCGGGCATGGCGGTGGCGGGCGGCCTGATTTCGGGCTTTATCGCTGACCGCGTCGGCGATCGCCGTCGCGTGATCTCGGCATCGTACCTGCTCGGCGCAGCGATGGTCGCGCTGCTTGCCTGGGCGACCGACCGCACCACCACGCTGATTGCGGTCGCGGGTGCGGGCGCGTTCGTGGTCGGCTCGCAGATCGTGCTCAATAATCTGGTTGCCGCTGCTTACCCGACTGAAATGCGCGGCACGGGCGTTGGCGTGTTCCTGGGGCTGTCGCGTATCGGCGCGATGTTCGGGCCGGCCGTGGCGGGTGTCTTGCAGCAGTGGTCGGGCGGACCGGGCATCATGTTCGCAGCGATCGGCGCCGCCGTGCTGATGACGGCAATGCTCGTGCTGACCGTCGGTCCATCGCAGCCGCATGTGGTCGTCACCAATGCCCACTGAGGCCCACTGAGGCTCACTGAACTTCCGTTTCAAAGAGAACCATTATGTCGAGATTAACGCTCAGCCTCGCTGTCAGCGACTATGACCATGTGCGCGACCTGGTAAGCGGGCGCGTGCAGCCCGAAGGCATCGAGCTGGTGCCGTCCGTGCTCGATGTCGAAGAGATCTTTTATCGCACGACGCATTTCCAGGAGTGGGACATTTCGGAAATGTCATTCGGCAAGTATTCGTCGCTACGCTCGCAGGGCGATGACCGGCTGGTCGGCATTCCCGTGTTTCCGTCGCGTTCGTTCCGCCAGTCGTCGCTCTATGTGCGCCGCGACGGACGCGTTCGGCGTCCCGAGGATTTGCGCGGCAAGCGCATCGGCATTCCCGAGTGGGCGCAAACAGCCGCGATCTACTCGCGCGGCTGGATTGCCCATTCGCTCGGCATCCCGCTTTCGGAAATCGAATGGGTGCAGGGCGGTGTGAATCAGGCGGGCCGCAAGGAGAAGGTGAAGGTGCGCGTGCCCGAAGGCGTGTCGTATCGGTCGGAGCCGGAGCATTCGCTCACATCGCTGTTGCTCGACGGCGAGATCGACGCCGTGCTGAGCGCGCGTCCGCCCGAGCCGGGACACGAACGCGCGGATGAGATCGTGCGGCTCTTTTCGCAGTTCGCCGACACGGAACGCGAATACTACGAGGCCACGCGCATTTTTCCGATCATGCACCTGATCGTGTTGCGCCGTGAGACGTTTGAAAAGCATCGGTGGATAGCGGGCAATCTGCTGAAGGCGTTCGAAGAAGCGAAGCGCAACAGTTTGTACCGGCTGAGCGATATCACCTGCTCGCATTTCCCGCTGCCGTGGATGCCCGCGCGTGTAGCCGAAGCGCAAGCGCTCTTCGGCGCGGACATCTGGCCGTACGGGTTGGAGCCGAATCGAACGACGCTCGAAGCGTTCCTGAAGTTCGGCTATGAACAGGGTGTGTGCCATCGCCTGCTGAAGCCGGAGGACCTGTTTCCGGCCGAAACGCTCAGTGCGGTGCGGGTGTGACCCGGGGCGAGCGATGATCACGCTTCAGAAGACTGGCAGTTTCTTCGTCGGCGGACGGCGTGTGAACGTCACGGGGCAAGCGCCGCATCGCGTCACGCTGTCGTCGACGTCGACGCGCGACTACGATCCGAACGGCACTTACTGGATCGAAGCGGCCTACGTGCAGTACTTTCTGCAGGCTACGCCGCGCTATTCTGTGCCACTCGTGCTGATGCACGGCGGTGGCCTGACGGGCGCGATGTGGGAAGACACGCCGGACGGCAGGCCCGGCTGGCTTCAGCGGCTACTCGAGGCAGGTGTGTCGGTGTATGTGGTGGACAACGTCGAGCGTGGGCGTGCGGGCTTCTGCGCGCTCGACGGTATCTGGCCTGACCGGCCGTTGTCGCGCAGCGATGAAGAGTCCGCCGGGATCTATCGCTTTGGTTACACGGGCCACCGCTTTCCGCTCGATGCGATGCAAGGCCTGTCGGCGCAAACCGTGCCGCGTTGGGCAAGCACGAGTGCGCTGCAAAGGCAGGCGTTGATCGATGCGGTGCGGCGTATCGGCCCGTGTGCGCTGCTTGGTTTCAGTCAGGGCGGCGGTCTGGTTTTCGATGCAGCCGACGCGGCGCGCGATCTCCTGCGCGCATGTATCGCGCTCGAACCGCACGGCGTGCCTGCGTCGTTCGATGCCGGTTTGCCGGGCACGCCGGCACTCGTCGTGTTCGGCGATTTCATCGAAGAAGATAGAGCGTGGCGCGCGCATGCGGCTCGCGCGAGCGCGTCGATCGACGCGTGGAATGTCGCGGGCGGAAAGGGCGAACGTATCGATCTGCCGGCGCTCGGCATGCGCGGCAACACGCACATGATGATGATGGATGAGAACAGCGACGACGTATTGCGTGTCGTGCTCGACTGGCTGGATGGTTGTGATGGGATGCGTTCGCTGCGTTGATCGACGCAACATGCAGCCAGCTACGACTCCGTTCGCCAAACCTGATCTTCACGCCGCGAAGCGAACAAGGCGCGCGCCCGGTAACGCGATCTGGTGCGTCCACGCGGCCAGCGTGCGCGCGACGACGGGCGCCTTGCTGAGAATCGCGCTGTCGTACACCTTGCCCGCAAAGCGGATCGCGTCGACGATGCGGAAGCCCTGCCCGCGATAGAAAGCAACGAGATGCGAAGCCGGATACGGCGTATCCAGCGCCAGCTCTGCATAGCCACGCGTCGCGGCCCAATGCTCGGCGAACGCCAGCATCGATTTACCGATGCCGCGGTTCTGCCACGAAGTATCGATGGCCAATTGACGAATCGTCGCGACGTCGTGCCGATGATAGTGCTCGCAGAGCGACTCGCTGTCGCTCGCATATAGCGTCATCGTGCCGATGATCTTTCCACCACTGACCATCACGAAACAGTCGCCACGTTGAGCGCGTTTCATCGTGACGGCCACATCCTGATCCACACACGTGCAGTTCAACCCCATCATGCCGAGTCGCGCAAACGCGCGATGCAGCATGGTCGTGAGTTGCTCGTACGAGTCGCGCGACGGATCGAAACGCCGTAGCACCACACTGCCGCTGCTCCGTTCGCTATAAGAAGGGGGTGTGTGCTTTTCGATTGTCGCGCATCGTTTCGACATGGTGTCTCTCCGGGCTTCCTGACTTTGAGTGAAGTCTAGAATTGGCCATGACGGGTCACAAGAAAAAATCTCGTAAAAATTGCGAGCCTCTTTCCAGGCGCGTCGCGCGATCGGCAATCAGATCTGGCCTTCAGCCGGAAAAGGCGGTATCGTCGCATATGACAACGTTAGGGTCATTTACGCCATGCGCATCACCGTGCTCGCACTCGATGGACTGTTCGACACAGGGCTCGCCGTTACGCTCGACGCGCTCGGCGCCGCGAACAAGCTCGCTTCCCGCATGATGGGCGCCACGCCCAAATTCAACGTGACCGTCGTGGGCGTGCGCAAGCGTGTGCGCTCGGGACAGGGCTTCACGATTCCCGTGCAGGCGATCACGCCGGACCTGAAGCCGGACTGGGTCATCGTCCCCGCGCTCGGCAAGACCACGCCGGATGAACTGATTCCCGCGCTGGATCGGGCGGACGTGAAGCAGGCCACCGCGCAACTGGTGAAGTGGCGCGCCGAAGGTGCTCTGATTGCCGCTTCCTGTATCGGCACCTTTCTGCTTGCCGAAGCGGGTCTGCTCGATCATCGTGAAGCGACATCGACCTGGTCGCTCGCACCGCTATTCCGGCAACGCTATCCGAAGGTCTCGCTCGACGAAACGCGCATGCTCGTTGCGACCGATATCGGCGTGACGGCGGGCGCAGCATTAGGGCATCTCGATCTCACGCTCTGCCTGATCCGAAAGGCGAGTCCGGAACTGGCAACGCTCGTTTCGCGTTACCTGCTAGCCGATATCCGCTCGCTGCAGGCGCCGTACATCATTCCCAATCATCTGGCGCTCGCGGACCCGTTGATGCAGCGTTTCGAACGATGGTCGCGAGACCATCTGAAGGAGGGTTTCTCGCTGCAGGATGCCGCCAATGCGCTGGCGACGAGCGCGCGGACGTTGCAGCGCCGCTGCCAGGAAGTGCTGGGAAAATCGCCGCTCGCGTACTTTCAGGACTTGCGCGTCGAACGCGCGCAATCGCTGCTTCATGGCAGCGGTCTCGATCTCGAAGCGATTGCGGCCGAAGTGGGTTATGTCGACGGCGCGACGCTGAGAACCTTGTTACGTCAGCGTTTGGGGCGGGGCGTGCGCGAGTTGCGCGCGGATTTGCGGTAACAGCAATCTATGCGGCGTTCGATAAAAAAAGAGGAAGGTCTCGAACCTTCCTCTTTCATCGCACGCTACTTAGTCATAGAGCACAGCAGCGATCTTCGGATCATTCATGTTTGACTTGTCGTACCAGTAAAAACCGGTATCGACTTTCTTCGGCAGCTTCTCGCCCTTGAGCGCTTTCACGGCCGAATCGATCACGCATTTGCCGATCCCAACCGGGTTTTGCGTAATCGCGCCCGCCATCAGGCCGGACATGATGTCCTCTTTCTGTTCCTTGCCCGAGTCGTAGCCGATCAGCACCAGTTTCTTGCCCGATTCCTTCACGCCGATGGCCGCGCCTTCCGCCGAACCTTCGTTGGCGCCGAAAATGCCTTTGATGTTCGGATTGGCCTGAATCATCGCCTTGGCAATCTCCGCCGATTTCAGGTGATCGCCGCCACCGTATTGCACCGAAACGATCTTGATGTTCGGATGCTTCGACTTCATTTCGTTCAGGAAGCCGTCGCGCCGGTCGATGCCCGTGCGGCTCGTCTGGTCGTGAACGATGACGCCGACTTCGCCCGTATTGCCGATCATCCCGGCCATCTTGTCCGCGGCGAGCGCAGCGGCCGCAAGGTTATCCGTCGCGCACGTGGTCAGCGGAATATCGCTGTCGACGCCCGAGTCGAACGCGATGACGGGAATCTTGCTGGACTGCGCACGCTTGAGCAGCGGAATGGCTGCCTTGCTGTCGAGCGCGGCAATGCCGAGTGCCTGCGGTTTCTTCGCGAGCGCAGCCGACAACATGTCGATCTGTTTATCGACCATCGCCTCCGTTTCCGGGCCTTCGAACGTGATGCGCACGTTGTTTTCCTTCGCGGATTGCTCCGCGCCCGATTTCACGGCCTGCCAGAACTGATGCTGGAAGCCTTTTGAAATCAGCGGAATGTAGGGCTCGTCCGCGTACGCCAGACTGCTCGCACCGACGAGTGCGCCGACACCGATCGCGATACTGAGTACTTTTCTTTTCAACATGGTTTTCTCCTCCTAAGGTGGCTATTGACCTCCAGCCGTTGAGAGAGCCTTCCGGTACTCTCCTTTCTTTGATTTCTATTCTTTGTGCAAGCTCAGCGTTTCCGGCGTCGCAAGATGTCGGCGTACACGGCGAGAATGATGATGAGACCTGTCACCACGATCTGCCATTCCTGTGCAACCGACATGATGCGCAAGCCGTTGGTCAGCACGCTCATGATGAATGCGCCGATGATCGTGCCGAGTATCGTGCCCGAACCGCCGCTCAGCGACGTGCCGCCAATCACCACTGCCGCAATCGCTTCCAGTTCGTAGCCCTGGCCGAGGGCCGGTTGCGCCGAATTCAAACGCGATGCGATCAGCAATCCAGCAATGCCGCAAATCGCGCCGCCCAGACCGTAAATCGCAATCTTCCATCTGTCGACGTTGACACCCGACAGACGCACGGCTTCTTCATTGCTGCCGAGCGCGAACGTGTAACGGCCGAGCGCCGTGCGATTCAGCGTGATCGAACTGACGATGGCGAGCACGAACAGAATCAGGACGGCATTCGGCACGGGGACACTGGGCAGGAAATACGCGATCAGAGAATCTTGCGAGATCATGTAGAAGTTCTCTGTGTCGGTGAAATAGATCGGCTTATCGACCGATACGACGAGCGAAAGTCCTTTGAGCAGCAGCATCATGCCCAACGTCGCAATGAACGGCGGTATTTTCATTTTCGCCGTCAACGTGCCCGAAATCGTGCCGCACACTGCGCCCGTCGCGATGGCGGCGAGTACGCCCATCCACATCGGCAAATGCCAGTACGTCAGGAATACGCCGCAGATGACGGCCGTAAATGTCATCAGCGTGCCGACGGACAGATCGATGCCGCCCGTGATAATGACGAAAGTACTGGCAATGGCCAGCACACCATTGACGGCCGTCGCTTGCAGAATGCCGAGGATGTTGTCCATCTGCATGAACGCAGGGGACGCAAAGCTGAAAAAGATCAGCAGCAATATCAGGCTTGTGAACGCGAGCAGCTTTTGCAAAGCCGTCGGCGAGAAAAGACGGGCCCTGAAGCCCGATAATCTTCTTTCGTTGGACAGTGCCGCGGTATCCGATTGCGATGTCATCGATCCGACCTCTTCAGGCTCATGCTGTTTTCAGGGATTCGCGCTGCGTCGCGAGATGCATGATGCTTTCCTGCGTGGCCTCGCTGGCGGAAAGCTCGCCAGTAATGCGGCCTTCGCACATCACCACGATACGGTCGCTCATGCGCAGAATTTCCGGCAATTCCGACGAGATCATCACGATCGCCTTGCCTTGCGCGGCGAGCGAGCGCAACAGCTTGTAGATCTCGCTCTTTGCGCCGACATCGATGCCGCGCGTCGGCTCGTCGAAGAACAGTACGTCGCAGTCGCGCTCCAGCCATTTCGCAATGACGATCTTTTGCTGATTGCCGCCCGACAGCAGTCGGACAGGCTGTGTAGGAGACGGCGTGCGAATGGCGAGCAGATTGATGAAATGCGAAGCCCGCTTGCGTATCTGCGCGCGACGGAGGAACACACGCAGTGACAGGAATTTGCCGAGATCCGACATCACGATGTTCGATTCGACGTCCATGCCCGTCGCGAGACCGAAGCGTTTGCGGTCCTCGGAGAGATAGCCGATGCTGTGCGCGACGGCATTGCAGGGTCTTTTGATGAGCGCTTTCACGCCTTTCACGAAGATATCGCCCGACTCGATCGGGTCCGCGCCGAATACCGCGCGCGCGACTTCCGTGCGGCCCGCGCCCATCAAACCCGCAAAGCCCAATATCTCGCCCTTGCGCAGCGTGAAGCTCACGTCCCTGACGAGTGGACCGGCGTTCAGATGCTTCACCTCGAGCGCGATATCGCCCGTGCATTCGTCTCCTTGATAGGGCGTGACGTCGGCGAGCGTGCGGCCCACCATCATGCCGATGATCGTGGCCACAGTCGTGTCGGCCGTCGAAACCGTGGCCACATACTCGCCGTCGCGCATCACGGTGACGCGATCGGAGATCTGCTTGAGCTCATCCATCTTGTGCGAGATGTAGATGATGCCGACGCCGCGTTCCTTCAGCTGACGGATGATGCGGAAAAGCTCGGCAATCTCCGCGTCGTTGAGCGCGGAGGTCGGCTCGTCCATGATGAGCACGCGCGAATCGAACGACAGGGCCTTCGCGATCTCGACCATCTGCTGGCTCGCGACCGTCAGCGACTCGACGACGGTACGCGGATCGAGATTCACATGCATGCGCGCGAGGATCTCGCGAGCCTGCGCGTTGAGTTTGTCTTCGTCGAGAAACAGGCCCAGGCGCCCGCGCGGCTCGCGGCCAATGAACATGTTCTGCGCGACGGTCAGATGATTCATCAGCTGAAGTTCCTGATGAATGATGCCGATGCCTGCCGCCTGGGCTTCGCGCGGGCTGGTGAAATCGACGGGCTTGCCGTCGTAGAGCATTTCGCCGGAATCGCGCGTGTACACGCCGGCGAGAATCTTCATCAGCGTGGACTTGCCTGCGCCGTTCTCGCCCATCAGCGCATGCACTTCGCCCGCCATGAGCTCGAACTGCACTTCGTGCAGTGCCCTCACGCCGGGAAAGCTCTTGTTGAGCTTGCTGACGGAAATGAGCGGTGTCATGGCGCGGCAGTCGTGCAAAGAGAAGCCAGAGACATGGCCTTGTCCTTAAGGTGCGAAAAGATCGGGTCTTTCTTGCGCGGACCGGTGCAATTCGGCGACCACCTCGTCGAGATGATCGTGCATGGCTTTTGCAGCCGTATCGGCGTTTCCGGCGCGGATCGCCGCGAAGATGCGCTCATGCTCATCGAGCGTATGCGCGAGGCGCTCCGGACTTGCTAACAATTGTCTTGCGCGATCCAGTGCATTGCGCGATACAGCGACGATTTCCTTTACGCGCGGCAAATTCACCGCGTCGAGCATGATTTCGTGAAAAGCCAGATCGAGTACATGAAACGTCAAACGCTCTCCGTTGCCGGCGACGTCGCGCTGCTGATCGAGATTGACGGCGAGCGCGTCGATTGTCGCGGCGTTCCGCATCAGCGCGACGGCGCGCACCGTTTCGACCTCTAGCGCGCTGCGTATGAACAGATGCTGGTGTATGTCGTGAAGCGCGATGGGTTTGACGCGCGTGCCGCGCTGCGGCAGAACTTCGACGAGGCCCGCATGTTCGAGCCTCGCCAATGCGGCGGAAACCGGAAAGCGCGATACGCCCATGCGCTCGCACACGGCGAGCTTGTCGATCATCATTCCGGGTTCCAGCACCAATGTCACGATCGCTTCTCTCAGCGCCAGTTCCACCGCGTCGGTCAGGCTGCCTCGCTCGCCGCCTTTGACCTTTTGCAGTGCGACATACGGATTACTGGCGGCATTCGCTACATCTGACGAAGAGCTCACGGCACGCTTGATTTCCAGAAGACATGCTAGCATGCTAGGAAGTGGATTGAGCGTTGTCAACGCGTGCAAACGCCTGGTAGGTCTTATCAGGGTGTACCCGGATCTATACCGGCAATGCACGCATCATGCGGTTCGTCTTCGCTAGCAGGTCAATGCCGGTAGCCATCCCTGGAGGGTGCTCAGATGACCACGATCACGAGGCTGTCCGTTCGCGACATTCGTTTCCCCACTTCCCGTTCTCTCGATGGCTCCGACGCAATGAATGCCGCGCCGGACTATTCCGCCACGTACGTCACGCTCGAAACCGATTCGCCGCAACCACTCACCGGCCACGGGCTGACGTTTACGATCGGGCGCGGCAATGAAATCTGCGTGACAGCGGTGAATGCGTTGACGCCGCTGATCGTCGGCAAGAAGCTCGAAGATATCGCCGCGAATATGGGCGCATTCTGGCGCGCCTTTACCTCGGATAGTCAGTTGCGCTGGATCGGTCCCGACAAGGGCGCCATTCATCTGGCGACAGCCGCTGTCGTGAATGCCGTATGGGACCTGTGGGCGAAATCGGTTGGCAAGCCTGTGTGGAAACTGCTTGTCGACATGAGCCCGGAAGAACTCATGCGCTGTCTGGACTTTCGTTACGTGACGGATGCGATCACACCTTACGAAGCGCTGGCGCTATTGAATCGCCACGCGAAGACGAAAGGCGAACGCGAAAAGGAAATGCTTGCGCAAGGCTATCCGGCTTATACGACATCAGCGGGCTGGCTGGGCTATGACGACGACAAGATCCGCAGGCTCGCACGTGAAGGTGTGGCGCAGGGATGGACGCATTTCAAGCAGAAGGTCGGCGGCAATCTCGAAGAAGATGTGCGGCGCGCGCGCATCCTGCGCGAAGAGATCGGCGAGAACCTGAAGCTGATGATGGATGCGAATCAGGTGTGGGACGTCGATGAAGCCGTCGCGAACATGCGGCGTCTTGCAGAGTTCGACCCATGGTGGATCGAAGAACCGACGAGTCCCGACGATGTGCTCGGTCACGCAGCCATTCGTCGGCGGTTGGGAACGATCGGTGTCGCCACGGGCGAGCACTGCCAGAACCGTGTGATGTTCAAGCAGTTATTGCAGGCTGAGGCGATCGATTTCTGTCAGGTCGATAGTTGTCGTCTGGGCGGACTGAATGAAGTACTCGTCGTGCTGCTGATGGCGGCGAAGTTCGGCGTGCCTGTGTGCCCGCATGCGGGTGGTGTCGGATTGTGCGAGTACGTGCAGCACATTTCGCTATTCGACTATATCTGCGTGTCGGCGTCGCTGGAAAACCGTGTGCTCGAATATGTCGATCATCTGCATGAGCATTTCGTCGATCCCGTCGTCATTCGCAATGGCCACTATATGCCGCCGCAAAAGCCGGGATACAGCATCGAGATGAAGGCACCGTCACTCGACACCTATGTATTCCCCGATGGCGAGGCATGGCAGCCTTGAGGCCGTCGAGTAACTAAAACTGGATTGCCACATGACTACAGCGGACGTAAAGGCCTGCGTATTCGATGTATTCGGCACGCTAGTCGATTGGCGAGGCGGCGTTGCGCGTGAAGCGGCCGCATTTCTGCAGAGGCATGGACGAAGCGCGCAGGAAGCTGAAGCATTCGCAGATGCGTGGCGCGCGCACTATCAGCCCGCGATGCAACGGGTCCGCAGCGGCGAGCGTGCGTTCACGAAGCTCGATGTATTGCACCGTGAGAACCTCGAAGCCGTGTTGCGCGAATTCGGCATCGACGCCGGACAGGTCGAGACTACGGAACTCGACGATCTCAATCTGGCGTGGCATCGGCTCGATCCATGGCCGGATACCGTAGAAGGACTCACGCGGCTCAAGTCGCGATACATCATTGCGCCGTTGTCGAACGGCAATGTCAGGCTGATGGTCGATATGGCAAAACACGGCGGCCTGCCATGGGACGCGATTCTCGGCGCGGAAGTGGCGCAAGCGTATAAGCCATCGCCCGAAGCGTATTTGCGCACGGCGGAGATTCTGGCGTTATCGCCTGAAGAGGTATGCATGGTCGCCGCGCACAATAGCGATCTTGCGGCGGCACAGAAATGCGGGTTGAGAACCGCGTTCATCGCACGTCCCCATGAACACGGCGCGTCGCAAACAACCGATCTACAGGCGCAAGGGAATTGGGATTGGGTCGCCAACGACCTCGTGAATCTGGCGAAACAGCTTGGCGGGTGAACGAAACACGGCATGATGGCGCGCAAGCCCATCATGCCGTTGAAACAAACCGCGATTACTTCAGGCGCGTCTTGATCTCATTCGCGAGTTGCTTCGTTGCGGCCTGTGTCGGCGCATCGGCAGCGAGTGCGTTGAGCAGACCGAAATCGTGGATCGTGCCGTTGTAGCGTGTCGTCGTGACTTCGTTGCCCGCTGCATCGAGCTTGCGTCCATAGGCTTCGCCTTCGTCACGCAGCACGTCGAATTGCGCGACCTGAATCAGCGCAGGCGGCAGACCCTTCAACTCTTCCTCAGACGCACGCAACGGCGATGCGTAAATCTGCGCGCGCTGTGCCGGGTCCTTCGTGTACGCGTCCCAGAACCACTGCATCATCGCGCGGGTCAGGAAGTGCTTGTCGCGATACGCGAGGTACGAGCCATCGTTGAAGTTGGCATCGGTGACGGGCCACATCAAGCCCTGGAAGCGGATTTGCGGACCATGCTTGTCCTTCGCCATCAGGCTGACGACGGCGGCCATGTTACCGCCCACGCTGTTGCCCACCACGGCGAGGCGGCTGCCGTCCACGCCGATGTCGTTGCCGTGCTCGGAGACCCACTTCGTCGCGGCATACGCCTGATTGATCGCGACGGGGTAACGAGCCTCGGGCGACGGCGTGTAATTCACGAACACGGCCACTGCGCCGGATTGCACGACGAGGTCACGCACGAGTCGTTCGTGGGTCGGGAAATCACCAAGGATCCAGCCGCCGCCATGGAAGAACATGAACACCGGCAGCGTGCCCGTCGCGCCTTGCGGGCGCACGATCGTAATCGGCACGCTGATCCCGTCCTCTTCGATGGTGCGGTTCGACACGTCGATGCCCGACAGGTCGACCTTCACGCTGTTCTGCGCATCGACCAGCACCTGACGCGCCTTTGCGGGCGGCAGCGTGTTGAGGGCAGGACCCGTGCCGCTGTTGAGCTGCTTGAGGAATCCCGTGGTGACGCGATCGGGCGTCGGTTGCGTGACGGGTGTCGCGGCGACGGCAATTGCGGCGTTTGCTGCGAGAACGGCGGCAAGGACGAGTGGCTTCAGGGCTTTCATTTTTTTACGCTCCAGTGTTCTGTTTATCAGGCGAAGTCGATCAAACCAGCGTCAACGTGACGTCGATGTTGCCGCGCGTTGCATTCGAGTACGGGCATACGATGTGGGCCTTGTCGATCAGCGCCTGAGCGGCGTCGCGGGGCATGCCGGGCAGCGAAATCTTCAGTTCCACTTCGATGCCGAAGCCATTCGGAATCGCGCCGATGCCGACGCTGCCGTCGATCGATACGTCCGCGGGGATCGCGGTCTTGTCGCGCGCCGCGACGAACTTCATCGCGCCGAGGAAACATGCGCTATAGCCGGCCGCGAACAGCTGTTCCGGATTCGCGCCTTCGCCGCCCGCGCCGCCGAGTTCACGCGGCGTGACCAGCTTGAAATCGAGTTTGCCTTCGGGGACGACGGCGCGGCCGTCGCGGCCTCCCGTTGCATGAGCGTGGGCGCGGTACAGAACTTTTTCGATCGACATGATGTAACTCCTGACTGGCAATAGTTGAGTGAACCTGCAAGATTGAATCGATTTGCTATCTACTACTAGATAGACAACATGGCAAACCTCTGTACATCAACAACATCTCTTTGTATCCGTTATTTATCTACTAGAAGATAGACAACGGGATCAAACAAAAGGCGGTCGACCGCAACCGCCTCGAATACCGCTACTTCGAAACCTTCCATGAAGCCTCGACGTCTTCGAGCCGAGCCTTCGTCCTGAACAGCCGGCTTGCCAGCACGCTGCCCTGATAAGCGGCGTACAGTGCTCGCGCCGCATTTTCAGGCTTGCCGTTGACGTGCAACGTGCGCTCCTTGACGCCTTGCGCCAGCACCTTCGCGAGCCAGCTTTCGTTGGCCTTGAAGAATGCCTGCACGGCTGTGCGCACGTTATCGGGCAATGCCTCGATATCCGCGGCGAGCATGCCGCATAGGCAGATCTGGTCGCCTTCGCCAAGGGTTCTGCCAAACAGCTTCGTGTACTTGCCGAGCTTCTGATCCGCCGGAAGAGAAGTATCGATGGAGCCGAGCGCGCCGAGAATCTCGTTGCTGTACTGGCTGACGGCTTCGAGCACCAGGTCGTCTTTCGACGGGAAGTAATAGTGGATGCTCGAAGTCTTCACCCCGACCAGCTCCGACAGATCGCGATAGCTAAAGCCGTTGTAGCCGCGCAGCATCATCAGCGTGATGGCGTGCTCCAGAATCTGATCGCGGACTGTAGTGGTCGGTTCCATGGGTTGAACTTTATCTACTGCTAGATAGAGAGTCAAGCACTTTTTTCGAAGGCTTCATGTTCGTGTGCAATCGCGGCGCAAATCACGACCGCGTCTGCATGAAGTCGATGAACGCACGTAGCTTGCGCGGTACATGCACGCGGCTCGAATAGTAGAGGTGGAAGCCCGGAAAACTCGGCCACCACGGTTCGAGCAGCGGAATCAGGCGGCCGGCGCGGATGTCGTCGGCGATCACGGCTTCCAGCGTGCAACCGATGCCCGCGCCGCTGCGAATCGCGGAGAGCAGCAGATCGCCGTCGTTGGTCAGAAACGGCCCTGGCGTATCGACGCTGAACTCGCGCTCGTCGGCCTGATAGGCCCAGCGGAAGAGGCCGTTTTGCAGGCGCACGTTGAGGCAGCGATGCGCGGCGAGATCGCGCGGTTCACGCGGCAAGGTTCGTCCGCTCAAATAGTGCGGCGCGGCCACGGTCGCGAGGCGCTGCGTGCTGCCGAGCGGCACGGCCACGACATCCTGCGACAGGTTTTCCGAAAGCCGGATACCGGCGTCGAACCCTCCGCTGACGATATCGATCAGTGCATTGTCGCAATGCAGCTCGACTGTGATGTCCGGATAGGCTTCGAGAAACGGCGTGAGATGCGGCATCACGAGTATCTCGGCGGCGATGCGCGACACGTTCAGGCGCAATAGCCCGGCGGGTTTGTCGCGCATGTCGTGCACTTCGTTGACTGCGCCGCGCAGCGCCGCGAGCGCAGGCTGCGCGCTTTGCAGGAAGCGCTGGCCAAGTTCGGTCAGGCCGACCTTGCGTGTCGAGCGTTCGAGCAGCCGCACGCCGAGGCGCGCTTCGAGCGTGCGCAGCGTCTGCGAGAGCGCCGACGTCGATACGCCCAATTCGTGCGCCGCCTTCGTGAAACTGCGGTGATGGGCGACCCGCGCGAAGGCCGCTATGCCAGGAAGCAGTTCCGGCAAATTCGCGGGATTGTGAAGCGCGTCTTCATGGTTCATCCTGCTTTGCGCCTTTATCGGGTGACTCGGGCAGCCTAGCATACAGTTTGACTTCACAATCAAGGAGCAGGGCATGAGTCGACTGGCAGGCAAGGTGGCGATCGTCACGGGTTCGTCCAAGGGCATCGGCGCGGGCATCGCGGAACGGCTCGCAGCAGACGGTGCGAAGGTCGTGGTGAACTACACGCGGGACGCTTCACATGCGGATGCCGTCGTCGCGCGCATCGTTGCAGCAGGCGGCGCGGCGATTGCGGTGCGCGCCGATGTCGCGAAAGAGGGCGAGCCGAGGGCGCTCGTCGACGCAACGCTGGAAGCGTTCGGCAAGCTCGATATCCTCGTGAACAACGCCGGCATCTACGATATCGATTCGCTCGATACGCTGACGACCGAAAGCATGGACCGGCATTTCAGCGTGAATGTGCGCGGCCTGCTGCTGATGACGCAAGCGGCGGCGCGCGTGCTGCCTCAGGGTGGCGTGGTGGTGAACATCAGTTCCGGCGTCGCGAAGAGCCCGAATCCGATGGCACATGTGTATTGCGCGACCAAGGGCGCTGTCGACGTGCTGACGCGCTCGCTCGGCATGGAACTCGGCGCGCGGCAGATTCGCGTGATCGGCGTGGCGCCCGGGTTCACGGAGACCGAGGGCAACAGCCACTTGCCGCGCGATCTCATTCAGCCGTTCATTGCGAAGACGCCGCTTGGCCGCGCCGGGCTGCCGAAGGATATCGCGGCAGCCGTGTCGTTCGCGGTATCGGATGACGCCGCGTGGGTGACGGGGTCCACCATCGATGTCGCGGGCGGTCTGGTTTTCTAGTTCGCCTGGACCGGCGCCCGCGCGGCCTACGCCTGAACAGCGCGTGAACGTTTGAGCGAGACCGCTTTGTTGTCCGCGCCGCTCGCGTCCGGGACGCGATGCGGGCCGTCGGACGCACGAATGATCAGTTCCGGCGCCCACACTTCCTGAAGCTCCTGCGGCGGCGTACCCGCGAGCCGCGCGAGCAGCATCTCCGCCATGCGCTTGCCGGCGCGGTGCGTTTCGGCCGAAAACGTCGTCAGCGCGGGCTGCACATAGCGGCCAATCGGATGATTGTCTCCGCCGATGACACCCACGTCGCGGCCGGGCACCCGGCCAGTTTCGGCGATACCGCGCAGCACACCCAGCGCGATCAGATCATGCCCGCACACAATGGCCGTAGGCGGATCCGGCAGCGCGAGCAGACGGCGGGCGGCGTCTGCTCCGCCTTCTTCGGATATTGCCGCTTCGACACACAGTGACTTGTCGAAGCGGATTTTCGCGGCGCGCAATGCTTCCGCGTAGCCCTGGTGTTCGAGGTGGCTGAACATCAGATACTCGGGCGCATGCACGAGCGCGATCCGCCGATGACCCAGTGCGATGAATCGTGCGCAACCGGCGCGACCCACGACGTGATGATCGATGTCGACATAGGGGTAATCGTCGGATGTCTCGCTTCGGCCGAAAGCGACGAACGGAATGTCGCGCTCGAGCAGATAGGCAATGCGTTCGTCTTGCCTGCGGGTGCGGCCGAAAAGAAGTGCATCGACGCGTTGACGCTCGATGAGGCGCTTGAACACGTCGATTTCCGTTTCCACGCTTCGCGCGGAAGCGACGATGACCTGGAAACCGCTGTTATCCATCGCATCGTTCACACCCATCAACATATCCAGAAAGAACGGGTGCGCGAATGATGTTTGCGGAGGCGATACGACGAACGCGATCGTATCGGCCGATTGCCGGCGCAAGCGGCGTGCCGCGGGGTCGGGAGAAAACCCGTGCCGCTCGGCCGCTTCGAGTACGCGCTTGCGAGTCTCGGGGCTCACGTCTTCCCGGTTGTTCAACGCCTTCGACACAGTGCTGACGGAAAGCTTGAGCGTGGCCGCCAATTCCTGAATGTTCATTCCGCCTGTTCTCCCCAAGATTTCCTTTCGGTGCCGCGCCGAAAACGATTTTCGACATTCTACCCGTCTCGGTGCGCCTTTAATCGTCGGCAGCGACTGATCTGACAAAAACGATTTCGATCCTTGGGCGTTTCGACCATACGTCGGGTCGCTCGGGCGTCGGTGTTTACCCGCCGTTCCCCCGAAGAGCATGTCGCGAGAACGGCCGTGCCATTAGGGCTGAGGTGCTTGTGGAGCATGGCTGCAACAGCGATGGCAATCTTGCGTGGCGCAGAACGCGGCGTCGAAATCGATTTCGAACTTCTTGAATTTCTCCGGGACGGCTGCTATCTTTCAATCGAAATCGTTTTCGAAAGAAGGTGGCGATGCCGACGAACCGCGTGACAGCTGCGGCGCTCATGGCAGCCAGATGAGCTTTTCCACAACGTCTACACAATGGTGAGCGTGTTGATCGAACATATCGTGACTGCGAAAGCGCCTCTACCGCGAGGGCATTACGTGCAAGCAACCAAAGCAAACGGCTTCGTCTTTGTCTCGGGGCAACTGCCCGTGCTGGACGGCAACGGCGACGTCGTTCTTGCGGAAGGGCTCGATGCGCAGGTCCGCCAGGCGCTCTCGAATGTGCGGGAAATACTCGTTGCAGCAGGAAGCGACATCAGAAAACTGCTGAGCGTGCAGATCTACGTTTCCGACATCGAAAACTGGCCGCGCGTGAACGAGATTTACCGGGAGTGGATCGGCGATCCCGCGCCAGCGCGCACGGTCGTGCCGTGCGGACCATTGCACTATGGGGCGCAGGTGGAGATCAGTGCGATCGCCCTTTGCGGCGATGTGTACAAAACGCGCGACGGAGGTGCATGACACGACGGGTCGAGTCTAGAACGCAGGTCTAACGAGGTTGCGCATGTCCCCAGCACGCCGTCGCGACGAGTGGCGCTGCAAACGGGGACTGCCCATCAGCGGTGTTCCAGTTTAGGAGGTCATGGTGCAGGCATTTGATTGGTATCGAGCCGCTGCCCCTGCAGAGCGGCGCACGTTCTGGGGATGCTTTTGTGGTTGGACGCTGGATAGCTTCGACAACCAGGTGTTGGCGTTTCTGTTGCCGACTCTGATGGCGGCGTGGCATTTCTCCAAAGGCGAGGCAGGCCTGATTGCAACGTCGTCGCTGCTCGCCGCGGCGATCGGCGGATGGATTTCCGGAATCTTGAGCGATCGGCATGGACGCGTACGCGTTCTGACAGGGTCGATCATCTGGTTCACAGGGTTCAGCGTCATTGCTGGTTTTACGGGTTCGTATCACCAGTTGCTGGTCGTGCGTGCGTTGCAGGGTGTGGGGTTCGGTGCGGAGTGGGCCGTTGGCGCGGCGCTGATGGCCGAGGTCATCAATCCCGTCCATAGAGGGAAAGCACTTGGCCTGGTACAGAGCGGCTTCTCTGTCGGTTGGGCGCTTGCGGCAGTGGTGACAGGCGTGCTTCTGGCGAATCTCCCTTCATCGATTGCATGGAGGTCGGCGTTCTGGATTGGCGTCATCCCCGGCGTGGTCGTGCTGCTGATCCGTCGATATATCCCGGAGCCGGAAATGTTCCGCGAGATGAAGAAGGCGACAGGCGGCGCGATTGTTGCGACATGGCGCTCCGCGTTTCATCGGGATGTCCGGCGCGCCAGCTTTCTCGCTGCGCTTCTCGTGACAGGGCTGCAGGCGAGCAGTTACGCCATCATGATCTGGCTGCCCACGATGCTCGTGCAGTCCCGTCACCTGGCCGTGTCGTCGGTCGCACTGATGGTGACGATGATGAGCGTCGGATCGTTCATCGGACAAGTGAGCTTCGCTTACCTCAACGACTCGCTCGGTCGCAGGTCCACAGCGATTGCGTTCTGTCTCTTCTCGGCGTTCGTCACCGGCTGTTATCTGTTCATTCCCATGGACGCGTGGATGCTCGCGGCGTTGGGGCTTCCCGTCGGCATGGGCATCAACGGCGCATTTGCTGGAATCGGTCCGATGTTGTCGGAGCTGTTCCCGACGCAGATTCGAACGACATGCATGGGCTTTTCGTACAACGCCGGCAAGTCGCTTGGTGCGCTGAGCGTCGCGCTGGTGGGCATAGCCGCTGAGCATCTGGGTCTGGTCAGCGCGATTGGCGTGTTCTGTTTCATTGGCTATTTCTGCGCGCTGGTTGCCTTGAGCTTCCTGCCCGAAACACGTGGCCGGGATCTGAAAAGCGTTGCCTTCCGCGACGAGACATTCGACGAGATGGATTTGCTGGAGCCGGCAAGTCCGACCCGGAGATAGTCACGATGGCATGCATTGAAACATTGGAGACATACATGAGTAGCGAATCGGGAATCGCGGTAATGGATTCCACGTCAGATGTTGCGTTTTACGATCCTGCCGCTGGCCACGGCTTGCCGCACGATCCCTTCAAGGCGATCGTCGCGCCGCGCCTGATAGGCTGGGTATCGACGCATTCTGCAACTGGCCGGTTGAATCTCGCGCCCTACAGCTTCTTTGGTGCATTCGCGAGCTTTCCGCCCATCATCGGCTTTTGCAGCGAAGGGCGTAAAGACAGCCTCCGCAATATCGAAGAGACGCATGAATTCGTGTGGAATCTCGCGACACGTCCGCTTGCCGAGCAGATGAACCGTACGTCGGCGTCCGTCGCGCCGGATGTCGACGAGTTCGAGCTAGCGGGTCTCACGCCGGTGGCGGGACGCAACGTGTCGGTGCCGCGTGTCGCCGAATCGCCAGCAGCGCTCGAATGCAGGCTGCTACAGATTACGCAGTTGCACGATCTGCGCGGCAAGCCGACGGACAACTGGCTTGCGCTTGGGCAAGTGGTTGGCGTGCATATCCAGAAGGCGTATCTGAAAGACGGTCTGTTCGATACGCGCGCCGCGCAGCCAATCCTGCGTGCCGGCTATCTCGGCGACTACGCGCAAATCGGCGAGATATTCCAGATGTTTCGCCCGACCCTCTAGGCACTGCGCGCGACTCGCGCGGAGCATTCATCAATCAATATCTACCGCGATTCAGATAACACCAGCTAGCGCTTCATCACTGGCAGGCTTTCGCAAACACAGCATCGAAATCGTTTTCGTAAGAGAGCATCATGAACCAGATCGACAACGAAGTATCCATGATCCGAGAAACCGCACATCGATTCGTGCGCAACCGGCTCGTACCCCTCGAACAGCAGATCGAGACCGACGATGACGTCAGCAACGAACTGCTCGCGCAGCTGCGCTCCGAAGTCGCGGCACTCGGCTTGTACGGATTCAACCTTCCCGAAAGCATTGGCGGTCCGGGGCTTTCGGCGGCTGCGAAAGTAGCGATTCTCGAAGAAGTCACGCATACGTCGGTGCCGTTGAGCGAAGTATTCGGTCACCTGCCGCTGCAACTTACGCAGGCGAATGAACGTCAGCGAGCGGAGCTTCTGCCGGACATTCTGTCGGGCAGGAAGATCGTCACGTACGCACTGACCGAGCCGAATGCGGGATCGGATCTCAGCGGACTTCGCACGAGAGCCGGGAAAACGGCGGGAGGATGGCTGCTCAACGGCAGCAAGCATTTCATCTCGCACGCCGAAACGGCCGACTACATCATCGTGCTCGCTGTCACCGAACCGTCGGCCGCACTCAAGAACAAGCTCACGACGTTCATCGTTCGCCGCGGCAATCCGGGCGTCGTCGGCATGACGCGTTATCGGAAGATGGGCTGGCGCGGCTATCACCTCAACGGCTTCACGCTCGAAAACTGCTTTGTGCCCGACGAAGATCTGCTCGGCGAGCCCGATGCGGGCTTTCTCGGCATGATGCAGTCGATCAATCAGGACCGGTTGCTGTCCGCAAGCCGCTCACTCGGTCTTTCCGCACGCGCCCAGGCAATGGCCTGTGAATACGCGCTCGAACGCAAGGCGTTTGGCGCGAGCCTCGCGCAACATCAGGCCGTCCAGTTCATGGTGGCCGACAACGATGTCGAAATCGAAGCGGCGCGAATGCTGATTCGTGCGGCAGCGGAGATGATCGAAGGCAATGATCCGCGAGCACACGTGGCGGCATGCCGCGCGAAGCTGTATGCGAGCGAGATGGGATGTCGGGTGACGGATCGCGTGCTGCAGATCTTCGGCGGCATGGGCTACATGACCGAGCTTCCCATCGAACGTTTCTATCGCGATGCGCGCGCATTCCGGATTGGCGAAGGCACTTCGGAAATGCAGCGCATCCAGATTGCGCGCGGCGCTTTTGCTGCGGCGGGAGCGCGTCATGGCCTTTGATCTGCTCGAATCAGGCAATGCCGATCGCGTCGCCTTGCATCACGGCGCGCACACCTTGACTCGCGGCGAACTGGCAATCGCATCGCGGAGAGCGGCTTCGTTTTTGCGCGAGCTTGGTATCAGGCGCGGAGACACGGTAGCCGTCTGGTTGCCCGATGGCGCCGTGTGGATGCAACTGTTCTTCGCCGCGGCTCAACTCGGGGCGCTGATGGTCCCCGTGAGTACGCGCTTCAGGTTGCAGGAAGCGTTGCATGTCGTGAAGACGGCTCAAGCACACGTGCTCGTGGTGCCACAGCGATTTCTGGATTACGACTACGCGGGCGCCGCGAACGAAATCAAGGCCGCTAGCGCTGTGTTGCAGCACGTAATCGAAGTCTCGCAATTCGATGACCTGCAATGGGGCGCATTCGAGCCGTATCCACAGTGGGAAGGAAGGGACACCGATCTGCTCTGCACGTTCATGACGTCGGGAACCACGGGACAGCCCAAGCTCGCGGCACACACGGCGGGCGGGATAGCGCGGCATGCGCGCAATGTCGCCCGGTACAACGACATGCGTGTTGGCGACGTCGTGCTGTGCGCGCTTCCGCTCTATGGCGTGCTCGGGTTCGTGCAGGCCATCGCCGGGCTCGCTTCGGGCGCAGCCTGCGTGCTCTTGCCGGTGTTCAAGGCGGATGCCGCCGCAGCCGCCATCGAGCGCCACCGCGTGACGCATTTCTTCGGTTCGGACGCCATGTTGGACATGGTGCTCAACGCAGGGGATTTTTCTCTGGTGAGCTGGCGGCGCGGTGCATTTCCCGAGTACGCGGGCCTTGGCCAAAGCGTGATTGCGAAGGCATGGACGGACTGGGGCGTGCGCCTGACCGCCTTGTACGGCATGTCCGAATGCTTTGCGATGACAGCGATGCGCGACTCCCAAGGCGAGCCCGAGCAAAGAGGCATGCCGGGCGGTACGCCCATTTCTGCCGAGATCGCGTTTCGAATTGCCGATCCGGCAAGCGGAGCCCAATTGCCTGACAGGCAACAAGGCGAATTGCAATTGCGCGGCTATAACGTGATGGCAGGCTATCTGAACAATCCTGTCGCGACGGCTGGCGCATTCACACCTGACGGCTGGTTCAAGACCGGCGATCTCGCTTACG
Source organism: Paraburkholderia largidicola (assembly GCF_013426895.1). Taxonomy (NCBI): domain Bacteria; kingdom Pseudomonadati; phylum Pseudomonadota; class Betaproteobacteria; order Burkholderiales; family Burkholderiaceae; genus Paraburkholderia; species Paraburkholderia largidicola. The sequence continues at coordinate 2,086,894 of NZ_AP023176.1, read as the reverse complement.
CCGACGGCGGCGCCTTCTGCTACGTCGGGCGGATACGTGACAGTCTGCGACTGCGAGGCTACCTGGTCGACCCTGCCGAGATCGAGATCTTTCTCACACAACATCCCGGCGTGCTCGCAGCGCAGGTTGTCGGCGTGCATATCGACGGTGAAGGCGATGTTGCTGTTGCGTTCGTTCGCAACTCGGCGGCACCCGCAACTGAGCACGAGCTGATCGCGTATTGCAAGCAGGGAATCGCCGGCTTCAAGGTGCCGCGGCGCATCGTCACCGTCGATGCATTTCCGCAGCGTGACGGTCCCAACGGAGTCAAGATCCTGAAGAACGAATTGCGGGCAATGGCCTCGCAATGTCTCGGCCTTGCTCAAACCTCATCGGTATAACAGACGGGAGACCAATCATGAAGCAAGCTGAAATTCGTTCGGACATTGCGTGGGCGACGCCGAAACAGGTAGTGATTCACGGTCTGGATCTGTGTGAAGAGATCGTCGGCAAACTCGACTTCGGTCAGATGACATTTCTGCAGTTGTTCGCGCGTCTACCTGCAGAGCGCGAGTTGCGGATGTTCAACGCGATGATGGTCATTCTCGTCGAACATGGCATCACGCCATCTTCGCTGGCGACGCGCATGACCTATGCGGGCGCCCCCGAAGCGGTTCAGGCGGCCGTCGCTGCAGGGTTGTTGGGACTGGGTTCGGTATTCGTCGGATCGCTCGACAACGCCGCGAGACTGTTGCAGGCGTCTCTGCCTGATCGCGACAACGTACCGGATATCGACATGCTCGCCAACGCGATCGTCGACGACTATCGCGCGCGCAAGGAAATCTTGCCGGGCATTGGGCATCCGTTTCACAAGCCGGTCGATCCACGTGCGCCTGCGCTATTCAAGGTCGCGCAAGAGACCGGTTATGACGGCCCGTACATCCGCCTGATGATGGCGATCGGCAAACAGGCTGAGCGGAAGCTCGATCGTTCGCTGCCGGTGAATGTCACGGGCGCGATGGCCGCGGTCGCCTCGGAGATGGGCATCCCCTGGCAGATTTGCCGGGGCCTGGCGGTGGCCGCGCGCTCAGTGGGGCTCGTCGGGCACATCCTGGAAGAAATGCGCCAGCCGATCGCAACCACGCTTTACCTGCGCACCGAACACGAAGCGAGTGCACATCTGATCCCTGACGAACGCCAGGAACAGGCATGACGGCATTCGATGGAGGCCAGACGCCGCCCACGCAGCGCATGGATGCGCAGCGCGGCAGCTTTCGATTCTGGACCGAAGAGAAGTTGCGCAATGCGGATACCGACCAGTTCAGACACGTCAATAACGCCGCAATCGCCACATTCTTCGAGGCGGCCCGGATGGAGATCTTTGCCCCGTCTTCTGTCAACACGTTGATGAACGGGGCGAATCTCGCCGTCGTCAGGTTGCTGATCGAGTTCAGCACGGAGTTGCATTTTCCCGGACGCGTGTATGTGGGCAGCACGGTCGTCGAAACAGGCAACACGTCGTTCAAGGTACGGCAGGGCATGTTTGATTGCGTGCACGACAACTGTTGCGCAGTCGCGGAAGCCATTTGCGTGCTCGTTCGTGGCGATACGAAACGCCCCTCGACTATCGCACCCGAATTGCGCGCGTATCTATTGAAGAATGACGACGCGGAGAACTTCGCATGAGTGGAAACAAGGTTCTTTATGAGCGGCGCGGAGAGATTGCGCTGGTGACGTTGAACGACCCCGACCGGCGCAATGCCCTATCGCGAGAGATCGTGCGCGGACTGTCGGAGGCATTGGACACGGCGTTGGGCGAAGGCACGCGCGCGGTCGTGATCGCAGCGAACGGATCGGCATTTTGTGCCGGCGCCAATATCGACGATCTCCGAAACGGATGGATGGAGTGTCCCGATCCTGCCGAAGATCCCGCAGTGATGTTCAGGCGTATTGCCGAATTTGACCGGCCCGTGATCGCTGCTGTGCACGGTGCAGCCGTGGGCGGCGGCATGGAACTTACGCTTGCTTGCGATCTGGTCGTCGCTGCCGAGGCCGCGTGGTTTTCGATGCCCGAACTCGGGCACGGCGTGATTCCGAATACCGGCCTCGCATTGCTCTCTCGCGTGGTAGGCACGCGCAAGGCATTCGAACTCATATTGACGCGACGCCGTGTGTCTTCGGTCGAGTCTTTGGACATGGGTCTCGTCAACCGTATCGCGCCCAATGACGAACTGACTGAGAGTGCGTTGTCTCTGGCCGGGCAGATCGTCGAGTCAGTGCCACCCGGCGCGCTTAAGGCAGCCAGGCTCAATTTGCGCGCGCATATGGCAATTGATTGGGGCCGTGTGCTGAGTTCGCCGCTCGATGTCCCGCGTAACGAGTGGCAAGAGGGCCTTGATGCCTTTACGGAAAAGAGAGCGCCGGATTACGGGCGCTTCTGGGCAGAGATCAAGGAAAACCGTGGCACACGGGTATTGCAGAGTATTGAAGGAGAGTGATGTGAAAGTGCTGGTTTCAGTCAAGCGATCCGCGGACGCCAACGTAAAGGTTCGCGTGAAGTCGGATAACACGGGCGTCGACCTTGCGAACGTGAAGATGTCGATGAATCCATTCGATGAGATCGCCGTCGAAGAAGCGGTGCGCTTGAAGGAGGCAGGCGTTGCCAGCGAGGTCATCGCTGTTTCTTGTGGCGTCGCGCAATGTCAGGAAGTGCTGCGCACAGCGCTGGCGATCGGGGCCGATCGTGCTGTTCTGGTCGAGTCGGGTGAAGACCTGCAACCGCTGGCAGTCGCGAAGCTATTGAAGGCGCTGGTCGACAAGGAACAACCTTCACTGGTGATCCTCGGCAAGCAGGCGATCGACGACGATTCCAACCAGACGGGCCAGATGCTCGCTGCGCTGGCCAATCTGCCGCAAGCGACGTTTGCATCGAAGGTCGTTGTGGCTGACGGCAAGGCGACGGTGTCGCGTGAAGTGGATGGCGGCGCGGAAACGTTGTCGCTGACATTGCCCGCGGTCATCACGACGGATCTGCGCCTGAACGAGCCGCGCTACGTGACGCTGCCCAACATCATGAAGGCGAAGAAGAAGCCGCTGGAAACCGTGACGCCCGAAGATCTGGGCGTCGATGTCACGCCGCGTCTGAAGACGCTGAAAGTCAGCGAGCCGCCGAAGCGCTCGGCTGGTGTGAAGGTGGCCGACGTAAAGACGCTGGTCGAGAAGCTCAAGACCGAAGCCAAAGTTCTCTGACGTACGGGAAAGAACATGACGATTCTGGTAATTGCCGAACACGACCACGCGTCGATCAAGGTGGCGACACTGAACACGATTGGCGCGGCGGCGGTCGTCGCGACATTCACGAACCAGCCGATCCACGTGCTGGTGGCAGGACACGGCGCACGCGCGGCGGCGGACGCTGCGGCGAGAGTGGCGGGCGTCGGGAAAGTACTGCTCGCCGATGCCCCGCAACTAGCCGAAGGTCTCGCGGAGAACCTCGAAGCGACGGTGCTGAACGTTGCAAAAGACTATTCGCACATCCTCATACCGGCCACCGCGTATGGCAAGAACATCGCGCCACGCATCGCGGCAAAGCTCGACGTCGCACAAATCAGCGAGGTAACAGCGGTGGTCAGCGCCGATTCATTCGAGCGCCCCATTTACGCGGGAAACGCGATCGCAACTGTCCAGTCTCTGGATTCCATCAAGGTGATCACCGTTCGCGCGACGGGCTTCGACGCGGTGGCGACGGAAGGCGGCGGCGCGTCGATCGAAACGATCGCCGCACCGGCAGATGCAGGCGTTTCGCAGTTCGTGAGCCGGGAAGTGACGAAGCTCGACCGCCCCGAGCTGACGTCGGCGAACATCATCGTGTCGGGTGGCCGCGGACTCGGCAGCGGCGAGCACTACCGAGAGGTGCTGGAACCGCTCGCGGACCGGTTGGGCGCAGCGCTGGGCGCATCGCGCGCAGCCGTCGATGCTGGCTACGTGCCGAACGACTATCAGGTCGGCCAAACGGGCAAGATCGTCGCGCCGCAACTGTACATCGCAGTCGGCATCTCCGGTGCGATTCAACACCTTGCGGGCATGAAGGACTCGAAGGTCATCGTCGCGATCAACAAGGACGAAGAGGCGCCCATTTTTAGTGTCGCGGACTACGGACTGGTCGGCGATCTTTTCGATTGCGTTCCTTCTCTATTGAATGAGTTGAACGCTCATCAATGAGCGTATCGCGCTCGACAACCCGGAACCGGCTTTGAATCCGATCGATATCGTCCGTTTGCAAGGACTCGCGGTCGCAAACGCGGAAGACGCGACATTGTGGCGGTGGTTCTCACTGATGCTGCAAGACGCGCGCATACGGTGGCGTCATGCGCACGGCAACTGGCTGGTTTCGATCGATCATCGACATGTGGCGACTGAAGCAACGTTCGACGAAGCGATGCGCGCAGCCAAAGCCAGGTTCGACTCACCCGACAACCGGCGACGAATAGCGGATTCGTCAATGCACCGTTCGACGCCCGGCTCAATAGAGCCGCCCACCCGTGTTTTATCAAATTCAGAAAGGAGTAAAAGACTATGAGCTTTCGTACTGTCAATCCGGCTACCGGAGAAGTAGTCAGGGAATATCCATTGCAAACGGATGAACAGGTATTCGCCGCGCTGAACACAGCAGACAAACGCTATCGCGAGGACTGGAAGTTCCGGACGGTGGCCGAGCGGGCCGGCATCGTTCGCAGGGCTGCGCAGATCCTGCGTGAAAAGCGCGACGAATACGCAACCTATCCGACTTTGGAAATGGGCAAGATCACGCGCTTCAGCTATCTCGAAGTCGATCTGGTCGCCGATATCCTCGACTACTACGCGGAGCACGGCGAAAAATTTCTCGCACCACAGCCTGTGCCTGGCGAGCCGGGCGCGACGCTGCATGCCGAGCCAGTTGGCGTGCTGCTGGCCATCGAGCCATGGAACTTCCCGTTCTATCAGCTCGTTCGCGTCGCCGCGCCGCAACTCATCGCGGGCAACGTCGTGTTGATGAAACATGCGGAGAACGTGCCACAGTGTGCGCTCGCCTTCGCGCGGTTGTTCGACGAAGCGGGCGCGCCCGAAGGCGTCTATACCAATCTCTTTTGCAGCATCGACCAGATCGCAAAGCTGATCGACGATTTCCGCGTACGCGGCGTGGCACTGACGGGCAGTGAAAGGGCAGGGGTGTCCGTCGGCGAACGCGCGGGGCGCAATCTGAAGAAGGTGATCCTCGAACTGGGCGGCAGCGATCCTGCGCTGATTCTGGAAGGCGCGTCTCTCGATCTGGCCGTCGAGCAATGCGTGATGGGACGCACGTTCAACTCGGGACAGGGCTGCGTCAACATCAAGCGCGTCATCGTGGTGGGCAAGGCGCGCGGTGAGGCGATGCTGGCCGCGTTGACGGAGCGCTTCGCGGCGATCAAGGTGGGCGATCCCACGGACGAGTCGACGGCGCTCGGCCCACTCGTAAGCGAGCGCGCGCTGGAAGGGCTGCTTGCGCAGATCGACGACGCTGCAGCAGCGGGCGCGCGAATCGTACACGGCGGCAAACGCGTCGACCGTCCCGGGTTCTATCTCGAACCGACGATCATCACGGACATCGGGGAGAACAATCCGCTCTATCAGCAAGAGGCATTCGGCCCTGTGTTGTCTTTCTATGTCGTCGACAGCGAAGAAGAAGCGATCAGGCTCGCCAATGCGACCAAGTACGGCTTGGGCGCGTTTGTGTTCGACGCGGATGTCGAGCATGCGAAACAGGTTGCGTCGCGTATCGAATCCGGCATGGTGTACATCAATTCCTGTTTCTCCGATTCGCCGGGATTGCCGTTTGGCGGAATCAAGAACTCTGGCTTTGGACGTGAACTGTCGGAGCTGGGTATTGGCGAATTCCTCAACCGTAAGCTGGTGCGAGTCGCCGGCGAGGCCTGAGAGATGCGACGCGATAGCCACACGCTTAGGGAGAAAGAATGATGCAGTACCGGAAAGGGGGCTGCTTGTGCGGCGCCGTGCGATACGTGCTGAAGGCGGAGCCGCAAGCAGCCGCGATATGTCATTGCACGCATTGTCAGAAGCAAAGCGGGAGTGTGTTCTCGTTCAACCTCTTCATCGACGAAGCGGATTACGAGCAAACTGGCGAGACGATGGTATACGAGGACCGAGGCAACAGCGGCCATCTTTCATACCGTCATTTTTGCGGGAGTTGTGGCTCGCCTGTCATCACGAAGGTAGAGATGCTGCCCGGTAAGGTGATCGTGAAGGCCGGTACGCTTGACAGCATGGAAGGTCTGCAAGGTCCTCAAACGGAGATCTATACCGACCGTGCAGTGAAATGGCTCGAACCGTTTGCAGGCGTTACACGCTTTCCGCGGAGTCCGTGACGCCCTTGCTCTTTTGCGGGCGCGCGCGGTGATTCATCAAGCCTTTGGCACGTCGATCACCGCGCGCAGTCGTCTCACCGCGAACGCTCCGGCTTTACGGATGAACGATGGGCGCTTCGACCAGACAACCGAACTCTTGCGCAAACTCGACGGACACGCGTGCATGAACGGCGCCCTGTTTGTCGAAGAAGCGCTGTGTCCCGCCTGGCGTGAATACGCCTTCGTGCCAGATGTTCGGATGAATATAAAGACCTTGCCGTCCATCGAAGCGAAAGCACACGAACTTCTCGGGCGTCACATCGTCGCCGGGCAGCGCCAGCGGAACATAGAACGGCCGATGATCGAGCGGGAAGAACAACTGTCCGCCGTCCGGATGGTAGTTCGCGTGCCAGAGCAGCATGCGCTCGGGCGGCGCGGCGTTGTCTTCTCGCGCTTCGTCTGGCTCGGTCGCGTATGCGAGGACGTAGTGGCCGCCTACTGCTTCGTTGCGACCGTAGAGGATGTCACCGCGCCATTCGCTGACGAAGACACCTTCCGTCGTGCCCGCTTCGTCACCCGTGCCCGGATCGATCGGCCGCGATCCCATCGCCGGCCATTGCACGATTTCGACGCGGCATTCGTTCGGGTCGTCGACGAGCCTGCCGTAGCCGTCGAGTGTCGCCGGTGTCGCGTCGACGACGGGCATGGTGACGCGCCGAAGCCCCTTGGGTAGCGCCGGGTTCAGATAATCGATCGGTGTGGACATCGTCAAACCCTTTCAGGAGTCGAGGTATCGGGGCAATGCGTCAGGGCAATGCCCGAAGATGATACTTGAACACCCTGTACGCCGACTCCTGGCGCGCAATTTCTTTGCATGCAAACAGACGTGATGACTTCGACACACGCCACTGCAGCAGAAAAAGCACTCAATCTTCGAGCACGCTTGCCAGCGTGCGCCGCGCGGTGGCGAACGATGCGAGCACCGCAAGCCCCAACGCCGAGAGCAGCACGCCAAGATGCATCGCGCCCGTTGCGCCCGCGTGATCGACGGCCACGCCGCCCGCGAGTGAACCCGCAGCAATGGCGGTCTGCACGGCGCTGACGAACAACGCCGATGCGGCTTCCGGATGCTTCGGCGAAGTCATCTGCATCCACACGCTCAGGCACAGCGGAATCGCACCATAGGCGATACCCCACGCGAGCACGCCAGCGATGACCGCGCCGTGCGTGTGCGCCAACGCGGGAAGCGCCACCAGCGACGCCATCACGAGCGCAGTCATCGTGAACAGCGACAGCCGCGGATGCGATGTCACGAACGCCGACGCGACGAAGTTCGATATGAAGCCGACGATGCCGAAGCCGAGCAGCAGCGCCGTCACCCACGTTGCGCCGAGCAACGCGTTGTCTTCGAGAAAGGGCGCGATATAGGTGTACGCGCAGAAGTGAGCACCGAACAGCAATGCCACTAGCAGCAGGCTGCGCAACACCGTCCCTCGCGCGAGCATGCGGCCGAAATCGGCGATGCGCGCTGCCGCGCGCGGCGGCAGATCGGGCAGCAGCGTCGCCTGCATCAGCAGCGCGGCGAGTGCGAGCGCGGCCGTAGCAAAGAACGAAACGCGCCACGACGACAGTTCGGCAATGAACGTCCCAAGCGGCACGCCAATGACAGTCGCCAGCGTGATGCCCATGAAGATCGTCGCACTGGCTTTGGCGCTTTCCTCTTCCGCGACGATCTGACCGGAAACGCCGAGCGCGACGGTCCAGAATCCGCCGAGGCTGATACCGAGCAACGCGCGTCCGACCAGCATCGTCGCGAAGTTCGTCGCGAGCGCCGCGACGAGATTCGACGCGACCAGCGCGACCGACAGCAACAACAGGATCGAACGCCGGTTCAGGCGGCCAGCCGCGAGCAGCAGCATCGGCGCGGAGATCGCGGCGATGAGTCCGGGCGTGGTCGTCATCAGGCCTGCCGTGCCGGGCGTGACACCGAGGTCGGCCGCGATCTTCGGCAGTACGCCGACGGGCAGATATTCCGTCGTCACGAAAGCGAACGAGCCGAGCGCGATCGAGAACACCGCGAGCCAGCGTCGTTGGCTCGCGCTGGATGACGACGATATGGGCGCGTCGGCAAGCGACGCGGATTGATCGGTATTCATGTGAAAAGCTCCAGCAAGCGCGCGGCCGTAGCCGGGCGCGAAGTGCATCGCGCGCGGCAGCTGCGAAGCGCAATGAGAAAAAAGCTGAGGAAGTAAAGAGTCGGCGTCAATCGAGACAATTGACGCGCGCTATCGAATGCCATTGACGCCAGAAGCGACCATGCGTGAACGCATGGTCGCTTCTGGCTGCGCTACGAATCAGCTGTTACGGCTTACGCATCTCACGCTGCGACAGCGGCTTCGTCGTGGAACGCGTAGTCGGTGTAACCCACGTCCGTGCCGCCGAAGAACGTCGCGCGGTCATACGCGTTCAGCGTCAGGCCCTTGCGCAGCCGCTCCGGCAGATCCGGGTTCGCGATGAAATGGCGTCCGAATGCCACGAGATCGGCATCGCCGGATTGCAGGATCGCTTCGGCGCTTTCGCCATCGAAGCCGCCCGCCGCGATGATCGGCCCATGAAAATGCGCGCGCAGCGATTTCGCGGCGACGGGTTGCTGGTCGCGCGCTTCGTCTTCGACGTTGCCCGCGATGCGCGGCTCGATCAGATGCAGATAGGCGATGCCGAGCTTGTCGAGTTCATCGGCCACATAGGTGAACAAGGCTTCCGGGTTGCTATCCGACATGTCGCCCCATGAGCCGCTCGGTCCGAGACGCACCGCAACCTTGTTCGCGCCCCATACGGAAATTACAGCGCGCGTGGCATCGAGCAGCAGGCGCGCGCGGTTGGCGATCGAGCCGCCGTATTCGTCCGTGCGCTTGTTGCTGCCGTCCTGCAGGAACTGATCGAACAGATAGCCGTTGGCGCTGTGCAATTCGACGCCGTCGAAGCCTGCCTTCACGCCGCGCTCGGCGGCGGTCCGGAAACTCTCGACAATGCCCGCGATCTCCGCCGTTTCCAGCGCACGGTTCGGCGTGTTGGGCACCCAGCCTGCTTCGGTGTACGCGACTCCGCCGTGCGGCACTTCGGAAGGTCCGACGGGACGGCCGCCATCGGGCTGCAGTTGCGAGTTCGATTGACGGCCCGCGTGATAAAGCTGAAGAAAGATCTTGCCGCCTTTCGCATGCACCGCATGGGTGACGGCTTTCCAGCCGGCGATCTGGTTGTCGTCATACAGACCGGGCGCGCCGAGATAGCCATTGCCGTTCGGCGCCGCGATCGTGGCTTCGCCGATCAGAAGCGCACCCGGCGACGTACGCTGCGCATAGTATTCAGCCATCAGCGGGCCGGGGCGCGCGCCGCTCTCGGCACGCATGCGGGTGAGGGGAGCGAGGACCACGCGGTGAGCGATGTCGTACGAACCGACCGCGACTTTCGAAAACAGTTTGGACATTTCAATCTCCACAATCCAGTGATTCAGGGAAGCTGTTGCGTAGTGCCGGTGATCGGCGACGCTTGACGCTAATGTAGATGCGGCGATGCGCCAGAAAAACAGCCCATGGGTTCGCTTACTTGGGACTCCCGTGTCCGCAATCGCGCGAGCCTTGCTGCACGCGGCTCCGCGCGTCCGAAGGACCATTGTTGGCGGCAAGAGAACAGTGATGTCGGCGGGACCGCATTTATCCTGCGAAGCGCGATTCCGATAATTCGAGCCACTTGAAAGGGCGTTTCGTTTCGAGGCGCCTGTAATGGATGGATTGAAAAAAGGAACGAATCATGGCGAAAGTCATTACCTTTGCGCAGCACGGCGGTCCCGAGGTTTTCGAATACACGGAAATCGGCACGCCCGAGCCTCGCCCTAACGAAGTGCGTATTCGTGTGAAGGCCATTGGTCTGAACCGCGCGGAGTCGATGTGGCGGCGCGGCGAATACGTCGAGCCGGCGAACTTGCCGGCACGTGTCGGGTATGAAGCGTCGGGCGTGGTGGATGCCGTTGGCGCGAACGTCACGCATGTGGCAGTCGGCGATAACGTCAGCACTGTGCCGTCGTTTTCGATGAACGATTACGGCGTATATGGCGAACTCGTGCTGGCGCCTGTGCACGCTGTCGTGAAGAGTCCCGCGTGGCTTTCGCACGAAGACGCGGTAGCGATCTGGAATGTGTTCATCACGCCCTATGCGGCATTCACGGAGAACGAACGCGTCAAACCCGGCGATGTCGTGCTGATTCCCGCGGCGTCGAGTGGGGTAGGCATCGGCGCGATTCAGGTGGCGAAGCGTCTGGGCGCGACGGCCGTCGCACTTACGCGGACGCGCGAAAAACGCGATGCACTTGTCGCACTCGGTGCCGACCACGTTATCGTCACCGACGAAGAAGATCTCGTCGAAGCAGTGCAGCGCATCACCGAGGGACGCGGTGCCGACCTCGTATTCGATCCCGTCGGCGGCAAGACATTTGCGCGCCTGATCGAAGCAACGCGGCCCGGCGGAACGATCCTGCTGTATGGCGCACTGAGTCCCGACGACACCGTATTGCCCGTGTTGCCACTACTCTTTAAGCGCATCACCGTGCATGGCTACAACCTCTTTTCGACGACCACGGACGCGCAACGCCAGGCCGACGCGGCGGCATTCATCTTCGACGGATTGCAGTCGGGGGCGCTCAAAACGGTGATCGCGCATCGCTTTGCCTTCGACCAGATCGCGCAGGCGCATACGGTGCTCGAACGCAACGCGCACTTTGGGCGCATCGTGGTGTCGGTGTGATACGCGCGACGTCACCGTCTGTCATTCACTGGAGAATCGAGAATCATGGAAGCATCACTGAATGTGCCATTGCGCGTCGGCGTGATCGGCGTCGGCAACTGGGCGAAGCACGGGCATCTGCGCGTACTCGATCTGTTGCCGCAATACACGTTGCAAGCCATTTATAGCCATCGACATGAAGCCGCTGAAGCGGCGGCGCAGGAACATCGGATCGGTCGCGTGGCTGGGTCGATCGACGAACTGATCGAAAGTCCCGACATCGATCTCGTGATCGTGCTGAACACGGCTCCGCAACATGCGCAGACAGTGAAACGCGTGATCGCGGCGGGCAAGCATGTGTACTGCGAGTGGCCATTGACGACCACGCTCGCAGAATCAGAAGAACTATTGCGACTCGCAGAGGAACACGGCGTGCGTCATTTCGTCGGCTTGCAAAGACGTCACGCGCCGCATAACCGTTATGTGCGCGATCTCATTCAGCAAGGTTATGTCGGCGAACTGCGTTCGGTGCGCATGCATGTGAGCATGAACTACTTCCAGGCGACGCGTTCGCGCGCACTCGAATGGACGGTACCGCCGGAGAACTTTTCTTCCGTGGTGTCGATCTATGGCGGCCACTTTCTCGACATGCTCTTTTCGGGAACCGGTTGGCCCGTTTCTATCGCAGCGCTTACGCCTAACCAGTTTCCGTCGGTGACGATCAGGGAGACAGGTGTTTCGATACCGACATCGACACCCGATCAGCTGGTACTCGCAGGCATGTTGAACGACAGCGCAGTGGTGTCGGTTCATATCGAAGGCGGCAAGCGCAACGGTTCTGGCGTGCAGATCGATATCACCGGGACGGAAGGCGATTTGCGGATTACGAACGTATCGGCTTTTGGCGACGTGGGCGACGACTATGCAATCTTCGGCGCGCACGGCGACAAGCTGCCGCTCGAACGGCTCAAAGTACCGGTGAGCTATTTGCGCCTGCCCGAATCGGATCTGCCTTCTGCCGTGCTGGAACTGGCCGAACTCTATTGGGCTTATGCGCACGATGTGGCGAATGGCACGCGCACGGCGCCGACGTTCGCTGATGCAGTGCGTATGCACCAACTTATCGAAAGCGCACAGATTTCCTTTGCGTCGGGTGAGTTCGCGCACTTGAATCCCACAATGTAAATCGCGAGTGGGACGGTCGGGCAATGTTGCCCACTATGCAACATGATGTTGACTACGTTGCGCTTGCATTTGAAATTTGATGAATGTCTAATGCCCGACCGGATGAGTGGCTGTGAGCAGACTGAAAGCTTGTGCTGAATGGAAAAAGATCTGAGAACTTTCCATTCAATGACAGGCTTAAGCGATTGTTGCTCATTTGAAATTGTTCGTAACATCACCGTCATAAAACTAAAGAAAAATGCTGCGCCAACGCCAGGATCGATCAAAGGCACTAGCAATTGCACTGGAACGGGGAACCTCACATTCCATGCGATGCTGATCGAAACCGGGCACAGGTATTAGAAGAAAGAGATCAAAACAACTATCACCTTCACATGAAAAATTAAATAGTGGGATTGGGGCGTCTTTAAGCCAGCCTGTTCAAATCGAAGAGCAAACGTTTGCCTGGCATTTGGGTGGTTCGGCAAAAATTGAAAAGTGGCGAAGTCGTACTCGCCGGTGCACCAGGCGCGCATGTCGCGCTAAAGCACCGGCGAGCGCGCGTGCTCGTGCATCGATAACGTTGCAGGGCATGGCGCGAGCGTAAAGCCACATCTATTCAAAGAAAGACCGGGAAGAACGACAAGGAAACCATAATGCGCTATCGCGTTCGGTTGTTTACGGGGCAGCTTGCAAGCTGTTTAGTAGTACTTTGGATGATGTTGCTTTGCGTTGCGACTCACGCTGTCGCGAGCGAAGCGCTGCCGCCATCCAATCACATCAGGATCAATCTGGGGGCGACGCCCTGGAAGTACGTCAAGGACAACGACGACGCCAATTCGATGCAGCCGGGTTTCAACGACTCGGGCTGGGCGCAGGTCGGTGTCCCGCAGACGCCGTCGGATAACGACACCTTCCTGAACTGGAGGTCGGGCGGCGATCAGGGATACCTGACCGGCAATATCAACTGGTATCGCAAGCACTTCACGCTCGATCCGTCCTTTGCGAACCGCAAGATCTATATCGAGTTCGAGGGCGCGCATACGGGTGCGCAGGTCTATATCAACGGCACGTTGATTCGCGGCAATAGCCAGATCAACCGCGACGCGACGCACGTGCTCGGCTTCATTCCGTTCATCGTCGATATCACGAACTATGTGAAATTCGACGGCTCGGACAATGTACTGGCCGTCAAGGTTGCGCGCGGCGACAAGTTCTTCGAGTCACCCGATTTCGCGGGCGCATTCCGTTTTGGCCAGGACGATACGGGCCTGTTCCGTCCGGTGTGGATGCACATCACGGACCGCGTGCACATTCCCGAGAACATTTACGCGGTGCTCAATACATGGGGCACGTATGTCGCGACGGTTGCGGCGAGCCCATCGTCGGCAACGATCCGTGTGCAGACCAACGTGCTGAACGAGTACTCGACGGATCAGAAGGTGACGTTGACGACGCAGATCGTCGACGCGACCGGCGCCGTCGTGGTGACCGCGCAGGATACGCGCACGGTGCCCGCCAACGTGCAGCCGGGCCTCCAGCCCACCTTGTTCAATCAGGTGCTGACGGTTTCCAATCCGAACCTCTGGTATCCGAACAACAGCATCTACGGCAAGCCGTATCTGTACCGCGTGATTCACTCCGTCAGTATCGACGGCGTGGTCGTCGATACGACGGAAAGCCCGCTCGGCATCCGCACGATCACGTGGGACCAGAACTTCCCGATCATCAACGGACATCCGCACTATCTGTGGGGCGCGTCGGGCCGTTACGACTATCCGGCGCTCGGCTCGGCCGTGCCGCCCGAGCTGCAATGGAAAGACCTGAGCCTGCTCGCGCAGGCGGGCGGCAGTCTGTACCGTCCGGGCCATTCGAGCCAGGGCCGCGATTTTCTCGATGCCGCCGACGCCTACGGCGTGATGATGGTTCAGCCGAGTGGCGAAGGCGAGGGCGGCTTCGCCGTCATCTGCACGGCGCAGACCGCTCCCGACGTCAAGTGCATGACGCAGAACAACGTCACGCTGAAGACCGAACTGCATCGCGACATGATCGTTCATGATCGCAACCATCCGTCCGTGCTCGCATGGGAAGCCGACAACGGCGCGACCGACACGGCCTTCGCGCAATCGCTGAAAGCGCTGTCGCAAGTGTGGGACCCCATCAACACGCGTGCCCAGGCCGACCGTACGCCGAATCCGAACAACGGCGACCTTCTCGGCTGCAGCGGCAACGGTTGCGACATCAACGTCAAGAAGGACTACCCGAATTCGCCTGCCTGGGGCTCGGAATATTGGGGCGACGGCGTCGGCCGATGGAAGTACGACTTCGAGCTGGCGTTCGCCGTCAAGTATCTGAAGACCTGGGTGGCGAGCGTGGCCGGCAAGTCGTTTGGTATTGCGCACTGGTACCTCGCCGATACACCAGGCGAAATCAACACGCAGACCGACGGCATCGCGCCCGAGGCCGTGCGCGGCAATGGCGCGTCGATGATGGACGCGAACCGCCTGCCGCGCCTGATCTACTACATCTATCAGGCGGCATGGACGCCGTTCGAGATCAAGCCCGTGGTCAAGCTTGCGCACACGTGGAACCGCGCTGGTACCGTGACCGTCAACGCGTTCAGCAACTGTCCCGCAGTGCGGCTGCGCCTGAATGGCGAGCTGATCGGCGGCGACCAGGTGCCGAATCCGACCTCGATGGACCCGACCGATCTCACGCAGAACACCACGTCGCTGCCGACGCAGGTGCATTGGGACAACATCAAGTGGGCGCCGGGCACGCTGACGGCGGAGTGTCTCGACAACAACCGCCAGGTCGCGGCATATGACTCGCTGGTGACGGCAGGTCCCGCCGACCATATCCTGTTGACGGTCGAACCCGAACTCGTGAAGCCGAGCGGCGAATCGTTCGCGCTGACTGCGAACGGCACGGATGCCGCCGTCATCACGGCGACGGTCGTCGATGCGAACAACGTTCGCGTGCCGGACGCATCGCAGACTTTGACGTTCAGCGTCAGCGGCCCCGGCACATATCGCGGCGGCTCCGACCATGACGTGACGCCGAACCAGCCGCTGTCGTATCACGCGCCGGGCGATCCGAACCTGTCGGTCGAAGGCGGCATGACGCGTGTCGCGGTCAAGACGCAGTTCACGCCGGGCGCCGTCACGGTGACGGCGACATCGCCCGGACTCGGCAGCGGCACCGCGACGTTCAACGTCGTGCCGACCAGCGCGCAGCAAACCTTCAACGGCAATGCGCTGGTAGTCGGTCCGCAGCCGCCGAGCGCGCTGAAGATCATCACGCAACCGTCCGACCAGCGTGTCACGCAAGGCCAGAGCGGGCAGTTCTACGTGCTGTCGGCGGGCGCGGCGCCCATCAGCTATCAATGGATGAAAAACGGCGCGGCGATTCCCGGCGCGACCGGCTACACGTACACGACGCCTGCTGTACAGACGAGCGACGACGGCGTCACCTACAGCGTCGCCGTGCGCAACGCCAACAGCAGCGTTACGTCGAACGCCGCGCGCCTGACGGTCGTGCAGCCTGCTGCGCCGACCATCACGACGCAACCGCTGTCGCTGAGCATCACCAGCGGGCAGAGCGCGGAATTCACCGTGCTCGCGGCGGGCTCGCCCGTGCTGTCGTATCAGTGGCTGAAGAATGACGAGCCCATTCCGGGCGCGAACCAGCCGGTGTACGACACGCCCGCGACGCAGACGTCGGATAGCGGTTCCGTCTACAAGGCGGTCGTGACCAACAGCGCCGGCACGATCACGTCGGCGGGCGCAACGCTGACCGTGAGCGTCGCGACGCCGCCCGTCATCGTGTCGCAACCGCACAGCCAGAGCGTGCCGTTTGGTCAGAGCGTGACCTTCAACGTGCTCGCGAGCGGCTCGGCCCCGCTGAAGTATCAATGGACCAAGGACGGCAAGCCGTACGGCACGAACTCGGCGAGCATCGTCATTGCGTCGGCGCAGGGCAGCGACGGCGGCAACTACGCCGTCACCATCACCAACAGCGCAGGCAGCGTCACGAGCGACCCGGCCACGCTGACGGTGAGCGGCGCGGACAACAGCAACCTCGCGCTCAACGCGAAGGCGATGTCGAGCAGCGACCAGAACGGCGGCCTGAAGGCGCAGTACGCAGTCGACGGCTCGGTCGCATCGCGCTGGTCGTCGGCACCGGAGATCGATCCTTCGTGGATCACCGTCGATCTCGGCTCCATCCAGACCTTCAACAAGGTCGTGCTGATGTGGGAAAACGCGGCTGCGTCGGCCTACAAGCTTCAGGTATCGAACGACAACAGCAACTGGACCAACGTTCTGCCGAACGACCAGATCATCGCGGGTCACGGCGGCACGGAAACGACGGTGTTCCCGAGCACGTCGGCGCGCTATGTCCGCATGCTCGGCCTGCAACGCACCACGCAGTATGGCTATTCGCTGTTCGAGTTCCAGGTCTTCGACGCACCGCAATGCGGCAGCGAGACCGAGCGCTTCACGTTGCTGGGCGCAAAGCCGGGCACGTGGAATTCGACGATCGCAGGTCTGCCGTCGGGCCCGTACGTGCCGAATGTGAAGGACAACGTCAGCGGCCTCGTCTGGCAGCAGTACTACACGACGTTCCCGAATCAGGGCGCGCAGTTCACGCAGACGGTCGCGAAGCAGTATTGCGCGGCTATCGGCATGCGCCTGCCGACGCAGAACGAAGCATTGACGGTGGCTCGCTCGAACTTCGCATCGTGCGCGTTCCCGGCTCCGTGGGGCACGTGGACCACGACGGGTGTGCCGAATGCGTCGACGCAGGCGTATCTCGCGTTCTCGTCGGGTCAGTCGGTGCCCGGCATCATCGACAACACGCCGGGCTGGTCGCTGTGCGTGTCGGGCAATACGGCCGATGCGCCCGTCATCTCGGCGCAACCGGCGAGCGTGAAGGTCAGCGAAGGGCAAGCGGCGCAGTTCTCGGTGGGCGTGACGGGCACGGGACCGTTCAGCTTCCAGTGGATGCGCGGCACGACGGTGGTGGCGATCACGACCAATCCGACGTACACGACGCCGCCGACCACGGTGGCAGCCGATAACGGCGCTGCGTACAGCGTCGTGGTCACCAATGGTGGCGGCAGCGCAACCAGCGCCACGGCAATCCTGACCGTGATAGCAGCAACGGGCGGCGATGGCGGTAACGGCGGTGATGGCGGCAACGGTGGCGATGGTGGCAATGGTGGTAATGGCGGTGACGGTGGTGACGGTGGCAATGGCGGTGTGCCGAGCGCCAACCTCGCGCGCGGCAAGGTCGCGACGTCGAGCGGCGTGCAGGACGAAGGCTATGCGCCGACGAATGCCGTCGACGGTAACCTCGGCTCGCGCTGGTCGTCGGACTTCAATGACGACGCGTGGATCACGGTCGATCTCGGCCAGCAGACGCAGTTCGACCGCGTCGTGCTGAACTGGGAGAACGCTTACGGCAAGGCCTATCTGATTCAGGCGTCGAACGATAACCAGACGTGGACGAACATCATCCCGCAACGTGCCGGCGCGGGCGGTGTCGAGGATATTTCGCTGCCTGTCACGAATGCTCGCTATGTCCGCATGCAGGGCGTCAAGCGCGCATCGCAGTACGGTTATTCGCTGTTCGAGTTCGAGGTGTACAACTCGGCGGCGACGCCGAAGCTGACGGTCACGGCGAGCAGCAGCGCCAACGGCACGATCAGCCCGTCGGGTGCAGTCGGCGTGATCCAGGGTGGCTCGCAGACGTTCACTGCGCTGCCGGCAGCCGGCTACGGCGTGGGTTCGATGACCGTGGATGGCAAGAACCTCGGCGTGCAATCGACGTACACGTTCACCAACGTCACGGCGGAGCACAGCATCAGTGTGAACTTCGTGCCGCTGTCGGCAAGCGTGAATCTGGCGCAGAACCGGCCGGCCACGTCGAGCGGCGACGAGAACGACAACACGCCGCCCACGCTGGCCGTCGATGGCAACACGGGTACGCGCTGGTCGTCGAAGTTCATCGACCCGTCGTGGATCATGATCGATCTCGGTTCGGAGCAGACCTTCAACCGCGTGGTGCTGAACTGGGAGAACGCGCACGCGATCGCGTATCAGATCCAGACCTCGCACGACAACGTCGACTGGTCGAACACCGTCTACACGGCGACGGACAGCAAGGGCGGCGTGGAAGACCTGTCGTTCCCGGCCACGACCGCGCGTTACGTGCGCCTCTACGGCACGAAGCGCTCGACGGACTACGGCTACTCGCTGTTCGAGTTCGGTGTGTACAACAACGTGTCGTCGACGCAGCGCGCGCGTCAGTAACGCGCACGCAGGTTTAGCAACGTGGGATGGACGCCCGCCTGGCGGGCGTCCAACTTTTTCAAGGAAGTGTCGATGCAGTCAGTCAACCATCGCCACGCAGCCAACGCGAGACGATCGCGGCGCGCGCGGCTCATGAAACAGGGCGGCTTCACGCTGCTCGAACTGCTGGTGGTGCTCGTCATCATCGGCATGCTGGCGGCGCTCGTGGGGCCGCGCTATTTCTCGCAGCTGGGGAAGTCGCAGGCGACTATCGCGCGTGCGCAGATCGACGTCTTCACGAAGTCGATCGATAACTTCCGGCTCGACGTCGGCCGCTATCCGACCGCCGACGAAAACCTGGCCGCGCTCTTCGCGAAGCCCGCGAACGCGGACAAATGGGCCGGGCCGTATCTGAAGAAAGAAGCACCGCTCGACCCGTGGGGACATCCGTATGTGTATCAGGTACCGGGCACGAAGGGCGACTATGCGGTGATCTCGTATGGCCGCGATGGCCAACCGGGCGGCACGGGAGAAGACGCCGACATCAGCAGCGAATGAAGCATGGATGAAGCACACATGTAGCGGGCGGCAACGGGGCAGCAGCAGACCACAACAAACCAGTAGCACAGCACTATGCCGTATGAAGTGAGGGCGCTTTCGCCCGACAACCAGATCGTCGCGCTCGTCGTCGATGCGCAGGACGAAGACGACGCGCGCCGTCAGGTCGAAGCGCGCGGCCTGCACGCGACCCAGTTGCGCGCGTTGCGCACGCTGCGTCCGTCGAAGGGGGCGCGCGGCGGCATCTCGCTCGTGCTGTTCAGCCAGGAACTGCTGGCGCTATTGACGGCGGGGCTGTCGATCGTCGAAGGGCTGGAAGCGCTGGTGGAACGCGAAGGCAACGCAAGGCTGCGCGGCATTCTCGAACGGCTGCTGGCGGGCTTGCGCGAGGGCAAGCGCTTTTCGAGCCTGCTCGCCGAACAGCCGGACGTATTCCCGCCGCTTTACGTCGGCATCGTGCGCGCAGCGGAAGGCACCAGCGACTTGCCGCTCTCGCTGCAACGCTATGTCGACTATCAGGCGCGCATCGACATGGTGCGCAACAAGCTCATCAGCTCCGCGATCTATCCAAGCATTCTCTTTATCGTGGGCGGCGGCGTGTCGACCTTTCTGATCACCTTCGTAGTACCGCGCTTCGCGACGATCTATGAAGGCACGGGCCGCAGCTTGCCGTGGATGTCGCAGGCGCTACTCGACTGGGGCAAGTTCGCGGCGGCGCATGGACTGCCTTTGTTAGCCGCCGCCATAGCCATTGCAATCGCAGGCGGCGCGGCCGTGCGCGCCACGATTGCGCGCGTGGGACTCGTCAGCCTGCTGGGCCGCCTTCCGCTGCTGGGTCCGCACTTGCGCATCTATCAGCTTTCGCGGCTCTATCTGACGCTCGGCATGCTGCTCGAAGGCGGGATCCCGATCGTCTCGGCGATGGAGACGGCAGGCGGCACGATCTCGCCTGCGTTGCGCGATGGCTTGCTGCGGGCGCGCGCCGCCGTTCAGGCCGGCGCGCCGCTGTCCAGTTCATTTCACGCGGAAAATCTCACCACGCCGATTTCGCTGCGCATGCTGCGCGTCGGCGAGCGCTCGGGCGAACTCGGCAACATGCTCACGCAATCGGCGGCGTTCTACGACGGCGAGATCAGCCGCTGGATCGACCGCTTCACGCGCATGTTCGAACCGCTGCTGATGTCGGCGATCGGGCTGGTGGTCGGCACGATCGTCGTGTTGCTCTACATGCCGATCTTCGATCTCGCGGAAGGACTGTCATGAACGCGCCCGAGACCATCGCGCCGTTGTTCGACGCCGCCTTGCTGGCGCGCGCCCGCGCGGCGGCTGCGGCCACGCAGCGGCATCTCGTCGTCGAACTGGAGGCGCTGACGGGTGCCGAGCCGCGCCAGCTGTTGCAGGCGCTTGCGCAAATGCTGGACATGCACGTCATCGAGACGGCCGACATGCTGGCGCTCAAGCCCGCCTTCGACCGCGTGCCGCTGTCGCGCGCGATGCAGCGCCGCTGCGTGCTGCTGCGCGACGAAGCCGGGCGCTGCATTGGCGTGGTCACGAATCCATTCGATCTCGATCTGCAAACCTGGCTCGCCGCGCAAGCCGGTGCCGCGATCGACATACGCCTTGCGCTGCCATCCGATCTTCAGGCTTATCACGCGCGCATGGAGGAATCGACGCGCGCCATCGACAGTCTCGTGACGGGCGGCGTCGAAGCGCAGGTCGAAGGGCGCACGGCGCAGGTGCTGTCGTTCGAGACGGTCAGCGAAGCGGCCAGCCCGGCCGTGAAGCTGGTGAACTCGACGCTCTACGACGCACTGAAAGCCGGCGCATCCGATATCCACCTCGAAAGCACGCCGAGCGGTCTCGCACTGAAGTATCGCGTGGATGGCGTGCTCGACGCGGCGGCCACGCTGAACGGCGTGGAGACGGCCGAGCAGGTGATCTCGCGGCTCAAGGTGCTCGCGGAACTGGACATCGCAGAGCGGCGCGTGCCGCAGGACGGCAGCTTCCGCGTGGCGGCGGGCGGGCGCGACATCGATCTGCGCGTGTCGATCATGCCGAGCATTCACGGCGAGGATGCCGTGATCCGGATTCTCGACAAGCGCGCGATGATCGAAGCGTACGGCTCGTTGACGCTCGAAGCGCTCGGTTACGACAGTGAATCGCTGGTGGCGCTGCGCGCGCTGGCGGAAGAGCCGTACGGCATGCTGCTCGTCACGGGGCCGACCGGCTCGGGCAAGACCACGACGCTCTACGCGGCGCTGACGGAAATTCACAATGGCCGCGACAAGATCATCACGATCGAAGACCCCGTCGAATATCAGTTACCGGGCATTCTGCAGATTCCCGTCAACGAGAAGAAAGGGCTGACGTTCGCGCGCGGCTTGCGCTCGATCCTGCGGCACGATCCGGACAAGATCATGGTCGGCGAGATCCGCGACCGCGAGACGGCGGAGATCGCCGTGCAGTCGGCGCTGACGGGCCACCTCGTGCTGACGACGGTGCACGCGAACAACGTGTTCGACGTGTTCGGCCGGTTCAGCCATATGGGCATCGATCCGTATGCGTTCGTGTCGGCGCTCAACGGTATCTGGGCGCAGCGGCTGATGCGCGTGAACTGCGCGCACTGCGCCGCGCCGTACACGCCGACCGATGCCGAACTCGCGCGTCTCGGCTTGAGCCGCGCCGACGTCGCCGGTTTCGATTTCCGCCAGGGCACGGGTTGCGGCGACTGCCGCGGCACCGGCTACCGTGGACGCCGCGCGATTGCGGAAATCCTGATTCTCGACGACGAGATCCGCGACATGGTGGTCGAAAAGCAGCCGATCCGCGCAATCAAGGACGTCGCGCGTAAAAACGGCACGCGCCGCTTGCGCGATGTCGCGTTGAATCTGGTGAAGCGAGGCGAGACGACACTCGCGGAAGTGAAGCGGGTGACGCTCAATGCGTGACAGGCTGATGCGTATTTTTCCGCGCGGACATTGCCGGGTTCGGCTGTCGTGCGACGCAGTGTCCGTGCTGCGTGTGAGCGGCTCACGCAAGGCGACGCCCGTTCTTGTCGAACGGCCTTTGCCCGCGTTCGCGAGCGCGACGCCCGATATGCTCTCTGCGCCCATTGCGGCGGCGCTCGACGCGGCGGGCGCCGCTCGCGTGCCCGTACACGCGACGCTCGACGACGATCTCGTGCGCTATTTCATCGTCACGCCGCCCGCCAACGCCGCGCGCATGCAGGACCTGCGCGCGGCGGCCGGCGTGCGCTTCCAGGTGTTGTACGGCGAGCCGCTGGCGGACTGGCATCTCGCCGCCGACTGGCAATGCGCAGCGCCGTTTCTGGCCTGCGCGGTTTCGCGACGTCTGCATGCGGCGCTGCAGCTTGCGGTAAATGCGCAGCGCGCATGCCTCGCTTCCGTGACGCCGAGCTTCGTCGCTGCGTGGAATCGCTCGCGGCGTCGCCTTGGCGCCGATACGTGGCTCGCGACGCTCGGCGAGCACGCGCTCACCTTGGGTCTCGTCGCTGGCGTAAAGAAGCCGCATCTTGCCGCCGTGCGCACGCTGCAGCTGCCTAAAACGATTCCGTCGATGGCCTGGCTGCACGATCAGTTGGCGCGCGCGGCGCTGCTCGACAATGTGCCCGCGCCTTCCGTGCTGCACATCCACGGTCGTCCGCTCGATGAGTGGCAGCCCGATCCGGCGTCATCCGCTGATGTGGGTTTGAGCGTCCAATGGCATCCGCAACGATGAAACGCCTGCACATCGACCTCGCGCCGTTCGGCTGGCGTCGCACGCTGTATCGGACTCATGCTGTGGTGCGCGTGCTGGCCCTCGTCGCGCTGGTGTTGTGCGTGCTTGCCGGCTTGTGCGCATACAAGCTGTTCGCAAATCTCGATTCGCTCCAGTTCGAAGCGGCGCGTCTCGCGTCGCGCACGGAACGCATGGTCCGCGCTTCGGGCGCATCGTCCAGCGCGCCTATCGACGCGAAGCAGGCGGCAGCCGTCAATGTCGCCGTGGCGCGTCTCAATCTGCCGTGGGGCAGCATCCTCGATGCTGTCGAATCCGCGACGCCTTCGCAAATCGCGCTGCTCTCGATCACGCCCGAACCGGGTCGCGCGCTGCTCAAGATCGAAGCCGAGTGCGCCAGCAGCAAGGACATGATCGACTATCTGACGCAGCTGGAACAGCAGCCCTTGTTCGAGCGCGTCACACTGGTCCGGCACGAACGCATGCGCGACGGCATGGACGGCGTCATCCGCTTTCAGATCGAAGCGCAGTGGCGGAGGGCGCAATCGTGAGCATGCCGAATGTCGGGCGGATGCTGTTGCGTCTGTTTCTCGCGTCGCGTCGATCAGGCGTGGTTGCCGTGCTGGCGGGCGCGCTCGTGCTCGGCGCGGCCGCATTGTGGCTTGCGCTGTTGCCGGCACTCGCGTCGCGTATCGATCAGCAGACGCGCACCGTTGCCCGCGCGCGCTCCGCGCCACCGCCGCAGCCGGTCGTCACCGCGCCTGCGATGGCCGCCGCGCGCCTGTCGGCCTTCTATGCGGCACTCGGCGACGCGGCGCATAGCGAACAGATCGTCGCCCATCTGTTCGATGCCGCCGACGAAGCAGGCGTCGCGCTGGACAAAGCGGAATACAAGCCCGCTCGCGATACCGCCGGACGCTTCGAGACCTACACGATCGTGCTGCCCGTGAAAGGCGACTACGGGCATCTGCGGCGCTTTTGCGAAAAGGTTCTGCTGACGGTTCCGTACGCCGCGCTCGACGACATGCGCTTCAGGCGCAGCTCGGCGAGCGACACCGCCGTCGAGGCGAGCCTGCGCTTCACGGTCTTTCTGCGTCCTGCCGCGTCGCTGGATGCGCGTGCCGATGCGGCAGAGGTGCGGCGATGAAGCGCAAGCACATTGTTCTCGCGCTGGTGTTTCTGCTTTGCGCGGGACTGCTCGCATTCGGCCGAACGAATCCGGTAGATCAGGTCGTCGAAGCGGTACCGCGCGCCAGTGCGCACGCGGCGACGCAATTCGCGCGAGCGGCGGGCGCAGAGACTGTCGGCATTGCGGCGCTGCGCGCGCGCACCGAACTCATCGGCGCGGCCACGGGCGAACACCATGCGCTATTCGGCAGCCGCTCGATGGCGCCGCCGCTGCCGTCCGCGGCACCCGCCGGGGCGGAGATCCCGCCGCTGCCGTCCGAACCGGCCGTGCCCGGCCTGCCGTTCACCTATCTCGGCAAGCAGGGCGCCGACGGTAACTGGGAGGTGTATCTGACGCGCGGCGACGAGACGCTGATCGTGCACGACCAGATGGTGATCGACGGGACGTATCGCGTCGATGCCATCAGGCCGCCGACCATGACGCTCGTCTACCTGCCGCTAAAGCTGGTTCAGACCATGGATATCGGCAGCGCCGACTGATGAACGCAACCAAAGGAAGTGAACAGTTGGCTACGCCACTTGCAACATCATTCACGCGACGCGGTCTGTGCCGTTTCGCGGCACGCCACGCACGCACGCTCGCACTGCTCGTCGCCGTGCCGATCCTGCTGACGGGCTGTGCAGCGGAACGCGCATACCGCGACGGCAAGGACCTCGTTGCCCAGGGCAAGGTCGACGAAGGGCTGGCGAAGCTGCAACAAGCCGTCACGCAAGATCCGCATGACGCGCATTACCGCGCGGCCTGGCTCGCGGAGCGCGAGAGCGCCGTCGCGCGTTTCGACGAGGAAGGCGACCGCCTCGCGGCGGGCGGCGCGCGCGCGGCGGCGCGCAAGTCGTATCAGCATGCGCTGACCATCGACCCCGCCAACGAACGCGCGCTCTCCGGCATCGCCGCGCTGGAAGGCGCGGCGCGCATCGATGGACTCGTCGAGCGCGCGGAAATGCTGGCCGCGAAGCAGGATAGCGACAGCGCGCGCGGCGTGATCGCGAAGGTGCTGACGGAAGCGCCCGCGCATCCGCGCGCGCTCGCGTTGCAACGCAAGCTGAACGCCGACATGGGCTTTCTGCGCGTCGAAGCCGCGCTGGCGAGCGCGTATCGCAAGCCGGTTCGGATCGACTTCAAGGATGCGCCGCTCAAGCAGGTTTTCGAAGTGATCTCGCGCAGCGCGGGGCTCAACTTCCTGTTCGACAAGGACGTCAAGACCGATCAGCGCACGTCGATCTATCTGCGCAACAGCACGATCGAGGCCGCCGTGCGCTACGTGCTCGCGACCAATCAGCTCGCGCAGCAGGTGCTCGACGAAAACACGGTGCTGATCTATCCGAACACGCCTGCCAAGCTGAAGGATTATCAGGAACTGGCCGTGCGCACCTTCTTCCTGTCGAACGCGGATGCGAAGACGGTGGCGAACACGTTGAAGACGATCGTCAAGTCGCACGATGTCGTCGCTGACGAAAAGCTCAACGTCGTGATCGTGCGCGACACGCCCGACGCGATCCGGATGGCCGAAAAGCTCGTCGCGCTCGAAGACGTGCCCGAGCCGGAAGTGATGCTGGAAGTCGAAGTGCTGGAAGTGCAGCGCAACAGCATGCAGGATCTCGGCATCGCATGGCCGTCGTCCATCACGTTCACGCCGACAGCGGCGGGCAGCACCTTCGGTGCAATATCGTCAGGGAGCGGCTCGTCGTATGGTTCCTCGTCTTCCAGTGGCTCGGGTGCTTCGCCCGCGCTGTCATTGCACGATCTGCTGAATCAGACGTCGCGCACGGTCGGTGTCTCGTCGCTGCAGGCGACGGTGAATGCAAACCGCCAGGACTCGAACGCAAAGCTGCTGACCAATCCGCGCATCCGCGTGCGCAACCACGAAAAGGCCAAGATCCTGATCGGCGAGCGCGTGCCGAACATCACGTCGACGGCGACGTCGACGGGTTTCGTTTCGCAGTCGATCAACTATCTCGACATCGGCCTGACGCTGAACGTCGAGCCGACCATCTATCTCGACGATACGGTCGGCATCAAGGTCGCGCTCGAAGTCAGCAGCCTGCTCAACCAGATCACGGGCTCGTCGGGCACGACGGCGTACGAGATCGGCACGCGCACGGCGAGCACGGTGCTGCAGTTGAAGAACGGCGAGACGGACGTGCTGGCGGGTTTGATCGACAGCCAGGAGCGCACGTCCGGCAACAAGATTCCCGGCCTCGGACAGTTGCCCGTGCTGGGCCGCCTGTTCGGCGCGACCACCGACGACGACAAGAACACCGAAATCGTTCTGTCGATCACGCCGCACCTGGTCCGCAATATCCGGCATCCGGATGCGTCGCTGGCGTACTTCACGTCCGGCACCGAAACGAACATGCAGAGCATGATCAAGTCGAATGGGATCGTGACGCCCGCGCCTTCCAGCGGTTCATCGGCAACGACACAAGCTGCGGATTTCGGCGGTTCTGGGCAGCGCGGTGGGTCGAACACGCCGCAGACGGGCGCATATGGAGCATCGGGCGCGTACGGCGCGGGATCGAACGCCTACGGGGCAGGCGCGGGCGCCTATCTCGGCGGCGAGACGACGCCGCTCGTCGGAGGCGCGGGAGCGCCGGGCACGGCCGAGATGTCGATCCAGGGGCCGCCACAGGTGAAGACGGGCGACTCGGTCACGGTCGCGTTGCTGATGCAGGCCGATCAACCCGTGACGAGCGCGTCCGCGACCGTGAGCTACGACGTGTCGAAACTGCAGTTCACGGGCGTGACGGAAGGCGACTTCCTCAAACAGGGCGGCGCGCAGACGAGCTTCTCGAACCGCGTCGCGCAGGGCGGCCAGTTGATTCTGGCCGACTCGTCGCCGGGCGGCACGGGCGGCTCCGCGCAGGCCACCTTCGCCGTGCTGAGTTTCAAGGCGCTCGCGCCCGCCGCGCAGACGTCGATCCAGGTCCAACCCGGCTCCGTGCTCGGTGCGAGCGGCCAGTCCGTGACGATGCCGCCGCCGTCTGCCTACAACCTGAGCGTGGGCGCGCGATGACGAAGGCCGTCGTGCGCACAGCAACGCGTCGCAAGGCGGCGAGCGGCTTCACGCTGATCGAGATGCTCGTCACGCTGGCGATTCTCGGTGTGCTCGCCTGCATGACGGTGCCCGTCGCGCAGGTCATGCGTCAACGCGAACGCGAGCAGGAACTGCGCGTCGCATTGCACGAAATACGCAACGCCATCGATGCCTACAAGGCCGCGAGCAAGGAAGGGCGCATTGCCAAAGAGGCGGGCGCGACGGGCTATCCGACGAGTCTCGATGTGCTCGTCGACGGCGTGAAAGACCAGACCGATCCCAAAGGACACAAGCTGTACTTCCTGCGCCGCATTCCGCGCGATCCGATGAACCCCGACGCGCAATCGGGCGATGCGGGCACGTGGGGCAAGCGCGCCTACGCGAGCGAAGCCGACGATCCGCAGGAAGGCGACGACGTGTACGACGTCTACTCGACTTCCGTGGGCATTGGCCTCAATGGCATTGCCTACCGCAAATGGTGACGCCGATGACCGCGCGCGTGCGTGCCGCGAAGGGCTTTACGCTGATCGAACTGCTGATCGTGCTGTCGGTGATCGCACTGATGCTGACGATCGCATTGCCGAACTACTTCCATTCGATCGACGCATCGAAAGAAAAAATCCTCGCGCAGAATCTGCTCGCGACGCGCGATGCGATCGACAGGTTTTATGGCGATGCCGGGCGTTATCCGGATTCTCTGGAAGAACTGGTCGAGAAACACTATTTGCGTTCGCTGCCCATCGATCCCATCACCGACAGCGCGACGACCTGGCACATCGTGCCGCCCGACGAGCCGTATCCGGGCAAGGTCTATGACGTCAAGAGCGGCGCGCAGGGCGTGGACAGCAACGGCAAGCCGTACGAGGCGTTATAGCGATGCGAAGCGCAAAAGCGTGCAGGCGGCGGACTGCGCAACGAGGTTACGCGTACCTCTCGCTTCTGATCCTGATCTCGATCATCGGCGTCGCGGCTGCCGCGACGGCGCAACTTGGTGCCGTCTATCAGCGGCGCGTGGCTGAACAGGAACTGCTGTTCGTCGGTGGGGAGTTTCAGCGCGCGTTGCTGAGCTATGCATTGGCGACGCCCGTAGGGCAGCCGAATCAGCCGCGCACGCTCGACGACCTCGTGCGCGATCCGCGTTATCCGAATGTCGTGCGGCACTTGCGCAAGCTGTATGCGGACCCGATGACGGGCAAGGCCGATTGGGAGTTAGTCAGATCGCCGGATGGGCAGACCATTGTCGGCGTTCATAGCGTGTCTCATGCGCGGCCCATTCAGATCGCGCATTTTTCGGGCGAATTTCGCGGTTTTAACGACGCCAAGACCTATATGGACTGGGTGTTCGTCGCTCGCCTTCCTGTCGTGGTGCGGGATGGTGGGTCTTCGTCCGGTACGCCATAGCCGCTCCGCGCGCGTTTACCAGAAAGGATCTGTATTCAATTCGGGGCCTGCGCGAAGGCCCCGAACTGAAACGCATGTGCGTGAAGATCAGCTCAGCTTGTACGAGCTGGCGCCCGTTCCCGCGAGATTGCCGCCGTCGACGATCAGATACTCAGGGCGGATCGGCTTGCCTTCGAAGAAGCACTGAAGAATTTCGAGCGTGCCAGCGGCGTACCGCGCCTGGCCCGACAGCGAACTACCCGAGATGTGCGGCGTCATGCCGTTGTACGGCATCGTGCGCCACGGATGATCGACGGGTGCCGGTTGCGGGAACCAGACGTCGCCCGCATAGCCCGCCAGTTGGCCGGACTCCAGCGCCTTCACGATCGCATCGCGGTCGCACAACGCGCCGCGTGCCGTGTTGATGAGGTAAGCGCCGCGTTTGGCGAGGCTCAACATGCGCTCGTTGAAAAAGCCTTCGGTGGACGGGTACAGCGGCATCTGCAGATTGATGATGTCGCAGACCTTGACGAGATCTTCGGGCGTCTCATGATGAATCAGTCCGAGTTCCGCTTCGACTTCGGGTGCGAGACGATGACGCTGATAGTAGTGAAGCTTCACGTCGAACGGTTTGAGCCGGCGCAATACCGCGAGTCCAATGCGACCCGCGCCGAGCGTGCCGAAATGCATCCCTTCCAGATCGTAGCTGCGGCTCACGCAATCCGCGATGTTCCAGCCGCCGTTGACGGCATACTGATGCGCGGGAAGATAGTTACGCACCAGCGAGAGCACCATCATCACCACATGTTCGGCGACGCTGATGCTGTTCGAGAACGTCTCTTCGGCAACGGTCACGCCATGCGCCGCAGCCGCCTGCAGATCGACGTGATCCGAGCCGATGCCTGCTGTCAACGCGAGCTTGAGCTTCTTTGCTTTCGCGATCCGCTCCGCCGTCAGATAGGCTGGCCAGAATGGCTGCGAAATGACGACGTCGGCGTCGACGAGATGCTTGTCGAAGGTAGAGTCGGCACCGTCCTTGTCGCTCGTCACGACGAGTTCATGGCCGTGCGCTTCCAGATAACTGCGCAGACCCAGTTCGCCGGATACGCAGCCAACCAGTTCACCCGGTTTGAATCCAAGCGGTCCTTGCGGCGACGGCACCGTTTGACCGTTTGGATATTGCGTAATGACGGGGATGTCGTCGCGCACGTACCTGGGTGGATACCCGGTTACGGGATCGGGATAGAGAACACACAATACTTTTGCCATGTCAGTTCCTTGAGGACTGTGAGCGCATTTCGCGAATCAGGGTCCTCATTCAACTCCGTCTGATCGATGGCGTCTTTCGTATTTGCACGGGTATTTCCCGGGCATGGCGCGACGAAGGGAGGCTGAACTTATTGCATCGTCAGGATGATCTTTCCGACATTCGCCGAAGACTCCATGCGCCGATGCGCATCCGCCGCGCGAGCGAGCGCGAACGTGCTGTCGACGACAGGTTCGAGGCTCGCGCCGCCTTCGAAACGGTCGAGCCAATGCTCGCGAAAACGCCGCACCATTGCATGCTTTTCTTCCTGTCGGCGCGATTTCATCACCGTCCCCTTGATCTGCAGATGGCGGTAAAGAATCTCTTCGAGCGCAACGGAAACCTGACCGCCACCGCCCAGAATGCCAACCTGAACCAGCCGCCCGCCGTCGCTCATCGACGCCACGTTGCGCGCGAAATACGGCGCACCGACGAAGTCGATCACGACGTCGACGCCGCGACCTTCCGTGGCCTTTGCGATCACGTCAGCGAAATCCTCGCTGCGATAGTCGATCACGACGTCGGCGCCGAGTTGCGCAACGCGTTCGAGCTTGCTGCCTTCCGCTGTCGCGAAGACTCGCGCCCCCGTCGCGTACGCCAGCTGTACGGCGGCGGAACCGACCCCGCCCGCTGCAGCGTGAATCAGCACCGAGTCGCCGCGCTGCAAGTTGCCCAGATGCAGCATCGCTTCGTGAGCGGTGACGAACACCTCGGGAATGGCCGCGGCGTGCACATAATCGAGCGATGCGGGAACGGGCATCGCCATCCGCCAGTCGATGCGCGCGAGCTCCGCATAAGCGCCGCCGCCCACCACGCCCATAACGCGGTCACCCACCTTGTAGCCTTGCGTGTCGCGGCCCACTTCGATGACTTCGCCCGCTATTTCAAGGCCCATGATGGTCGAGTCGCCGAAGTTCGGGCGACCATAGCCGCCGCGCCGGTGCGTGAGATCGGCGCGATTCACGCCGGCGGCGTGCACGCGCACCAGCAGATCGGTGGGGCGCACTTCGGGCGCGGGAGCGTCGGCGAGTTGAAGCACGTCGGCTTCGCCGAACTGTTCGAATGCAATGGCTTTCATGATGACTGTTCCTTCGTTGCGCGATCTGCCTCGCGGTTGACGTCGTGTTGAGCGGCGAGCGTGGTTTGCGCCACGGCGGAGGCCGATATGGCCGCCGGAAAGCCGGCGTAGAACGCGAGGTGCGTGATCGCGGCCGACAGCTCTTCGTTCGTGAGGCCGTTGCTCACTGCGCGGCGCAGATGCGCGGGCAATTCGTCGAGGTGGCCTCCGGCGATCAGTGCGCCGATCGTGACGAGACTGCGGTCGCGCGGCGACAGCGCCGGGTCGTTCCAGATCTGCGGATAGAGCGTGCTGTCGACGAATTCCGCGAGCTTCGGGGTGAATGCGCGCGCGGCTTCGCGCGGGCTGCTGAAATCTGCGTGGGACATGGTTGCGCTCCTTTCATGCCTGGCTGATGAACTTGTGCGTGAGGTAATACTCGATGCCCTCGACGCCGCCTTCCGAACCATGCCCGCTTTCCTTCATGCCGCCGAACGGCAGTTCCGTTGCGATGATCCGATACTGGTTGATGCCGATCATGCCGGCTTCGAGCCCATCGGCGACGTCGATGGCGGTGCGCGCGTTTTGCGTGAAGGCATACGCCGAGAGGCCATAGGGCAGGCGGTTTGCTTCGGCGAGTCCATCGGCGAGCGTATCGAATGGCATCAGCACGGCAATCGGGCCGAACGGTTCTTCGTGCATCACGCGAGCGTCCATCGGCACATCGGCGAGTACGGTCGGTTCGAAGAAGAAGCCTTCGCGAGCGATACGCTTGCCGCCTGCGAGCACCTTCGCGCCGCGTGCCACCGCGTCGGCTACGAGTTCTTCCATCTTCGCCAGCTGACGTGGATTGGCGAGCGGGCCGACCTGGGTGCCAGATTCGCTGCCGTCGCCGACTTTGAGCGCTTGCGCGGCCTGCACGAACTGTTCGACGAATACGTCGTAGACGCCGCGCTGGATCAGAAAGCGTGTCGATGAGATGCAGATCTGGCCGGTACCGCGAAAGCGGTTGGCCGCGCCTTCGACAGCGGCCTTCTCGACGTCGGCGTCGTCGAATACGAGCACGGGGCCGTGTCCGCCGAGTTCGAGCGTGATCGGCTTGACGCCTTCGGCGGCGCGCGCCGACAGCAGGCGACCAATCGGCACCGATCCCGTGAACGTGACCTTGCGGATCACGGGCGACGCGATCAGCTGCTTCGAGACTTCGTCAGGCACGCCGAACACGACTTGCAGCACGCCTTTCGGCAAACCGGCATCGTCGAGCGCGCGGGCCAGCGCGAGGGCCGTCGCGGGGCTTTCCTCGCCCGGCTTGATGATGACGCTGCAACCCGCCGCAAGCGCCGCCGAGAGCTTGCGCGCTGGCGTAATGGCAGGGAAATTCCACGGCGTGAAGGCAGCGACAGGGCCGATGGCCTGTTTCTTCACGAGTTGCTGCACGCCTGGCCGGTTCGACGGTACGACGCGGCCGTCGATGCGGCGCGCCTCTTCGGCAAACCATTCGAAGTAGTCGGCGGCGCGCAGCACTTCGTCGCGGCTTTCTGCGAGCGGCTTGCCTTCTTCCAGCGTCATCAGTTCGGCGATATGCTGCACGCGTTCGCGGATCAGGTTCGCGGCGCGTTTCAGGATGCGGGCGCGATCGGCGGGCACAGTGTTGCGCCAGACGTCGAAAGAGGCTTGTGTCACGGCGAGTGCACGGTCGAGATCGGCCGAGGTGGCGAGCGGCACGCGGCCCAGTTCGCGCTCCGTGGCCGGGTTGACGACGGCAGCGGTGTTGCGTTTATCGGCGGCGATCCATTCGCCGTCGATGAACAGATAAAGCGGATCGTAGTTTGTGTTCATGACAGGTTCCTATGCTGGTAATTGATTCGGTATCCGTAATATGTAGACATCTCGTTAGCCCTTGCGGATGCTGCGCATTTCCCTGAATGTGCGTAACGGGTGTCTGACTACGAAACGAAGTCTATGCGGGAAGCTCTGGCGCTTTTAGTGGGGCGGGAAAGAATGAATGTTTCCGCTAGAGGGAAAATCGAAAATCGCGTATCGAACGATCGTGCGAAGTGGGGCTCACGCCTGCGGGAAGGGCCTCGCGCGTGTCATCATGCGGCTTGCGCATGAGGTACGGCTTCCGGCGTGCCGTGCTCGTCGAAAGAATAATGAAAGATCACCGAGGTTTTTGCCCGAATGGACAAGCTCTACAACATGTCGGTGTTCGCGAAGGTCGTCGAGATGGGCAGCTTCACGGCTGTCGCCAATCATCTGGACACGACGGTCGGCAATGTGTCGCGTGCGGTTTCGGTACTCGAAGAGGGGCTCAATACGCGTTTGCTGCAACGCTCGACACGCCGTCTCGTCATCACCGACGCGGGCCGGCGCTTTTACGAACGCAGCGTCGCGATTCTCTCTGACCTCGAACACGCCGAAGCCGAGGCACGCGATGCGCTGCTCGAACCGCGCGGCACGCTGCGCGTTCATGCTGTGCCCGGCCTTGGCCGTCAGTTGATGACACGGGCGGTGCTTGCTTACCGCGACGCATACCCGGATGTGTCCGTCGATTTATTGCTGTCGCAGCGCATGCCGAACCTGCTCGAAGAACAACTGGACGTGGCCGTCGTGATTGCGCGCGCGTTGCCCGATTCGGCGTACGTGAGTCAAAGAATCGGCGCGAGCCACTGTGTACTGGCGGCTTCACCGGCGTATCTGGCGAAGCATCCCGCGCCCGAGCGGCCCGAGGACCTGGCCGATCACACCTGCATCCAGCTCGGCACCGTCGATTACGCGCCGGATGAATGGCAGCTCGAAAGTGCCGAAGGGAATGCGACGTATCGTCCGGCAGGGCCGCATTTCAGCGTGAACGATATGGAGGCAATGAGCGTTGCCCTGCGCGACGGCGCGGGAATCGGCTTGCTGGCGGCGTTCTCCGCCATCGACGATTTGCGTGACGGCAAGCTGGTGCGCGTGCTGCCGCAATATCACACCTGTGAACGAAGCGTCTACGCGATGTATTCGTCGCGACAATTCGTCGATGCGAAGATCAAGCGCTTCGTCGATGTGCTGAAAACGCACGTCGGTGACGAACTGACTGCGTATGCGGAAGAACTCGGTATCGCCGTTGCCGATGCCCGCGCGTAGCGATGCCGGCCGCGCTACTTCCTCAACTCCCCCGGCCCTTTCCCCGTCCACCGCTTCAACGCGCGGCGAAAATTCGCGGCATCGCTGAACCCCAGCAGCATCGCGACATCTTCGGTGCTCATTTTCGTCGACTGAAGGTATTCGAGCGCGAGCGAACAACGGACGTCGTCGACGATGGCGACGAACGACGTTCCTTCCGCTTCGAGATGCCTGCGCAACGTGCGGCTCGTCAGGTTGAGCCGCGTCGCGACTTCTTCCATGCCGGGGAACACACCGGGCGTGCTCATCAGGATCTGATAGACCTCGCCGGACGTGCCCACCGACGTCTTCGCCTGCCCGATCAACCGGTCGCAGGTTTCCTGCAATAGCGTCGCCGTGAGCTGGTGCGCGAGTTGCGGCTTCTGGTTCAATATCGCGCTGTCGTAAATCAGCTCGCATTGCGGCGCGTCGAACACGCACGTGCAGCCCAGATACTGCGGATAGAGATCGGCATGCGCGGGTGCCGGGTACGAGAAGCGCGCCTCGAGCGGCGGGCAGCTATGGCCCGCGACATCCTGAAGATGCGTGACGTGTTGCGTGAACTGCTGCTCGATGATGAACTCGCGCAATTCGCGCGACGGGCTCGAAACGAACGCGTCCGGAAAGGTCCACACGGCCTTGTCGGGATACTCGGTCCATTCGATTGTCACCGTCGGCGTCGCAAGGCCGTGATACTTGACGCCAAACCTGAAGTAATCGCGCAACGACAGACATGACATCAAGGCATAGCCGTACATGCCGTAGGCGGAAAGATGCAGGCGCGAGCCCACCTTGAACGGCGTGGCGGGATCGTGCGACAGCATCACCGCGTTGCGCGCCACGATCGCGTACTGATGAACCGAGGTCATCACCGACGCGTCGTCCAGTTGAGCGACGCTCAACCCGCTTCCCTTCAGACTGTCGTCGGGCGCAATGCCTTGCTCCGCGAGCACTTCGACCAGTGCGGCAATTTTGTACGGCGCATAAATACGCTCGTTGATCGGGGGGCGACTCGACGCCATGCAAGCTCCCAAAGAATGTCCTTCGAAGACATCCTCGTGTCCGTAAATGACCTTACGGGCGCCATCGTATCCCACTAAGATGGGTATTCACAAGCGTTGCGTCTTCGACAGGCCAGCGCGTGGATACAACCTCGGAGACAGCGTGCGCGCCGAGATTTCAGCGCGTACGCCGACAAGATCAGGATTTCCCAATGAGCGACACCAGCCGCAAGGTCATCATTTCGTGCGCGATCACGGGCGCAACCCACGTCCCGTCGATGTCCGAACATCTGCCCATCACGCCCGCGCAAATCAGGGATCAGGCCATCGAAGCGGCTGAAGCCGGCGCCGCGATCATCCATCTGCATGCGCGCGACCCCCATGACGGCCGCCCCACGCCGAGTCCGGAGATCTTCAAGGCCTTCGTGCCCGCCATCGCCGAAGCAACGGACGCCGTCATCAACATCACGACAGGCGGCAGCACGCGCATGACGCTCGAAGAACGTCTCGCGTATCCGCGACTCGCGAAGCCTGAAATGTGCTCGTTGAACATGGGATCGATGAACTTCTCGATTCATCCCGTCGCCGCGAAGATCTCGTCGTGGCGCTACGGCTGGGAGAAAGATTACGTCGAAGGAATGGAAGACATGATCTTCCGCAATACCTTCAAGGACATTCGCAACATTCTTCTGGAGCTTGGCGACAACGGTACGCGTTTCGAGTTCGAGTGCTATGACGTGGGGCATTTGTATAACCTCGCGCATTTCGTCGAGCAAGGGCTCGTCAAGCCACCGTTCTTCATTCAGTCGGTGTTCGGCATTCTGGGCGGATTGGGCACGGACCCGGAGAACATGGTCGTGATGCGTTCGACGGCGGACAGGCTGTTCGGCCGCGAGAACTATCAATTCTCCGTGCTCGGCGCGGGCCGGCATCAGATGCCGCTCGTGACGATGAGCGCGATTCTCGGCGGCAATGTGCGCGTGGGTCTCGAAGACAGCGTGTATCTGTCGAAGGGCGTGAAGGCGGAGACCAACGCGCAACAGGTCCGTAAAATCCGCCGGATTCTCGAAGAACTCTCCTTCGAGATCGCGACGCCCGCGGAGGCGCGCAAGATGCTGGGACTCAAGGGCGCCGACAAGGTAACGCTGTAGGCCCCTAAAAAAGCCATTAAAACGATATTGGAGACGACGTCATGGACACTACTGCCATCGACCATCGCGTTGAACAGCTGCATCGCCTGGCCACGCACAAGGCCATGCTCAGGCTGATCCCGCTGATGTGCGCGATCTACTTCATGTCCTTTCTCGATCGCACGAATGTTGCGCTCGCGAAGATTCAGCTTGCGGCGGATGTCGGCATCAGCGCTGCCGCATATGGCTTCGGCTCGGGCATTTTCTTTCTCGGCTATGCATTGCTCGAAGTGCCGAGCAATCTTGCGGCTCACCGCGTCGGCCCGCGACGCTGGATCGCACGCATCGCGGTGACATGGGGCATTCTGTCCACCGCAATGATGTTCGTGCAGGGTCCCTCATCGTTCTATGTGTTGCGCGTTCTGCTGGGCATCGCGGAAGCGGGTCTCTTTCCCGCGCTGATGTATATGGTGACGCTGTGGTTTGCGCCGCATGACCGGCCCGTCGTGGTCGGCTGGATCTACATCGCGCCCGCGCTCGCGCTGATGCTCGGCAATCCGCTCGGCGGCGCGCTGATGCAGATGAATGGGCTCGGCGGATTGCATGGCTGGCAATGGATGTTCATGATCGAAGGCATTCCGAGCGTGATCGTCGGTATCGTGCTGTTCTTTGCGATGCCGGAGCGGCCGCGAGACGCGCGTTGGCTGTCGGCGGCCGAGCGCGACGTGCTCGAATCGCATGCTGTCATCGACGTGCATGGACGCGCGGAGTACTCGTCCGCAAACTGGATTGCCGCACTCAAACGTCCCACTACCGTGCTGATCGGCTTGATCTATTTCCTGAATCAGGTTGCGTTCGTGGGGCTGTACTTTTTTGCGCCGGCCATCGTCCATCAGATGCATGTCGATTCGCCGCTTCTGATCGGCTTCCTGGCCGCAAGCGTCGGGCTCGGGTTTCTGCTCGGCGTGCTGATTCTGCCGCGCATCCACCGGCGCGTGAATAGCGATTGCGTGTTTCTCGGCGTGCTGACGGCGGGGCTTGTCGTCGGGGCATGCGTTTATCTTGCCGTGACGACGCCTGCTGCGCGGATCTGCCTGCTCACGGTAACGGCGTTCTTTGGCGGCGGCGTGTTGCCGTCTTATTGGGCCATTGCGATGAAGCGCCTGCAAGGCATCCAGGCCGCGGCAGGTCTGGCGTTCATCAACACGATCGGTTTGATCGGCGGCTTTGTCGGGCCGTATCTGTTCGGTATGGCAGAGACGTCTTCCGGCCGAAGCGATGCCGGCTTCACCGTGATTCTGGTCGCGGCGGTGCTCGGCCTCGCTCTGGTCCCGCTACTGGCGAAAGCGATTCGCAGTGAGGATCATGTAGAGTCCTTGCGCGAGCCGGCTGCGCAAATGAAGCCGTAGACGAACTGCGTTCTATCGAAGGAATACACCAACAATGAAGTTGAACGGAAAAGTTGCCATCATCACGGGCGCGGGGCAGGGGATCGGCGCAGCAACCGCGTTGAAGTTCGCGCGTGAAAACGCGGTCGTGATCGCGTGCGACATGAATCTCGATGCTGTCGAAACGGTCGCGCATCTGTGCCGTGAAGTGGGTGCGAAGGCGGATGCGTTCGCCGTCGATGTCACGCAACGTGCGCAAGTCGATCAGATGGTCGCCAGCGTGCGCGACAAGTATGGGCGCGTCGATGTCGTCGTGAACAATGCGGGCATCACGCGCGATGCCCGTCTGCAAAAGATGACGTTGCAGCAGTTCGAAGATGTGATCGACGTGAATCTTCGCGGTGTCTTTCATACCGCGCAGGCAGTCGTCGATTCGATGATCGAGCAAGGTTCCGGTGTCATCCTGAACGCCAGCTCTGTGGTGGGCATTTACGGCAACTACGGGCAGACGAACTATGCCGCGGCCAAGTTCGGCGTGATCGGCTTTACGAAGACCTGGAGTCGCGAACTGGGCCCGAAGGGTATCCGGGTCAACGCGGTTGCGCCTGGCTTCATCGACACGCCTATCCTCAAGACCATTCCGGAAGACGTGCTCGCGAAGATGCGCGAAGACGTGCCGCTGCGCCGGCTCGGCAAGCCCGAAGAGATCGCGAATATTTACGCGTTCCTGGCCAGCGACGAAGCAAGCTATATCAACGGCGCAGTGATCGAAGCGACGGGCGGATTGACGCTGTGATGCGTGTGCAAATTGTGAAGAGGTAGCGGCATGAATATCATTGATCTCCTGAAACCGCGCGCCGGCCTGCGTGTATTCGTCTCGGCGGGCGCGGCGGGAATTGGCGCGGCAATCGCCGAGGCGTTCGTACAGGCGCAGGCGAAGGTTTATATCTGCGATGTGAACGCGGCGGCTGTCGCTGACGCCAGATCGCGCTTGCCGGGCCTTCACGCGGGTATCGCCGACGTGTCGGACCGGGCGCAGGTCGACGCCATCATCGACGATGCGCGGCAGAAGCTAGGCGGACTCGATGTGCTCGTCAACAACGCCGGCATTGCGGGACCGACGGGCGCAGTCGAAGATCTCGATCCGGCGCAGTGGGAAAGCACGGTGTCCACCAACCTCAACAGCCAGTTCTATTTTCTGCGCAAGGCGGTGCCCGTTTTGAAGGAGACGTCGGATTGCGCGAGCATCATCGCGATGTCTTCGGTGGCGGGACGTCTGGGCTATCCGTTTCGAACGCCGTATGCGTCGACGAAATGGGCGATCGTGGGACTGGTGAAATCGTTGGCGGCTGAACTCGGCCCGAGCAATATCCGTGTGAATGCGATTTTGCCGGGCGTCGTAGAAGGCGAACGGATGAGCAAGGTGATTGCCGCGCGTGCCGACGCGCTCGGTATTTCGTTCGATGCGATGCGCGACGAGTACCTGAAGAAGATTTCTTTGCGCCGGATGGTCACCGTCGACGATATTGCCGCGATGACCTTGTTCCTCGCGTCGCCGGCTGGCGGCAATATCACGGGGCAGGCGATCAGCGTCGACGGGAATGTCGAGTACCTGTGAGTCTGTTAATTCAGACCTGGATATCGACGCTTAACCGTCCGTCGACCGGCTGACGGCCTCCCACGCGTCGATTTCGCCGCCGATAGCCGAGAGCTTCTCGCGCACAAGTCCAAGCGCATCACTTCCCAGAAGCAGATGCGCCGGCGGATTGTCGCTGCCAATCGCGGACAGCATCGCGCGCGCCGCCTTCACGGGGTCGCCCAACTGCTTGCCGCTTTTTGCCTCGCGCGCTTGTCTGATGGGATCGAAGAGCGGGTCGTAGTCCGGGATCGAACGCGGCGTCCGGATCATCGAGCGGCCGGCCCAATCGGTCCGGAACGATCCCGGTGCGACGGCAGTAACGAAGATGCCCAATGCCCTCACTTCCTTGCCGAGCGCCTCGGAGATGCCCTCCAGCGCGAACTTGCTGCCGCAGTAATAGGTAATGCCGGGCATCGTGATGAAGCCGCCCATCGACGTGATGTTGACGATATGGCCGCGCCGCCGTTTGCGCATGCCCGGGATCACGGCCTTCATCATCGCGACGGCGCCGAATACGTTGACGTCGAACTGCCGGCGCATCTCATCCAGCGAAGACTCCTCCATCACGCCCTCATGACCGTACCCGGCGTTGTTGACGAGCACGTCGATCGGGCCGACCGTCGCCTCGATTTCAGCGACGACGCCGTCGATCGCTTCGAAGTCGGTCACATCGAGCACACGACCCACGGATTTACCCGGAGCCAGTGCTTCGAACGCATGCCTGGCCTGTTCGCTTCGGACGGTGCCGACCACGCGGTGACCTGCGGCAAGCGCTTCTTCGGCGAGCGCGCGTCCGAAGCCGCTGCTGACGCCGGTAATGAGGAGAGTTTTGAACGATGGCATGCGCACCTCGAAAGAGAAGAGAGACGAATGCATAATATTCTTTCGCACAGGTATGATTCAGGTCTTATAGTCTTGACTTATTGCCTATTCCTATGACGAGGGTGAAGCGTGGTCAGTAAGATCGACGGGCAGCAAGCGATGATCGCATTGATGAAAGCACTCGCGCCCAATGAGGGATACAACCTCACGGCCTTGCCGGATGTGCGCATCCTGCGTTCGGATCGTGCGTTGTCCCGCACGCCTGTTCTCTATGATCCCGGCATCGTGATCGTTTGCCAGGGAACCAAGCGCGGCTATTTCGGCGATCAGGTCTACGTGTACGACGAGCAGCAGTATCTCGCCGTCGCTGTGCCCGTGCCGTTCACGATGGAAACCGACGCTACGCCGCAACGCCCGTTGCTGGCCATCTACCTGCATCTGGATTTTACGCTGGCGGCCGAACTGATGCTGGAGATCGACCGTCATCATGCGCCCGTTCAGGCATACGCCCCGCAAAGCATGATGTCCAGTCCGATGGACCCGGCACTTCGAATGTCCGTGATGCGATTTCTGGAAGCGATGAGCCGGCCGCTCGACGCATCCATCCTCGGTCCGGCGCTGAAGCGCGAGCTGTATTTCCGCGTGCTGACGGGCGAGCAAGGCAACGCGATGCGCGCGGCTTTGGCGATGCAAGGGCAGTTCGGCAAGATCGGCAAGGCGTTGCGCCGCATCCACGCGACCTATGCGCAGCCGCTCGATGTGTCACAGCTTGCGAGCGACGCGGGTATGAGCGTACCGACCTTTCACAGCCACTTCAAGACGATCACGCAAACCTCGCCGATGCAATATGTGAAATCGGCGCGGCTGCATCAGGCGCGACTGTTGATGCTGCGTCAAGGCATCACGGCCGAAGCGGCGTGTCACGCCGTCGGCTACACGAGCGCGTCGCAGTTCAATCGCGAATTCAAGCGTCTGTTTGGCGCGACGCCCGCAGCGGAGACGAAGCGTATGCGCGAGACGTTCTCGATGCCGCCGGCGTTTGCGGATTCGGATTATGTGTCGTCGCACTGACGTAGTCGAAAAAACGACCGCATCCTTTCGGCTCGCGGTCGTTCGATCATGCAACCAGGGTGCGATAGGAATTCGATTCGTTACCCGAGCCACGTCTTGATGTTAGCGGCCATGATGCTGGTCGAGATGCCATAACGGTCGTGCAGCGTGGGCAGGGCGCCTGCATCGAGGAACTCGTCGGGCAGCGCGATCTGGCGGAACGGCGGCGTCACGCCCGCGCCAAGCAGCGTGCTGGCCACCGCTTCGCCGAGCCCACCGATCACCGTATGGTTCTCCGCGACAATCACCATGCGTCCCGTGCGCTTTGCTTCGCGCAGGATGGTGGCGGTATCGAGTGGCTTGATGGTCGGCACGTGCAGCACGCCGACGCCGATGTTGTCCGCTTCGAGTGCCTTGGCGACTTCGAGCGAGCGCATCGTCATGATCCCCGACGAGATCAGCAGCACCTCCGCGCCGTCGCGCAGCAGCTTGGCCTTGCCGAGTTCGAACGTGTAGTCGTACTCGTCGAGCACGGCGGGCACGTTGCCGCGCAACAGGCGTGCGTAGACAGGGCCTTTGTGCGCAGCGATCGCGGGCACCATCTGCTCGATATCGAGCGCGTCGCACGGATCGATCACCGTCATGTTCGGCATCGCGCGCATCAGCGCGAGGTCTTCGGCGGCCTGGTGGCTCGGGCCGTAACCTGTCGTGAGACCGGGCAGCGCGGCAACGATCTTCACGTCGAGGTTGTCTTCGGCGATCGTCTGATGGATGAAGTCGTAGGCGCGGCGTGTGGCGAATACGGCGTAGGTCGTCACGAACGGTTGCGCGCCTTCATGCGCGAAACCAGCGGCAGCGCCCATCAGCAGTTGCTCGGCCATGCCCATCTGATAGTAACGGTCCGGAAACTCTTTGCCGAAGATATGCAGGTCCGTGTACTTGCCGAGATCGGCCGTCATGCCGACCACGTTGCTCTTCGAGCGCGCCAGTTCAGCGAGCGCGTGGCCGAACGGCGCGGAACGCGTGACCTGGCCTTCGCCTGCGATCGACGCGATCATCGCCGATGTCTTCAGGCGCGGCTTCTTCATAACGGTGCTCATGCTTGTCTCCCGGCTTCGAGTGCTTCGAGCGCGAGCTTCCACTCGTGTGCGTCGACGCGGATGAAATGGTTCTTCTCACGTTCTTCGAGGAACGGCACACCGCAGCCCATCTTCGTATCGCAGACGATGATGCGCGGTTGCGGCTTGTCGTGATGGCGGGCGTTGTCGAATGCCTGCTTGACGGCATCGATGTCGTTGCCGTTCACGCGCTGCGTGTACCAGCCGAACGCTTCGAGTTTTTCGACGAGCGGCTCGAAGGCCATGATCTGCGTCGACGGGCCGTCGGCCTGCTGGTTGTTCACATCGACGATCGCGATCAGGTTGTCGAGCTTCCAGTGCGCGGCGGACATGAGGCCTTCCCAGATCGAGCCCTCATCGAGTTCGCCATCGGAGAAGAGCGTGTAGACGAATGCATCCGAGTTCTTGCGCTTCAGTCCCAGGCAGCGGCCGACGGCGATCGTCAGACCGTGGCCGAGCGAGCCGCCCGACATTTCCATGCCGGGCGTGTAGCTCGCCATGCCGGACATCGGCAGACGGCTGTCGTCGCTGCCATAGGTCTCGAGTTCGTCGGCGGGCAGGATGCCGGCTTCGAAGAGCGCGGCGTACAGCGCAATCGCGTAGTGACCATTCGACAGCAGGAAGCGGTCGCGGCCTTCCCATTCGGGATCTTCGGGGCGGTAGCGCATCGCGCCGAAGTAGGCGACGGCGAGCGCGTCGGCAATGTCGAGCGCCTGGCCGATATAGCCCTGGCCCTGTACTTCGCCCATCAGCAGCGCGTTTCTACGAATGCGGTAGGCGTGCTCGGCGAGCGTGACCGTATCGTTGACGGTTTCAGTGTCCATCGATAGCTCCAGTGTTCAAACGAAAAGGTTGCAAAACGGATTAGCGGTTGACGGATCGGGCAGGCACCAGAAACACGAGCGCTGCGCCAAGCGTGATCGCGACGGAGATGAAGATCAGTCCGGCCGTGGACTTCCCCGTGAAGTCGTTCAGCCAGCCGACGATCGCCGGGGAGAAGAAGCCCGCCAGGTTGGCGAAGCAGTTCACGGCGGCGATGCCCGCTGCCGCCGACATGCCGCCCAACAGGGCTGTCGGCAGCGACCAGAATTGTGACGACGACGCGAGAATGCCCGCCGCTGCGATACTCAGACAGACGATCGACGCCCCCACGCTGCCGAGCATCGGCAAGGTCGCGAAGCCCGCAGCGGCGACCAGCATCGGAATGGCGAGGTGAAACCGGCGCTCGCGTCGACGATCCGCGCTCATGCCGATCAGCGGCAAGGCGATGATGGCGCACAGATACGGAATGGCCGTGAACGCGCCCACCCACAGCGGATCGGCGACACCCGCCTTGCGGATGATGGTCGGCAGCCAGAAGGTCAGGCCGTATTGCCCCAGCACGACGCAGAAGTAGATCGAGGCCATCAGCCACAGGCGGCGGTCGCCGATGAACGCGCGGATCGAGACGTGCGCGGTCTTGTGTTCGGCATCGGCGGCGACGTTGCGGGCGAGCAGCGCTTTCTCGGCATCGTTCAGCCACTTCGCCTGCTTGATGCCGTCGTCGAGATACAGCAGGATCGCGAAGCCGAGCACGAGCGACGGCAACGCTTCGAGCAGGAACAGCCACTTCCAGCCGGCCATCGACATCGCGCCTTGCAGCGAGTGCATGATCCAGCCCGACAGCGGTCCGCCGATCATCCCTGCCAGCGGAATCGCCATGAAGAACAGCGACAGTGCCTTCGCGCGGCGCTCGGACGGAAACCAGTACGTGAGATAAAGAATCAC
Organism: Paraburkholderia largidicola; assembly: GCF_013426895.1. Classification (NCBI taxonomy): domain Bacteria; kingdom Pseudomonadati; phylum Pseudomonadota; class Betaproteobacteria; order Burkholderiales; family Burkholderiaceae; genus Paraburkholderia; species Paraburkholderia largidicola. The sequence goes on along the minus strand of NZ_AP023176.1, from coordinate 2,042,978 downwards.
GCCGGGCGCAAAGCCCGCTTCCGCGACGCCGAGTAAAAACCGCAGCACGTAGAAGGCCGTCGGTGACTTGACGAACACGAAGCTCGCCGAGATCACGGCCCAGGTCAGCATGATGCGCGCAAGCCAGCGGCGCGCGCCGACGCGATGCAGGATCACATTGCTCGGCACTTCGAACAGGAAATAGCCAAGAAAGAAAATGCCCGCGCCCATGCCGTAGACGGTTTCGCTGAAACGCAGATCGCTGAGCATCTGCAGCTTCGCAAAGCCGACGTTGACCCGGTCCAGATAGGCGCCGAGATAGCACAGCATCAGGAAGGGAATCAGCCGGCGGCCGACCTTGGCGTAGGTCTTCGCTTCGAAAGTCTGCGTATCGTTGCGCGGCAGTACATCACCTGTGATCGGTGACGCGGTGTACTTCGCTTTCATGGAATGTCTCCTGCCATGTTTGCCCCGGGTTTTCCCGGGTGCGTCGATTGCGCCGCCTTGGGGCGGCGGCGCGGTTCTCAGTGAATCAGCATGCCGCCATTGACGTCGAGCGTAATGCCCGTCAGATAGCTCGACAGATCGCTCAGGAGGAACAGGCATGCGTTGGCGACGTCGGCGGCATCGCCGAGCCGGCCGAGCGGAATGCCCTTGATGATGTCTTCGCGCATCGCGGGCGTCAGCTTGTCGCCCGTGATGTCGGTCTGGATCAAGCCCGGCGTGATCGAGTTGATGCGAATGCGGTTCGGGCCGAATTCGCGCGCCATTGCTTTCGCGAGACCCAGCACGCCAGCCTTCGCCGCGCTATAGTGCGGGCCGCCGAAGATCCCGCCGCCGCGTTGTGCGGACACCGACGACATGCAGACGATGCTGCCGCCGTTCTGTTCCTTCATCGCGGGAACCACGGCTTGCGACATGTACAGCGTGCCGCGCAGGTTCACGTCGACGATGGCGTCGAAGTCCTTGCCCGTGATGTCCATCGTGCGAACCGGCTGTGTGATGCCTGCGTTGTTCACGAGTCCGTCGATGCGGCCATAGCGTTCGAGCGTGATGCGCGCAGCGGCCACGCAGGCGTCTTTATCGGTGACGTCGCAGGCGAGGCCGAGGTGTCCGGCGCCGAGGTCGGCTGCGGCGGCTTCCGCGTCTTCCTTGCGCAGATCGAGGATCACGACGCGCGCGCCCTGCGCAACGAGTGCGTTGGCCGTCGCCCGGCCGATCCCTCGCGGCGAGGCCGCGCCCGTCACGATGACGATCCTGTTCTCGAGCAACATGGGTTGTCTCCTGTGTGTTGATGTGTGCCCAGAGTGTCGGCTGACGGGGCGCGCGCATCAACGCGGAAACGTTCAACAATGGCTGAGAAAAATTCAGATGAAGCTCGCGCGCGAAATGGCCGCGATTCGTTGCAGCGCAGTAAGACCGTACCGACGCACTGCCACGCCGCGACTATGACTGGCGCGGAGGCTCAGCAGCGGCCTCGCGCTCGATCCACGCGAGAAAGCGCGCCACGCGCGGCAGCTCCGCGTTTTGCGCCGGATAGACGACGTGATGCGCGCCGACTTCGACGGCATAGCTGTCGTCGAACACGGGCACCAGCAAGCCTTCGCGAATCTTCACCGACGCCAGCATCACGCTTTCGAGCGCGATCCCCAGGCCGAGCGCCGCCGTTTCGAGCGACATGTACGAGCGGTCGAACGAAAAATCGAAAGTCTTGTGCGCCGCCGATACCCCCGTTCTGCCGAACCATTGTTTCCACTGCACGAGCGGCGACTCCGAATAGATCAGCCGGTGCGACAGCAGATCTTCCGGCGTGTTCACGGGATGACGCGCGAGGTACGTGGGCGATGCAAGCGGCGCGATGAATTCGCCGCGCACGGTCTTGACTTCGACGTTGCTCCAGTTGCCGTAGCCGTGCCGCACGTCGATATCGTAGAAGCCATTCGAGAACGAGACATTCTCGTAGGAACACGCGAGGTTCAACTGGATGTCGTCGTTCGCTTCCTGAAACGACGACAGCCTCGGCATCAGCCACATGAGGCCGAAGCTCGGGCTCGAATGCACGCGCAGGATGTCGACGTCGGTGCGGCTCGACGCGCGCTCGGTGGCGCGGCTCAGATCGGCGAGCGAACCCGTCACGTCGGACAGATAGCGCTCGCCCGTCGGCGTCAGCACGAGACCACGCCCCGAGCGCTGGAACAGCGGCTGCCCGATGATCGACTCGAGGTTGCTCAGCTGATGGCTCACGGCCGATGCCGTCAAACCCAGCTCGTCGGCCGCGCGATTCACGCTGCTGGTTCGGGCGACGCTTTCGAAGGCGATGATCGCCTTGAGCGGGGGAATACGCATAGTGAAATTTTTTTCAGTTGTAGTTGAACGAAACCGCCTTGTTTGCGAGTGACAGGCGCTGCCATTCTGTCGACAAGCCGCACAGGTCCGTGATGCATGACAGCAGGGACCCACGATGCGGCAGGCTGGAAGGCTTCACGCTTCCACCTCAGACCGGCATGGCGCAGTGCACCACTGCGATGACCGATGCCGGTCGACACAGGAGACAGCAATGCATTATCCGTTTTTCCCTCTTCCCGCGCGATTACGGCGATCGCCCATCCGACGTTGTATCGGGCGTCGCGTCCTGCGCTACATCCTTTAAGCAAGCAAGGTTCGATCCGCGTCCGCGCGCTGCCTGTCGCGTACGTCTTCCTCCTTCTTTCCATCTGTGCACGCCGCACCGGCCTCATGCCGCGCGCGCGTTTCGTATCGCGCCGGGAGAATCGACATGGCTCAACCGCCATTCCTGCTGTCTGCACGTTCCATCGTCAAGAGCTTCGGCCCGACGACCGTCTTGCGAGGCTTCGATCTGTCGATCGCGCCCGGTGAAGTGCACGCCTTTCTCGGCGGCAACGGCGCGGGCAAATCCACCTTCATCAAGATCATCTCGGGCCAGCACGAACGCGATGGCGGCACCCTCGAATTCGACGGACAGGATCTCGGCGCGTCCGTTGCCGCGCATGTCGATGCGGGCGCGATTGCCGTCGTGAATCAGGAGCTGGCGTTGCTGCCGCATCTGTCCGTTGCCGAAAACATCGCGATGCCGCGTTTGCGGCGCGCGACACGCATGTATAGCGAGCGGTCGTCGAAGGCGCTGGCCGTCGATGCGTTGTCGCTGATCGACCCGCATTTCGCTCGCGAATCCGTTGGACGTCTGGTTGGCGAGCTGACCTTGCATGAGCGGCAACTCGTCGAAATTGCGCGTGCGCTCGGTTCGGGCGCGCGGCTGCTGTTGCTCGACGAGCCCACGGCCAATCTGACGGCCGCGGAGACGGGGCGCCTGTTCGCCGTCATTCGCAGGTTGATCGCCGACACAGGTCTTGCCGTGCTGTTCGTATCGCACCGGATGCGCGAGATCCGTCAGATCGCCGATGTCTGCACGATCATCCGCGACGGCAAGACGGCTGTCGACCGTGCCGCGCTCGACGCAATCACCGACAGCGAAATCGTCGAATGCATGGGACAGAGCGTCGAGCCAGACGAGCATGCGGGCGCTGCGGCGGCAGACGCCATGCAGATCAAGTCCGAAGCGGGCGCGACGCTGAGTCTTTCGCAAGGCGATGCCATCACGATCGAACAGGCGGGCATACGCGTCGAGATCCGCCGTGGTTCGATCGTCGGGCTGGCGGGCGCGCCGACTGGCCCATCCGCGCTGATCAACGCGCTCACCGGCCTTGCGGCCGGGAATGATTGGGACGTCCGCCGCAACGGCGCGCCGATGCGTTACGCGAGTCCTTCGGCGGCGGCCCGCGACGGCGTCGGCTTCATCTCCGGCGACCGCGCGAACAAAGGCATCCTCGAAACGCTGCCCATCGTCGACAACCTGGTCGCGGCGCAGCGCATCGTCGAGCGGCGCAGCGTGGCGCGCAACCAGGAAGTGCAACAGGGCACGCGGCTGCTCGAAGCACTGAACATTCGCGCGGGCTCGCTGTGGGACTTGCCGTCGACACTGAGCGGCGGCACCCAGCAGAAGCTGCTCGTCGCCCGGTGGCTACCCCTCAAGCCGAAGCTGCTGGTGCTCGAAGAACCGACGCGCGGCGTCGACATTCGCACCAAGCGCGAGATCTACGCACTGATTCGCAAGATGGCGTCGCAGGGCACGGCCGTCGTCTGGTGGTCGACGGAGTACGTCGAACTGGTCGAGCTATGCGACACGGTGCTTGCCTTCGATCTCGACGGACATCCGACGGGCGTGCTGACTCACTCCGACGTCAACGAAACCAGGCTCGCCAGCGCGACGGGCATGGCTGCCTGAAGACGGCGCACCTGATGTGCGGCACCTGAACGCCACACGCATACCAATCCGGAGACACTCATGAAGACAGCCACCACTCACACGATCGCAAGCGAGCGCCGCCAGCCGGGCAGGGCGGGACGGCGGCTGCTGTCGACGTATCGCACCGAAATCGCGATCGCCATTGCGATCATCATCATCGAGCTGGCCGTCGGCATGGTCGTGCCCGCCGCGCTGTCGGGCGGCAACATCGCGAACGTTTCGCAGGCCGCCGCGCCGCTCGTCATCATGGCGTTCGGCGTGCTGCTCGTCATCATCACGGGCGGCATCGATTTGTCCGTCGGCTCGGTGTTCTCGCTGACGGGCATGGTGACGGGGCTTGCGATGGCGCACGGGTTCGGCGCCATTGCCAGCAGCCTTGCGGGGCTGTCGGTCGGTCTCGTAATCGGCCTCATCAATGGTGCGCTGGTCACGTTCGTCGGCCTGGCGCCGTTCGTCGTCACGCTCAGCACCTATGCGATTGCGGGCAGCCTGTCGTTCATCGTCACGGACGGCCATTCGCTGCCGATCTCCGATCCCAACTACTGGCTGCTCAACTCCGGCTCGCTGATTCCCGGCTTGCCGAACTACGCGCTGTGGTGCGTGCTGTTGCTCGTCGCGATCGAATTCTGCCTGCGCAAGGTCGTGGCAGGCCGCTGGCTGTATGCCGTGGGCAGCAGCAGTTCGTCGGCGCGCGTGATCGGCATTCCCGTCAATCGCGTGCGACTGGCGGCGTATCTGCTGTCGGGGCTGTTCGCATCGTTTGCGGGCATCGTCAGCGTTTCGTACATCAGCAATGCGGAGGCGACGGCGGGTTCGAGCCTCATGCTGCAGGCGATCGCGGCCGTCGTGATCGGCGGCGCGAGCCTGTTCGGCGGCACGGGTTCGGCCATCGGCGCGCTGCTCGGCTCGCTGATGATCACGATCATTCAGAACGGCGCAAACCTGATCGGTGTGAACAGCTTCTGGCAAGGCACCGTCACGGGGATCGTCATTCTTATCGCGGTGCTCGTCGACCGCATCACCAAAGCACGGCGTTAAGCCGCGGCCAACAAGGTTCAAGGAGACAAACATGATCACGATCGCAACGAAGCAGGCCGGCGGCGCGCGAAAGCCACTCGGCCGGGTGATGGCGGCAGCCGTTCTGCTGGCTGCAACGATGACCGCGCAGCCGGTGTTCGCCCAGGCGAAGAAGACGGTCGCCTATATCGCGCCCTCACTGGATATTTCGTACTGGCAATGGGTCGCGTACGGCGTCAAGCAGCGCGCCAAGGAACTCGGCATGAACTACGTCGAACTCACGTCCGAGAACTCGCCCGCCAAGCAGATGGACAATGTTCGAACCGCACTGACGCGCGGCGTCGATGCAATCGTGATGGGACCGGTCAGTTCGACGAGCACGCCACCCGTGTTGCGTCTGCTGAAGGAGAAGTCCGTGCCGATCGCCTTCACGGGCATCGGGCCGCAGGCGGGGCAGACCGATTTCACGTCGGCCGTCACGGCGAACAACTATGAAACGGGCAAGGCGCAAGGGTCTTTCGTCTGCAAGCTCGCGAAGGAGCGCGGCGGCAACAAGATCGCCATGCTGTCGCTGCCGCAGGATCGCGAGAATGCGCAGAAGTACATGAAGGGCGCGAAGGAATCGTTCAAGGCCGATGGCTGCGATCTCGTTCAGGTGCTGGAAACGCATGGCCTGACTGTCAACGAAGCGGTTTCGCAAGCGAACGACATTCTCACCGCGCACCCGGACGTGAAGGCGATCTACGGCATGTACGACGAAGCGGCGACAGGTGCGGCGAAGGCGTTGCAAACGCGCGGCATGACGGGGAAAGTGGCCGTCGTGACAGCGGACGGCAGCCCGACGACGATACGCCTGCTGCGCGACGGCTCGATTCAGGGCATTTTCCTGCAGGAAGCCGTCGGCCAGGGCATCGACGCCACCACACAGGTATTCAACGCGCTGAACCACAAGCCGACCACGCAGGAACTGGCGCTGAAGGAACCGCTCGTGACGAAGGACACGATCGATCATCCCGATGCGCAGGCGACCGTGAAGCGCGTGTATCCGCCGTCGGCCGGCAATTATTGAGCAGGACCTGAGAGGCATGCCGCCCGTATGGGCGGCATTGCGTTGCGAATGAATTCGTCATACCGGAGATACCGTGGACAATCTGCCCATCATCGATCCGCACCACCACCTCTATGATCTGAAGACAGGGAATTACCCGTGGCTGCAGGGGCCGATGCTCGATCGCGTGTTCGGCGACTATTCGGCGATACGCAAGGATTATCTGATCGACGACTTTCTGGCCGACATCAAGAATCAAAACGTGGTGAAGACGGTGCATCTGCAGGTCGAGTACGACCATAACGACCCTGTCGCCGAAACACGCTGGCTGCAATCCGTCGCTGACACGCATGGGTATCCGCATGGCATCGTCGGGTTTGCGGATCTGTCTTCTGCCAATGCGCAGGCGGTGATCGAAGCGCATTGCGAATTTCCGAATGTGCGCGGCATCCGCCAATGCCTGAACTTCCATCGCGACCCGGTGAAGACGTTCATCGACAGCCCGCATCTGATGAGCGACGGGCAATGGCGCAGCGGCTATGCACTGCTCAAGCGCTATAACCTGTCGTTCGATTTGCAGCTGTACTACACGCAGATGGAAGAAGCCGTTGCGCTGGCGCGCGATTTTCCGGATACGCCGATCGTGCTGAATCACACGGGCATGCCCGTCGACCGCTCGCCGGAAGAAATCGAAGCATGGAAGAAAGCGATGAAGCTGCTGGCGTCCGCGCCCAACGTGTCATGCAAGATTTCTGGTCTTGGCATGGGCGACTGGAAATGGACCGTCGACAGTATCCGCCCGTTCGTGCTGCACGCAATCGAAGCATTCGGTGTGGAGCGTTGTCTGTTCGCGAGCAATTTTCCCGTCGATAAGCTTTTCAGCAGTTACGACGACGTGTTCAACGCATTCAAAACCATTACGAAAGACTTTTCGCCGCAGGAACGCGCGGCGCTCTTTCACGACAATGCGGAGCGTGTTTACCGTCTGTGACGCGCGCGACGCCGCGCCTTCCCGGCCCCCATTGTTTCGCCATCCGCGTCAAGGCGCGGGAACAGCGTATGCTTGACCGATGCGTCGCCTTGGTCGGCAGAAGAGTCGTTCGACTATTCGCGCGTTCGACGATTCGTTTCATCGAGGCGGAACACCGGAGCGGTCCACAATGGGTATGCCGAGTTCAGAGGCGGCGGGCGTCGCGCCAGCCGTGCGCACGCGCGGGCGGCGCGTCAAGGAGCTTGCGGGTTACGCGTCCAGTCCCGTGAGCCTGTTGTTCCGCTACGTTCGCCTGCATCCGGCGCAACACGCGGTCGTTGTCTTGTGCATCGTTGCCGCTGTCGGTTGCTCGCTCGGGTCCCAGTTCGCCATCCGGAATCTCATCGACGCGCTGCCCACTGGCCGCGAACATCCCGCGAACGTGGTGCATGCGTTTCTTGTCATCCTCGGGCTGCTGTTCGCCGACAATCTGTTCTGGCGGGTCGCGGGCTGGGCCAGCGTGCGGACTTTCGTCGAAGTCACAGGCGACGTGCGGCGCGAACTGTTCGGCTATCTGATCGGCCATTCGACAGGCTATTTCTCGAACGTGCAGCCCGGCACGCTCGCCAGCCGCATCTCCGCGACGGCCAATGCCGTGTTCACGATCGAGAATCTGACGGCATGGAATGCGCTGCCGCCGCTGCTGTCGGTTATCGGGTCGGTTGTGTTGATCGGCTGGATCAGCGTGTGGATGGCGCTTGCGCTCGTCGCCATTTCCGTCTGCATGACCGCCTTTCTGTTCTGGCTCGCGAAACGGGGCGGCGACCGTCACGTGCACTTCGCGTCGCGCGCCGCGTCCGTCGACGGCGAGATGGTGGACGTGATCGGCAATATGGCGACGGTGCGCACTTTTGTTGCGACGGCGCGTGAATGTCTGCGTATCGGGAGCTTTCTCGAGCAGGAAATGGTGTCCCGCGAGGCAAGCCTGCGGCACCTCGAAAAACTCCGGCTGGTGCACGCGCTCATCACGGTGGTGCTGTCCTGCTGCCTGCTCGGCTGGATTTTGTGGCTGTGGACGCAGGAGCGTGCGACGACGGGCGATGTGGTGCTGGTCAGTTCGCTCGGTTTCGCGATTCTGCACGGCACGCGCGATCTTGCCGTGGCGCTGGTGGGCATGATCCAGCATCTGGCGCGGCTTGCCGAGGCCGCGCAATCGCTGCTCGTGCCGCGCGAGATGGAAGAGACGGTTGGCGTCCCGACCTTGCAGGTCCGCGACGCGAACATCGACTTCGAGAACGTCACGTTTTCGTACCCCGGGCGCCGGCGCGTGCTGGATCATTTCAGCCTTCATATCGATGCGGGGCAACGCGTGGGTCTGGTGGGGCCGTCGGGCGCGGGCAAAACCACGATCCTCGCGCTGCTGCAACGGTCATTCGATCCGCCGCCAGGTTTGGGCGCCGTGTGTATTTCCGGCCAGCGTCTGAGCGATATCAGCCTGGGCAGCCTGCACGACGCAGTCGGCGTCGTGCCGCAGGATATCTCGCTGTTCAATCGTTCGTTGCTCGACAACCTGCGTTACGGCCGTCCCAACGCGACGGAAGACGAAGTGCTGCAAGCGTGCGAGAACGCCAATAGCCTCGATCTGATCCGCTCGTTGCCCGACGGCTTGCAAACCAATGTTGGCGAGCGTGGGACGCGGCTGTCCGGCGGACAACGGCAGCGCATCGCGATTGCACGCGCGTTCCTGAAAAACGCGCCTATTTTGCTGCTCGACGAGGCGACGTCGGCGCTCGACAGTGAATCGGAAGCCAAGATTCAGGACGCGCTGGACCGGCTGATGAAGGGACGCACCGTGGTGGCGATCGCTCACCGTCTGTCTACGTTGCAGAATTTCGATCGTATCGTGGTGATCCAGCATGGGCGGCTGGTCGATGATGGCGCGCCCCAGGAGCTTGCGTCCCGGCCCGGCATTTACCGCGATGTGCTGCTGCGTCAGGAGCGCCGCACGGCGGGGGCGCATGCGTGATCGGTCTTACGGTGCCACACCGCGCTCGCTTCTCGCCGTCGATTCATTCCCCGCAAACAGTTCCGCCAGCCAGTCGATGAACACCCGCACCTTCGTGCTCAGGTGCCGGTTGGGCTGATACGCGACGAACACGGGCACGGGGTCCGAGACCCAGTCGCTCAGGACGGCTTCCAGCGCGCCGCTTCGAAGATGCGTATTGGCGGAGAACGTCAACGCATGCACGACGCCGAGACCCGCGAGGCTCATCGTCAGGCACCCCATGATGTCATTCGACGTGAGCGCGCGCCGGTTCTGCACCTCGATGCGCTGGCCATCCTTTGTCACGACGATCGGAAAGGGCCGGTTGGTGCGCGACGCGATCGTGCGAATGACGACGTGTCCCTGTTCGAGATCCGACGGATGCGAAGGCCGCCCGTGCCTGTCCCAGTACGCTGGCGTCGCGCACAGAATCTGCCGGACCGCGCCGATCTGCCGTGCCGCCAGCGACTGATCGAAGATCTCTCCCGCACGCACGACGCAATCGACGTTCTCCGCAATGAGGTCGACGGGGCGGTCGCTGAGCCCGAAATGAAACTCGATGTTCGGATACCGTGCGGTGAACGTCGGCAGCGCCGGAAGGATCACGGACAAGCCTAACGGCACGGGCAGATCGACACGCAGTCGTCCGCGCGGATTGCTTTTCGCGTGCGACATCGAGCTTTCCAGCTCCGCGAGATCGCCCATCAATTGCAGCGCGCGCTCGTAATAGGCCGCGCCGTCCGCCGTCGTCGAGACCCTGCGTGTCGTGCGGTTGAGCAGCTTCGTGCCCAGTTCGATTTCGAGCGACGCGATCAGGCGGCTCACCGCTGTCTTCGGCAGATCGAGCATCTGCGCCGCCCTGGTGAAGGTGCCGCTTTCGACCACCCGGATGAACGCCTGCATCGCCTGAAACTTGTCCACGGTCCCGCTCCTGTCTCGGTCTGCATTGTTTCATGGGAGAAACAATGTGGAATCGTAGCAGCGGTTTATCCCTTCGAGCACCCCAGGTATCGTTCAGTCATTGCAATCGTCGGAAAGGGAAAGACCCATGTCCATGTCTATCACTGGAGCAACGCCTGTCGCGGACCGCCCGAAAGCGGTCGTCATCGGAGTCGGACCCGAGCACGGACTCGGCGCGGGACTGTCGCGCCGCTTCGCCGCCGAGGGGCGCCACGTCATCATCGCGGGGCGCACGGAAGCGAAGGTCGAACGCGTGCGTGAGCGCATCGTCGAGGCGGGCGGTTCGGCGAGCGCTGTCGTCATGGACGTGACGCGCGAAGCCGACGTAATCCGGCTGTTCGATATCGCGATGCAGGCAGACGAAAACGGCGGCAGCGCGGATCTCATCGCGTACAACGCGGGCAACAATCAGCCGCTCGATCTGCGCACGATGGAAGCCGACGTTTTCGAATCGTTCTGGCGGCTGAACTGCTTCGGTGGATTTCTGGCAGGACGCGAGGCTGCACGGCGCTTTACGCCGCTCGGGCGAGGCTCGATTCTGTTCAGCGGCGCGACGGGTGCGCTGCGCGGCATGCCGAACTACGCTCACTTTGCCTCGAGCAAGGCGGGGCTGCGCATGCTCGCGCAAAGCATGGCGCGCGAATTCGGGCCGCTCGGCTTGCACATCGCGCATGTGGTGATCGACGGCGGCATCGACGGGGAGCGCGTGCACACGCGCTTCGCCGAGCACGTCAAGCATAAGGGCGAGGACGGACTGCTCGATATCGACGCGATCGCCGATGCGTTCTGGTCGCTTCATGTCCAGCACCGTTCGGCGTGGACGCATGAACTCGATCTGCGTCCCTTCAAGGAATCGTTCTGAACGCGCAGACGTCCACTACATTGAATTTTTCGAGGAATCAGCAATGAAGCTTATTGGCCCATGGTTTTCCGGCTATACGCGCCGGGTCGGCATCACGTTGAAGCTGCTCGGCATACCCTTCGAGCATTTGCCCTATCACGCGTATGAACAGAAAGATCTCATTCGCCCGTTCAGCCCGATGGTGAAAGTGCCGGCACTCGTGCTCGACGAAGGCGAGATTCTCTACGACAGCGGCAGCATCATCGACTATCTGCACGAACAGGTCGGCCCCGCTCGCGCATTGCTCGCAACAGGCGGCGCGCAACGGCGCGACGCGTTGCAGTTCATCGGCATCGCCTCGGCGATCTACGGAAAGCTCAGCGACATCTATGACGAATCGATCCGCCCACCCGAGCGCCAGATTGCGTCGATTACCGAATCGCTGCGCGAGCAGGCGCTTGCCGGATTCACGATGCTCGAATCGAGAGCCGGCGATGGCTGGCTGATCTGCGACGCACTCTCGCAAGCCGACGTACTGGTTGTGATCACATACCAGTCGGCATCGCTCGCGATGATGCCCGATGTCGTCAATCCGGCTGCATTCCCGAAGCTTGCTCGACTGGCGGCGCGCGCAATGGAACTCGAAGCGTTCTCCAGCACGCTGCCGTTCAGCCAAACGTGAAAGCGAAAAAGCGGCGGTGCGAATCATCGCACCGCCGGTAAGCCCCAAAAACAAGGGGTGGAATTGCAACAACAACGTCTCCCGCGGCCGGGAGACTCCTTCATCACACGCTAGAACATTCGATAACGCGTGAATCAGAACCGGTACGTCGCACCGACCTGGAAGAAGCGGCCGAGATCGGTGTACAGCGACTGGTCATAACCCGTGATGTCAGGCACGGCTTGCCACTCGACGTCGAACGGCGGCTTCTTGTCGAACAGGTTCGTGATGCCGCCGTAGATCGTCCAGTGCTTGAAGCCGCGATACGTGGCCATCAGGTTGAACTGGCTATACGATGCGACCGACAACGTGCCGCCATCGCCGAATTCCGCGGCGACAGCATTCGTGTACGGGCCCGTGTACTGCCACGTCAGCGTCGTCGTGAACTTCTGGTAATCCCAGCTCAGGCTCGTGTTGCCCTTCCAGCGCGGGTTACTCGCGCCGAACGGCTGCAGCAGCGCGAGGTTGTTGCCCGCGAAGTCCTGCGTCGGGCTGCCCGGGCTGTTCAGCTTGAAGTGCCACACGTAGGCCCAGTCGCCCGACAGCGTGAACGTGCCGTACCTGGTGCCGACCGACTTGCGGAAGTTCATGTCGAAGCCGTCGGTATCGAGCGAGCCGAGATTCACGAACTGCTGCGCGACATAGCGGATCGTGCCGTCCGGATTGCGTATGACGACGGACGGATCGTTCTGCTGAAGCAGCGCGTTCGGATCGTTGGTGCCGATCACGCCGTCGATATGAATCTTGTAGAACGATGCGCCGATATCCGTCGACGTATCCGGCGAGAGCTGGAAGCCGATGTTGTAGTTCTTCGTATGCTCCGGCTGCAGATCGGGGTTGCCGTTGATCTGCTCGGTCGTGAAGTGCTTGGTCGGCACGCCGCTCGGGTCGTTCGGGTCGACGAGGTTCTGGTGCGCGAGATACGCGGCCTGCGAGTTCTCCACCAGCGTCGGCGCGCGGAAGCCACGGCTATACGATGCGTACGTCGTGAACATCTGCACCGGCTGGAAGCGCAACGCGAAGCTCGGCGAGAACGCGCCGCCGAAGTCGCTGTAGTGGTCGTAGCGACCCGCCTGCGTGAACGTGAGGTTGCGGATGATCGGAATCTCGACCTGGTAGAACACGGCCGCGACGTTGCGCGAACCGTCCACGCTCTGCACGTTCGCCGGCGCCGCGATGCCTTCCGATGCAAACGTGCGCGGATTGATCGTCGAGCTTTCGTGACGGAATTCCGAGCCGATGCCGAAGCCGACATTGCCCGTCGGCAGCGTGAACAGATTGCCCGTCGATGTCTTCGCCGTCACGCTATCGAGCTTCGAGATTGCCTGCTGATAGTCGTCCATGAACGCGCCGTTCAGGCCATTCGGCGTGGAAGCGGGATTCGCGAAGTTGTAGACGCCGTTCGCAAGAATGTTCTCGACGCCTGCCACGTTCAGCGAGTTCGAGTAGTGCGTATCGACCGTGCTCTGCGAGTGGCCGTATTCCGCCGACCAGTCCCAGTCGCCGAGCTTCTGCGTCGTGAACGAGCCTTTGACGCCCGTCGATGCCTTCCAGAACGTCGACACCGTATCGGCCGACGCGACGTTGTTCGGGAACGTGAGGTTGATCGGCGTGTCGACACCGAACGGGTTGAACGGATTCGTGCCGGCGACGGTGCGCGGCAGCGGCGCGACCGAGCCCGTTGCGGGGTTGAATACGTTGGTGGTCGACGAAATCGAAGCCGGGCCCATCAGCTGCACGGTTTCGTTGCGGCTCGCCCAGAAGTCGGCGAAGGCCTGCGTTTCGTCGTTGATCTTGAACGTGCCGCGCACGTTGGCATTCAGGCGCGTCGTCGACGGAATCAGCGATGTCGCGGCGGCCGTGTTGTACGTGCACGATGCGCCTGCCGTGTTCGCCGCGCTGCTGCCGGGCGGGCACGGGCTGAGTGCCTGCGTCGAGCCGTCAGGCAGGCCCCAGTAGGACTGCTGGTTCGGACCAAGTGGCGCCTTGAGGCCGCCCGGATATTGCGTGAAGTCCTGGTTCTTCGTCATGTCGCGATCGGCCAGCGTCGAGCCGCTGTCGCGGTAGTAGCTCGCCGCCGCCGTCACGTTGAAGCGGTCCGCGTTGAGATCGCCGAAGCCGCCCAATACGCTGAAGCTGCCCTGGCCATCGCCGGGATGCTGCGCCTTGCCCAGTTGTCCGTCGATCTGCAAGCCCTGGAAGTTCTTCTTCGTGATGATGTTCACCACGCCCGCAATCGCGTCGGAGCCGTACTCGGAAACGGCACCCGTTTTCACGATTTCGATGTGATCGACCATGTTCAACGGGATCGAATTCAAGTCGAAAAACGTGTCGGTGAAGTTCACGGCCTGCGCGTAATTGGCGACGCGCTGCCCATCGACCAGCACCAGCGTGTACTTCTCGCTCAGCCCGCGCAGCGCGATACCCGCGCCGCCAGGCGCCGTGCCGTTCATCGTGCTTTGCGACCAGCTGCTCGCGGAGTTCGCCGATGTGCCGCGCAGGAAATCGGCCACGGTGGTGTAGCCACTCGCCTGGATTTCCTTCGGCGTGATGGTCTGGACTTCGACGTTGCCGACCTTGTCCGATGTGCGGATCAACGACCCGGTGATCTCGACCTTGTCGAGTTTGCTGACGGCCGGTGCGCTGGCCGCAGTCGGCGCGGCTGCGCTATCGGGTTGGCTCTGTGCATGCGCGAGCGGGATGAATGCCGCCGTCAGCACCAGCTCGGCTCCTATGATTGTCCTGATCGCCGAGACCAGTCTCTTCTGTTTCACTTGCGCTCCTTCTTGTCGTTGAGACGACTTCTGTTGAACGATCTGCACGCATGCGAGTTGCTGTGTGCAGTCGTGCGACCGGGTTCAGCAAGGTCCTCGCTGCTGACGCGTTACGGCGCCATGTCGCACGTCCCGTCCAGAGCGCATTGCCGATCGTGTCGGGCGCGCTCTGGTTCAAAGCGAGCGCTCCCGAAAGCGAAACGCATGCCACATCGGCGGGAAAAGAAGCGTGTCGTGGCGTTCGACACCAATTAATTCGCGCGCAAAGGATTGATTGAACTGGTAAAAAACAAAGTTAGATGGGAATCCGAAACGTCTATAAAAATGATTAAAAAAACTTTCGCGCGAGTAACACAATGGAAGAATTGTGAGCATCCGGAAACGACGTTTAGAGCCATTCGTCTATTTCCGTTTACAGTGCGTAAACAGCACTAATTAAAGGCGTGTTTTTCAAATCGGTGCGAAGCATTACATTCGACTTAAAATCTGTTTAGTGACTAAATCGGGGCATCCGCTTTAGCGCACAAAGCGATGCTCATCAAACTTTGTTTGCATGGATGTCGTACTCAATCCCTTGCTGGACAAGAAACCTTGCACGACACGCAAGTGCCGACATAAGGTCTCCAGATCTATTAATGCAAATGTAAATAACTTGTCTAATTCGAATTGGATAAATGCACTGTTTATTTACACGGAAAACCGCCATGCACCAATTGCGCAACTAAACAACGCGCCTGTCTCCGTGAAAATAAGCGTGCGTAGGTCTAAGTCACAGTGTTGCTATTTAATTTGACGCGCTATACGCACGCGCGAGATCGACATGCGGCGGGCGGAGTTGTTTTATCGGTGAAATTCGGTAATGCCTTGAAAGGCGGGCTTCAGCGCGTCGATGCGCGGGTGTCGACGCACGCGCACGCGCTTCGCATGCGGCCACCTGGTACGGCCTTTGCATTGGAGGGCGCGCCTTTTTTCCCGGCGACCCACGAAGCCGCCGGTCCACTGAAACCCATGCCGTCATGCAACGGCTGTTCGATCGTACTAACCGGAGTCCGCAGTGCTGAATACGCTCATTACCTACTCGATCCAGTCGATGGGTCTGATTCCCCTTCTTGCCTTTATCTTCCTGCTCGGCATCGCCATCATCATCGAGCGCTTCATGTTCTTCTCGCGCGCCGTGCAGGCGGGCAAGACGCTCGAACACGATCTGAAGCTCGTCGATCCCGCCAAGCCGGACGACGCCGCGAAGGTCGCCGAACACTACCGCTCGACGGTGCAGGGCGAACTCGTGAAGACGGCCATGAAGGCGAAGGGCAAGACGGAAGCCGTCGTCGAACGCGAGATCGAAGAGACGATCATGTTTCAGCTGCCGCGCCTCGACCGCAATCTGTGGATTCTCGATACGGCCGTGACGCTGGGACCGCTGCTCGGTCTGCTGGGCACGATCATCGGCATGGTGGAGTCGTTCAACGTGCTCGGCACGAGCGGCACGGCCAATCCGAACGGCGTGACGGGCGGCATCGGTCACGCGCTGACGGCGACGGCCTGCGGCCTGACCATCGCGATCATCTGCGTGATCTTCCTGAACTATTTCAACAAGCGCATCCGCATGACGGTCAACCAGTTCGACCTCATCAAGTCGCTGCTCGTTTCGCGTTTCGCAGCATGACGCGCCCGCTATTGCCGTAAAGGAGAAGCACCATGCGAAACCATCGCAGCCACTATCTGGGCGGTGAAGAAAAGGCGCGCATCGAGATCATTCCGATGATCGACATCATGATGTTCCTGCTCGTCTTCTTCATGCTCGCCACGTTGAAGATGATCCAGGGCGCGGGCATCAAGCTCGACCTGCCGCAATCGAGCACGGCCGAACAGTTGCAGCAGACGGTGAAAGTGTCGATCGGCGTCACGAAGAACGACGAACTATATCTCGACGCCAAACAGGTCACGCCCACCGAGCTGACGGCACGTCTGGAAGGGCTCGTGCACGACGCGAAGAAGGTGGACGTCGCGATCGCAGGCGATGAGGGAACGAGCTACAAGAACATCGTGAAGGTGATGGACCTGGTGCGCGCGGCGGGCATCAGTTCGGTCGCGCTGGCCACGAATCCAACCACATGAGTTCACCCACCATCGACATGAAAGAACCACAACGGCGGCTCAATGGCGCATTGTGGGCATCGTCGACGCCATCGCATCACGGTCGCATTCCGATGCGGCTCGCGATAGGCGCGGCGCTGCTGATCGAACTGCTGTTGGTCGTTGGGCTATCGCACGTGAAGTTTCAGCAGGACCCGCCGCCTGCGCCGAAAGAAATGCGCGTGCAGATTGCTCCGCCTCCGCCGCCACCGTCGCCGGAAGTGAAGAAGATCGAGCCGCCGCCCGCGCCCGAGCCGCAAAAGACCGTGCCGAAGCAGGTGCAGCCGAAGCCGCAACCGGTGCCGAAGCCGCCCCCCGCGAAGCCGTCCCCGGCACCGAAGGAAGCGAACATCCCAGCGGCAGCGAATCCGGCAGCGAATGCCCCCGCGCTCGCTACGGCGCCGCCGTCAGCGACACCCGCGCCCGCTACGGCGGCTACGGGGACGGCGCCCGTTGCGCCGCCCGCGCTGCATGGTGTGGTCGATGGACGTGGGCATTGCCAGTCGGTGCAGCCGCAGATACCGCGTCGCGCGCTGGAGCAGGGCATCTCGGCGAACGTGCTGGCGCATCTGTCAATCAACGCGGACGGCAGCGTCGGCGATGTGAAGATCGTTCGCGTCACGCCGCCTACGACCGTCTTCAACGAGGCGGTCGTCGCTGCGGGCCGTGCGTACAAGTGCGAAAAGAACGCGGAGCCGTATGTCGGCGAGGTGGAGTTTTCGTTCAAGACGACGGCATCGGACGACGATTGACAGATTAAGGGCATGACCTGAGAGACAGTCGACGCGCACAGGCAGCCACCCGCTGCCGATGCGCCCGTTCGATGCAGCGCGCGCGGGTTACGAGCCCGCGCGCGTATTCAACCACGCTGATGATGAGACTCACCCCGTATCTCCGTTCCCGCGCGACGGCCGGCCACGTATGCGCGCTTGCGCTCATGGCCTGCATGACGCTTCATGCAATGCCCGCGCAGTCGAAGCCATCGATCGCGCAATACGACGAGCCCAAATACCCGGCCGAATTCACGCATTTCGACTACGCGAATCCCGATGCGCCGTCGAATGGCTCGCTCAATTTCCAGAACTACAACGAAGCGCAAAGTTACGATTCGCTCAATCCGTTTCTCGTGCGCGGTTCTCCCGCACCCGACATCCAGCATCTGATGTTCGATACGCTGATGCAGCGTAGCTGGGACGAACTCGCCTCCGAATATCCGTTGATTGCCGATGACGTGGAAGTCGCGCCCGATGGATTGTCCGCGACATTTCATATCGATCCGCGCGCGCGCTTTTCGAATGGCGACGCGGTGACGGCAGCGGACGTCAAGTACTCGTTCGATACATTGAGCAGTTCTGCCGTATCGCCGCTATTCAATTCGCAGTTTGCGCTGATTAAAAGCGCCACCGTGATCGATGCCTCGCGGGTGCGTTTCGACTTTCGGCACGCAGATCGCGCTGCGCCGCTGATCGCGGGCGACATTCCTGTCTTTTCGCCGAAATGGGCCGCACAGGCCGACGGCAAACGCATTGCGTTCGATCAGTTGACCAACGTACCGCCCATTGCGAGCGGCCCGTATCTGATCGAGCAACGCAAGAACGACAAGCAGATCGTTTACCGGCGCAACCCCGCGTACTGGGCCGCCGATCTGCCCTCGCGGCGCGGCATGTACCGCTTCGAGCGCATCACGTTCAAGCTTTATCTCGATCACTACACGCAGCTCGAATCCTTCAAGGCAGGCGACACCGATGTGCAGGTCGAGTACAGCTCGACACAATGGGCGCGCAAGTACATCGGCAAGAACTTCGACAATGGCTTGCTGACGCGTCAACTCTTTTCGAATCACGGCGCGCAGATGCAAGGCATGATGTTCAACACGCGCAAACCGATGTTTCGCGATGCGCGCGTGCGCAAGGCGCTGTCGTACGCGTTCGATTACGACTGGATGAACCGGATGATGTTCTACGGTCAGTACCGGCGTCTGAACAGCTACTTCCAGGACAGTCCTTTTGCGGCAAGCGGCCTGCCTTCGGAGCAGGAGCTTGCATTGCTGGAACCCTACCGTGCGCAATTGCCCGCGAGCGTGTTTGCAGCGATGCCGAAGCAACCTGACACGCTGCCGCCGCACACGCTGCGCGACAACCTGAGACAGGCGCGCGACCTGCTTGCCGAAGCAGGATGGCACGTGCGCGATGGACAGTTGCGCGACGCGAGCGGCACGCCGATGAGCATCGAGATCATCGACGACCAGCCGGGCATGGACCGCGTGATCCTGCCGTTCATGCGCAACCTGCAGACGCTCGGCATCGACGCGCGCTTGCGGGAGATCGACAGCGCGCTCTATCAGAAGCGGCTCGACAACTTCGAGTTCGACATGACCACCTTTATCTATCCGACCGTGACGATTCCGGGCGTCGAACTGGAACATCGCTTCGGCACGGCGTCGGCATCGCAAAGCGGATCGGAGAATTATCCCGGCGTGCGTTCGCCTGTCGTCGATGCGCTGATTCGCGCCGTGTTGCGGGCGAAATCGCTGGAGGAACTGCAAACGGCGACGCATGCGCTCGACCGCGTGCTGATCGCCGGCTGTTATCAGATCCCCGAGTACTATTCGCCCGCTTCGCGCATTGCGTACCGCACTTCGCTCGGCTTTCCCGATCTCGTGCCATATACCTATCAGGCGGAAGACTGGGTGATCAGCTATTGGTATCGCAAGCCGTCGGCTGCGAGCGTTGCGTCCGCGAACGCGCATTGAGGAGCAGACCGTGCTGATGTATATCCTGAAACGCCTGGCCCTGATGGTGCCGACGCTCATCGGCGTGGTCACGCTGACTTTCGTCGTCACGCAGTTCGTGCCGGGCGGCCCCGTCGAGCAGATCATGACGCAACTGCGCCACGGCGCGCGCCCGGGCGGCGAAGGCGGCGCGGGAGGCGGTGGCTATCACGGCAGTCAGGGCGTGGACCCGCAGCAGATGGAGCAGATCAAGAAGCAGTTCGGCTTCGACAAGCCGCCGCTCACGCGCTACTTCGCGATGCTCGAAGACTACGCGACATTCGATCTCGGCCAGTCCTACTATCACCACCAGAGCGTGTGGGGCGTCATCCGTTCGAAACTGCCCGTCTCGATCACGCTCGGATTATGGACGGTGATACTCACTTACCTCGTGTCGGTGCCGCTCGGCATCGCGAAGGCGGTCCGCAACGGGTCGCGTTTCGATACCGTCACGAGTGTCGCCGTGCTGGCGGGCTATGCGATTCCTGGCTTCGTGTTCGGCGTGCTGCTATTGATGCTGTTCGGCGGTGGCACGTTATGGCAGGTGTTTCCGATGCGCGGCCTGACCTCCGACGACTTCGACGATCTCAGCGCGATCGGCAAGGTGCTCGACTATCTGTGGCACATCGTGTTGCCGGTGACGGCCGCCGTGGTCGGCAACTTTGCGGTCGTCACGATCCTGACCAAGAACACGTTTCTGGAAGAGATCGGCCGCCAATACGTGCTGACTGCAAAAGCCAAAGGCGTGCCGCAACGCGACGTGCTGTTCAGACACGTGTTGCGCAATGCTGCGATTCCGCTGCTGACGGGCTTGCCCGCGGCATTCGTCGGTGCGTTCCTGAACGGCAATCTGCTGATCGAGACGTTGTTTTCGCTCGACGGCATGGGCCAGCTTTCTTATGACTCTGTGATCCGTCGCGACTATCCCGTCGTGCTCGGCTCGCTATTCCTGTTCACCTTGATTGGTCTCTTGACCAAACTCATCGCTGACGTGTGCTATGTCCTTGTCGACCCCCGCATCCAGTTCAACCGCACAGAGCGCTAGAAGCGCAGTCGCCGCGCTGCCCGTGTCGCCGTCGCCGTGGCGGCGCGTGTGGCGGCGTTTCAGAAGTCAGCGCCTCGGTTTCGGGAGCGCGGTGATCTTTTCGACGCTGTTCGCGCTGAGCCTGCTAAGCGACGTCGTTGCAAACGACAGGCCGCTTCTCGTGCGCTACGAAGGCCACTATTACTTTCCGATTGCGAAGGATTACCCGGAGACGCTATTCGGCGGTGACTTCACGACCAGGGCGAATTACCTTGATCCGTTCATTCGCAGCCGCATTCAGTCGAACGGCAACTTTGCGATCTATGCGCCGAATCATTACCGCTACGACACGATCGATTATTTCGCCACGCGTCCTTACCCGGCGCCGCCCAATGGCGACAACTGGCTGGGCACGGACCAGTATGGACGCGATGTATTGTCCCGGCTTCTCTATGGCTTCCGCCTGTCGGTGCTGATGGCGCTTGCGCTCACTGTGTCGGGTGTGGCATTCGGCGTGCTGGTCGGAGCCGTGCAGGGCTTTTATGGCGGCAAGGTCGATCTGATCGGCCAGCGCCTGATCGAAATATGGAGTTCGATGCCGGATCTGTATCTGCTGATCATCTTTGCATCGATCTTCGAGCCGAGCCTGTGGCTGCTCTTCATTCTGCTTTCGATGTTCGGCTGGCTGGTGCTATCGGATTACGTGCGAGCCGAGTTTCTGCGCAACCGTTCTCTCGATTACGTGCGGGCAGCGCGCACGATGGGCCTGTCGAATGGGCAGATCATCTGGCGTCATGTATTGCCGAACAGTCTCACGCCCGTCATCACGTTTCTCCCGTTCCGCATGAGCGCAGCGATTCTCTCGCTGACGAGCCTCGACTTTCTGGGGCTTGGCGTTCCGGCGCCGATGCCGAGTCTCGGCGAATTGCTGCAGGAGGGAAAGAATAATCTCGACGCATGGTGGATTTCCGTGTCGGCATTCGCGGCGCTCGTCGTGACGTTGCTGCTGCTGACTTTCATGGGCGACGCGTTGCGCAACGCCATGGACACGCGTGCGCGTGGCTCTGCGTTCGGTGGAGCGCGATGATGGCAAAGCCGCTTCTCGAAATCGAGCACCTGTCCATTCGCTTTGGCGAGCAGGGCGAAAAACTCGTCGTCGACGATCTGTGTCTGAGCGTGGCGGCGGGCGAGCGCGTTGCGCTGGTCGGCGAGTCGGGCTCGGGCAAGAGCGTGACCGCGCTCTCCGTTTTGCGGCTCGCCGAGCATGCGAAGACGAGCGGGCGCATCATGCTCGACGGCGAAGATCTGCTGCAAAAGACCGAACAGCAGATGCGCGGCATACGCGGCGCGGATGTGGCGATGGTCTTTCAGGAACCGATGACCGCATTGAATCCGCTCTTCACCATCGGTCAGCAGATTGCCGAAAGCCTGCGGCTGCATGAAGGATTGCGCGCCAACGCGGCGCGGGCGCGCGGCATCGAACTGCTGGCGCGTACAGGCATTCCCGAGCCGGAGCGGCGCATCGACAGCTATCCGCATCAACTGTCAGGCGGTCAACGTCAACGCGCGATGATCGCGATGGCGCTTGCATGCAGGCCGCGTCTGCTGCTCGCCGACGAACCGACAACGGCGCTCGACGTGACCGTGCGCCGGCAGATAGTCGATCTGCTGATCGAACTGCAGGAACAGGAAGCGGCGCATCACGGTATGGCCGTGCTGCTGATCACGCACGACCTCAACCTCGTGCGGCACTTCGCGCAACGTGTGGCGGTGATGGAGAAGGGCGTGCTCGTCGAAAGTAACGCGACGGCGGAACTGTTCGATGCGCCGCGTCATCCCTATACGCAAAGGCTGCTTGCAAGCGAGCCGCAGCGGCAGGTCGAGCCTGTGGCGTCGGGCGCGAAACGGGTGATGGAAGTGCAAGGGCTATGCGTCGACTATGCGACGAGCGGATTGTTCAGGCGTCGGGCGTTTCGCGCGTTGCACGGCGTCGATCTGTCGTTGCGGCATGGCGAGACGCTGGGCGTCGTCGGCGAATCCGGCTCGGGCAAATCGACGCTCGCGGCGACCTTGCTCGGCTTGCAACCTCCGGCTGCGGGAAGCGTACATATCGATGGCATGCCGCTGTCGACCTTGCGTACCGCGTCATCGCGCAAGTCGCTGTATGCGAAGTTGCAGGTCGTTTTTCAGGACCCGTTCGGTTCCTTGTCGCCACGCATGACAGTCGAGCAGATCGTGGGCGAAGGCTTGCGTGTGCATCGTCCTGAGCTGGATGCGGGCGAGCGCCGCGAGCGGGTCGCCGCGCTGTTGCAGGAAGTGGGCATGCCGTGGGATGTGATGCTGCGCTATCCGCAGGAGTTTTCGGGCGGGCAGCGGCAGCGTATTGCGATTGCCCGCGCGCTTGCCGTCGAGCCGGAAATCCTGATTCTCGACGAGCCGACTAGCGCACTGGATGTGTCGATACAAAAGCAGGTGCTGAGCCTGCTCGCGAATCTGCAAAAGAACCGCAGGCTGAGCTATCTGTTCATCACGCACGATCTCGCCGTGATACGCGCGATGGCGCATCGGGTGGTGGTGATGAAGTCGGGGCGTATCGTCGAAACGGGCGAGACGTCGGATGTGATGGATGCGCCGACGCATCCGTACACACGCAAGCTCGTGGCGGCGTCGATGATCGCTGCGACTCCGCTTGCAGTCTGATCGACGGCCATCCGTGCCGTGAAGTGGCAATCATACGATGGTATCGCCCGAACAAGCCATCGTATGGACGAGTGCCTTTTGAAGGCCTTGCGTTCGAGCTTCTCACTCCATGACGCGTCGCTCATACCATGGTATGAGCGACATGCCGGTGCTTCGGCGACTACATTGCATTCCGATAGATCGCGCGATTTGCGCCAACCGGTTGCAACATGTCCACGGAGCCAGCCATGAGCATCAGTTTCGACATGAAGATCGAAATCGTCGTCATCCCCGTATCGGATGTCGATCGTGCGAAGCGCTTCTATGGAGACCTGGGCTGGCGGCTCGATCTCGACTTCACATCCAGCGAGGGCGACTATCGCGTGATCCAGTTCACGCCGCCCGGCTCCGGATGCTCGATCATGTTCGGCAAGAACATGACGGCAGCAACACCAGGCTCGGTACAAGGCATTCATCTTGTCGTGTCGGACATCGTGGCTGCGCGGAGCGAACTGATGCGTCGTGGTATTGAGGTGAGCGAGCCGTTTCACGACGTAGGCGGCGTGTTCCATCATGCCGATGGGAAATGCCAGGAGTCTGGCCTCAATCCGGAGCGGAAGAGCTACGCGTCATACGCAACGTTCGACGACCCCGACGGCAACGGCTGGGTGCTCCAGGAGGTGACCGCGCGCCTCGCGGCCGGCCTCGAGTTGAATGACCCGAGATTCACTCGCGAGGTGCTCGCCGCGATTCATGGCGGGACGACGGCTTGAAGCGAGAGGCTCGCGCTTGCCGTGAAGTTCTATCGCAGCGCCCGGCTGCACAACACGACATCGGCAAGCTCATGCAGTTGGGACTGCAACGAAAGGCGGATGTCGACATCCATCTCGATCGATACACGGGCAAAGTAAATCAGCCTGGTCATTGAGATGCCCGTGAAAGTGCGGCATATACCGTAACGGGCGATGTCGCCTTTCGAGCGAATCGGATGCGCCCCATTTAATCGGGCGGTGGATTTTCATAAAATCGACCCCATATTTCGATAATCGGGATCGATCATTTTCCCCATAATCGTGCGCACTAAAAATTAAAACGCATGAATGGCGCATTTGTATTACGAAAAACCCGAAAAAATAACCATATCGATCATGAATTTACTTTTTCCGGGCCGTCGCGGGTGAATCTTCCCTGATCGATACTGCTTCACGAAAGCATATCTCAAAATTTCTCCCAATTTACCGGCGACATTACCTTTTGGGTTTTTTTCGGGCAACGTTACATGAATGAAACGTTTATAATTCGTCTGCCTTGAAATAGTCTGTAATTAATACTTGATAGGAGTCGAGCAGAAGTAATTACTACCTAAGGCGCTTGCGCATAGAGGTGCCGTTTCGTCTCGTTCAGGCGGGTGCACGCAGGTTCCGCGTAGATGTCGACCGCGGAAATGTGATGCCCGTTGTCGCCTGTATCACGTGGATGTACTTCGATCCGTGAACCGGAAGGGTTCGTGGCGGCATGCTGCTGTCAAAACGCGCAGGACGACTCAGCCGTAGTTAAGGATTCCTGATCGTCAGGGGTCGGCTCGATCTGTCTATCAATTCATCTGATCTGACATCAGATGCGTACGGGGTTCTCTATCCGCGGCAACGCGGGGCCTCGTCACGTTCCCGGTCATCGAAAGCGAGATTGCATGAATACGTGTCCTGCTCATATTCGGACACAATAGTAAGCAATCCGTAATAAATACGCGATACCGGCTTCTTTGCATTTTCGAAAACGCCACAGCGGGACGATCTGTACACGATCTCGCTGGACTTTCGGGGAAAACCGATTTCACCGGGATCAACGAACAATGATGAGTTACTGGAAACTATTGGGGGTTGCGTCTGCAACCGTGCTGGCATCGTTTGCTGCCGAGCAGGCCTACGCCCAGGCATCGACAATTACCGTCGCAGGCCAGTCGTACACGCTGTGCGGCAAAGAGAATGGCAACTGCTCGTTCCTCGGAACGGCCTCTGTCGTGTTCGGCGCTGTGCCGCCTAACGCGCCGTCGGTGATGCTGACGGCGCCGCGTACGTTTACGAATGGCGTTGGCTGCTACGTCGGCGCGGTTTCGAATACCGACCCTGCGTACGGCTACGGAAAAGCATGCTGGGTGCATGCAGTCGCCGCCGGCGCGCCGACGCCGACTCCCACGCCGACACCGACGCCGACTCCCACGCCGACGCCGACTCCGACACCGACTCCCACGCCGACGCCGACTCCGACACCGACCCCCACGCCGACGCCGACGCCGACGCCGACGCCGACTCCCACGCCGACCCCGACGCCGACGCCCACTCCGGCTCCCGCACCGTCGCCTTCGTCCAGCGCGGCGCTTTCATGCGGCACGCCGGTGCAAAAGGCTGGCGGCACGCCGAACGGTCTGATCACGGCCGACACGCCGACCACTGACGGCCTGCGCGTGTTCCAGAACAACGCACCGTTCAACCTCACGGTGACGACGAACTCGCCGAACGCCGATACCGTGGTCTGGTCGATTGCCGATTCGAATGGCGCGATCAAGACGCAGGGCAGTTTCCCGGTCAGCGCTGGCGTGCAGACCAACACCATCTCGTGCAAGTCGACGTGGTCGGGCTATGGCGCGATCACGGCCACGCTGCGCGCGAATGGCGGCACGTTGCCGCATAGCGGCACGCGTCCGACGGGTATCGCGACGTTCGGCGTGCTGCCGAATCTCACGTCGGCACTCGGCACGGTCACGTATGCGCATCAGGACCAGCATCGCTTCGGCATGCAAGGTTTCAACGGCAACATCGCGGCGCTGCGCGCGCTGGGCATCACGTGGACGATCGACGACCGTCAGCAGTCGCAGATGGAGCCGAACGGTCCGAACA
This sequence comes from Paraburkholderia largidicola, assembly GCF_013426895.1. Lineage (NCBI taxonomy): Bacteria > Pseudomonadati > Pseudomonadota > Betaproteobacteria > Burkholderiales > Burkholderiaceae > Paraburkholderia > Paraburkholderia largidicola. The sequence goes on along the minus strand of NZ_AP023176.1, from coordinate 2,016,794 downwards.
CGTACACGCCCAGCGTGAACGATCTCGATCCGTTCTATAAGGCCAATCCTGACCAGATGCGTATCGTGCGTCTCGACGGCATTCCTGCGTGGAATTCGAAGACGGGCCAGTTCACCGACAGCTATTACGCGCCGAAGGATCTGAACGAGTACCAGAGCTTCATGGCGAAGGTCGGCACGGACACGAGCCTGATCCGCGCAGCGAACTACCCGAACCAGCAGAGCAACTACTATCAGGTGACGTGGGAGCCGAGTCTCGGCTGGGCCGATAGCGATGCGAACTTCGTCGCGATGTACAAGGCTGCCTACCAGGGCATCCACTCGACCGATCCGAACGCTGTCGTGATGGGCACGGGCAATCCGTTCGCAGCGAACTGCACGACCTGCACGACGGGCTATCTGCAGAAATTCGGCGCGCTCGGCCTGTGGAATTACATCGATGCCGTCTCGACGCACGGCTACTGGAATGCGGGCACGTACCCGGCGCATCCGCCGGAGCAATACGATTCGGATCCGAGCCCGGCGAACCAGGCTAACGCGCTCGACAATCAGATGGCGCAGCTGCGTCAGGTGATGCAGAACGGCAAGCCGAACATGAAGCTGTTCTTCACGGAAGCGGGCACGAGCTACGATCCGGGTCTGGCGTATGGTCCCACCGTGCCGTCGCAAAACCAGCTGTTCGCGCATGCGGCGGTTGGGGTGCGCTCGCACATCATCGTGCTGGGCGGCGGCGCGCAGCTCACGACGCTGTTCTATGGCGCGGACTATCCGGGCGAAGTGGGCTACGGTTCGTTCTTCGACCTGAACAATGCGCAGGGCGCGTTCGGTGCGTCGAACCTCTCGCCGAAGCCGGAAGCGATGGCATTCGCAACGATGACGCGTGTGCTCGACGGTACCAATACGCTGGGCCGCGTGAAGAACACGCCCTCGGGCACGTTCGTGTACGACTTCCAGCAGCTGAACAACGGCAAGGTCGTGACGGCCGCGTGGACGCACAACAACAGCCAGTGGCCCGCCAATGGCGTGTATAGCACGACCTATTCGACGAGCTATTCGCTGCAGGTGGACAACGCGGGTACGTCGGGCAACGTGACGAAGATCGACGGTTACGGCAACGTCACGACGCTTCCGTATTCGAACGGCCAGGTGTCGCTCACGCTGACGGAAGTGCCGCAGTACATCGTGTCGAACAACGCGACGGTCGCGAAGAACAACTCGACCGTGCCGGTTGGATACACGGGACAATAAGCGTCAAAGCGAGTTGTCTTTGAGGGACCCAGGAGGGCAACTTCCTGGGTCCCTTGTTCGTTAACGGGTACAGCACGCCGAATCGATGGTCGCCAGTGCCGGGTCGTCCGGCACGACCGGCCCGTCCGACAGCAGCACGCGAACCATATAGTTGTAGTCTTTTCGGCGTATTACGAAGGAGGAAGACGGAAGATAGAGGCGGATCGGGAGCCGAGGGCCATTTGGGCGCGGTATCCGGCGCTATAGATGCGTTTGCGACCGGAGACAGATGCCGCTGGCGCAGATCGGACGACAATGCGTCGTAAGGGGCGGTAAGCCGGGGCGGGGAACAAGGCTGGAAAATCGGAGCCAGTCCACTGTGTGCGGAGTGCGCGCACGTTTCCGTATGCAACCCGGTCGCCGTGGCGTCGCCTGATGCGCGTTGCCGCGACTCATCAAGGAGCCGTTTCATGAGAGACATGCCTGTATCCACATCGCCCGTGAGTCCCATCAAGGATGAACGCGTCAATCAGGTGCTGCAGCGCTTGAACGCGTCGCGCCGCTTTCCTGGGCGCGAGGCGTTTGGCGGGCCGTCGGGCAACGATCCGGAGGCTTTCGCCGATTACGGCTTTTCGATTCATCCCGATCAGGGCGAGTTGATGTACGTGCTGTGTCGCGGGATGCGCGCCACGCGGGTCGTCGACTTTGCAACTTCAATCGGCATGTCGGCGCTGTATCTGGCGGCGGCCATGCGTGACAACGGCGGCGGGCTCGTGATCGGATCGGAGCTGGTCGCGTCGAAGGCAGAGATCGCGCGTCAGAATCTGAATGAAGCGGGGCTCGCCCAGTACGCGGATATTCGTGTCGGCGATGCGCGGCAAACGCTGCGCGACGTAGGCGGTCCGATCGACTTTGCGTTGATCGACGGCTGGCCGTTGCCGGACGGGCCGTCACTCGCGCGCACGGTGGTCGAACTGGTCGCGCCGCAGTTGCGCACCGGCGGATACATCCTGAACGACAATGCCGAACCCGATTTTCTGGAGTACATCCGCGACCCGGCCAACGGTTTCATTTCGATCACGCTGCCGATCAAGCGCGGAACCGAGCTGGCGCTGAAGATCAGCTAGGGCTCGACGGTAAAGTGGAACGGGGTTGATTCATCAAAGTGTGTCTTAAACTTATTGCACTGAGCCTGGACTCATCGCACTGAACCTCTTTCACTTCCACATGCTCAAGATCCTTGGAAAGGCATCATCCATTAACGTTCGAAAGGTGCTGTGGACTTGCGCCGAACTGGATCTTCCCTTCGAACGGGAGGATTGGGGAACCGGGTTCCGGTCCACGCAGACGCCAGCGTTTCTCTCGTTGAACCCGAACGGCCTGGTACCCGTCATCAAGGACGGCGACTTCGTGCTCTGGGAATCGAACGCGATCATCCGCTACCTCGCGTCGCGCTACGGCGGCGCGCACCTTTATCCGGCAGATCCACTGATGCGTGCCGCCGTCGATCAATGGATGGATTGGCAGGCAACGGACCTCAACCGCTCGTGGAGCTACGCGTTTCTCGCTCTCGTCCGGCAATCGGCTGCGCATCAGGCACAGGCGGAGATCGCGACGTCGATTGCCAGCTGGACGGCGCACATGCGCATATTGGACGGACAGTTGCAGGCAACGGGCGCATTCGTCGCCGGCAAGCAGTTCTCTCTCGCGGACATTCCCGTGGGATTGTCGGTCAACCGCTGGTTCAGCACGCCTTTCGAACACACGCCATTCCCGGCCGTATCGGAGTACTTCGAGCGCCTGCGCGAACGTTCGGGCTATGGAGACTATTGCGCCAACGGGTTGCCATAACCGGCACGGATCAGGCGAGATGTTGCGCTAAAATCGTGGCACCGCCGGGACGAAAAAGCCGGGCGGTCTGGTACGAACACTGCTGCCAGTGCGACCGAGAACAACAACGCCGCTGTGCTGACGGGGAATGCGGGCCGCTCGACGACATTCAGGCAAACGTTGTCGGCCTGTTACCTGAGCGTGGCAACTGAGCTTGCCGCAACTCGATCCGTCCAGCCTGCCGAGGAACAATCAGCGGCGAACTACACATAAGGCATTATGTATTCGACCTTGCCAGCGTTCGTATCCGCGCTGTTCCTGGGCTTCGGTGTCTACGTCCTGCTGACTGAAGGCGTGACGCGTCTGTCGATGCCCTTCGCGCTGATGTGCATGGCGACCTTCGCGTGGCAGGGCACGTGGGCGTTCCTGTTTCAGACCACGAGCCCCGAAGCGGCCGGCATGCTGGTCAAGGCTGGCTACCTCTTCATCCTGTTTCTGCCGACGACGTTCTATCACTTCGTGACCGAACTCGTCGAACGGCGCGACGAGCGGCCCTTGCTGATGGCGTCGTATGCGTTGTGCGTGATACTCGCGGTGTTACTGGTGACGAGCGACGAGGTGGTTGCCGGCTTCGGCATTCATTTTTTCGGCGATTATCCGCGGGCGGGGCGCTTGCACCCCGTGCACGTGATGCAGACCGTGTTGCTCGCCGCTCGCAGCGGTTGGCTGCTGATCGTGTCGAGGCGTCAGGCGCGTGCGCGTCACAGGCGGCGTCTGCTGGGTCTCTGTCTCGTGAGCTTGTGTCTCTATTCGCTTGCGGCGAGCGACTACGCCGTCAACTACGGGTATGTCTTTTATCCGCCCGGCGTCATCTTCATTGCAATCAGCCTGGGCATTCTCGCTGTCACCATCGTGCGGCATGGTTTGATGCGGCAGTACTTTCTCGCCGCGACGGTCGCGCAAGAAGTCGCGATGCCGCTCGAAGTCATCGGCATGCATGCCGATGAACTCGGCAACGCGCTGCCCGAGTTGCTGCGCGGCTATCAGCTTGCGGTGCGGCACCAGTTGCTCGTGAACGGGCTGTATCCAGGCCAATCCGAGCGTTTGCCAACCCTGACCCGCGCAATTCGCCGTCAGATCGACAGCACGAGTACCGTGGTCGAGATGTCGCTTGCGTCGTTTACGCTGGACCGGCTCGATCGCCGGAGCTTCGGCCCGCAGTCCATCCGGCACTGCGTCGACTCGGCGCTGGATCGCTATCCGTTCTTGCCGGGCGAGCGCAGTCGCGTGTCCGTCATTCCGATCGACACGCAGTTGCGATTCTCCGGCACGGATTCGCTGTTCGTCTTCGTCATCTTCAACCTGCTGAAAAATGCCTTGTACGCAATCGAGTCGAGCGGCTCGGGCATCATCACGATCAGCGCGGGGCGCGATGGCGGCTTTTGCGTCGTCCATTTCAACGACACGGGCCCGGGTATCGCGGCCGACGTGCTGCCGCATATCTTCGATCCGTTCTATTCGACGAGGCAACAAGGACACGCAGGCGGCATGGGACTCGATTTCTGCCGGCGAGTGTGCGACGCGTTCGGCGGCACGATCTCGTGTGCATCGACACCGGGCGTGCTGACCACCTTCACGCTCAGATTGCCGGAACCGGGTTCGGCGGCGGACCGCGCAGTGCACGATCCGCCGGCACGGGCCCGGCGCTCGCGCGCCGGGCAGGGTGGAATCAATTAGTTCGTAACGGACGGCAGGATCACTTCATATTCCTTGACCCGCTCGATGATTCCTTCCGGGAAACGCCGGATCCGCTTGTCCATTCCGGCGAACAGGATCTGCTGATATCCGTGCGACACCGGACGTCCGTCCACGCAGAAGCGGAACAGCAGATACGCCGAACATTGCCGGACCTGGAACGTGTTCAGGTAGCAGTCGACGCGCTGGAACGGAAACGTCTCCTGCACGTATTCCTGATGCGCGCGTTTCGTGACAAAGGTGCCCCCTGCGGCCAGCAGATTGTTGTGAATGCACTCATGGAACCAGCGTTCCCGACACACGCCCTGCCACTCGAAATAGCGGGCGAAATACGTATTCATGAAGGCATTGGAGTCCTTGAGGTAGATGTCGATGACATGGTGAAAGGTCTTCTGAGGGGCCCCCTCGAGGTTATCGCTCGACAACAGTTCGGAAGTACGCGACAGAACTTGAGGGATGGCTTCGCGAGTCAACATGCATTGCTCCTTGGGATGGCCGCTAGCGGCGGCCACGCATTCCTTCTGCATGAAGGAATGCCCCAATTCTGGCCCCTCGACTGGAGTTTCCATTTCCGCTGCCGTTAATGGTCTGGTGGGGCGTGAACCGGCGACAGTCGACGGGAGCGGGGGCGCGGTTCCGCGCTGCACCCGTTTTCCTGCAATAACAGAGAGTTCAGCGATGAAAGTAGAAGATCTGATGACGAAGCGCGTCGTAACGGTCGGTTTCGACGACACGCTCGAAACCGTCAAGGACATATTCGAGCAATCCGGTTTTCATCATCTGCTCGTCGTTGAGGATAGGGAACTGCAGGGCGTGGTGTCCGACCGCGATCTGTTGCGGGCGTTGAGTCCGTTTATCGACAGCGTGGTCGAAACCCAGCGCGATGTCGGCACGCTGAGCCGGCGCGTGCATCAGATCATGAGCCGCAAGCCCATTACGCTGCGCCCGGACGCCGAGGTGAGCGAGGCCATCCAGCTGTTTCTGGCGCATCCCATCTCGTGTATTCCGATTGTCGACGGCGGGTCGAGGCCGGTGGGAATCGTCAGCTGGCGCGATGTATTGAAGGTCTGTTCGGAGATGTTGAAGTCGCCCGTCGATGCGGCCGGCGGCGTCGAGCCGGAAGCGCGCGCCTAGTCTCGGTTCATTTGCCAGCCAAAGCGCGATATTCCTGCGGCGCCATGCCATAGGCGCGCCGGAACGCACGCGTAAAGACGGACGCGCTTTTGAAACCCAGTCCGAAGGCAATCTCCAGTACCAGCGCGTGCGGATAGCGGATGAGGTCATCGGCTGCATGGCGCAGCCTGAGATCGCGGATGTAGGCGCCGAGGCCGCCCTCATGCTGAAACAGGCGATACAACGTCGAGCGCGGAAGCTGTAGCGCGCTCAGTACGCTTTCGGGCGAGAGTTGATCGTCGCACAGATGCGCGTCGACGTAGCGGTGCACCCGCTTGACCATGGCTGCTTGTGATTCCGTGCAGGTGTCGTCGCGCGCCAGGCGCTGCGGTAGATAGCAAACGTCAAATGGGGTAGCGCAGTGGTCCATGCGGAATTGTTCTTTGCCGGAGCGCGTCCGGAAGTTTCGAGGTGAAGCGACGCGCTTCTCTCGGGAAGCCATCCGTCGCCACCTGCATCTACGACTACAACAGCACGGCCCTATCGATTGGGTGCTGGGACGCTGCAATATCAGCCCCTCCATTCAGCAAGCGTTGTGCCATGCGGTCAAAGCCGATGGCAGCGGGAAAACCCCGGTGCCCGGGCGGACAATGTGGACGTTTTCGACCGCTGGTTATCGAAGACCTGGACGATTTCGGCCAATAGGCGATCGGGGCGCCGGCGATGTGCCAATACCGTCCACGCACGGGGCGAGCGCGGTCGTCCCGACGAAAAGGGGATAACCGCGAGGGAGTCCGGCGCGGCCTACGATGCCACGCCGGATAGAAGCGCAGAGGCAGCCGCGCGCCGGCTACGCGTTGCCTTGAGAAACCTCATGGCGCAGTTCGGCGAGCAACGCCACTGCGCTGGCGATCCGGCTAGTCGGGTCCGTGGGCAACGCGCGTAGTCCGCGTTCGAGCGTCTCGATCGCTTCCGCCCGGCGTCCCGTCGACCGAAGCAGGTCCGCGAGATGACGCGCGGCATCCACGCGCGCCGGCACGGAACCGAACGCGAGCGCCGTCGACAGGGCGGTGCGCAGCCCCTGTTCCGCGGCCGTCAGATCGCCGAGCGCCCATTGCGCCCGCGCCCGCGTAACCAGCAGTTCGCCGAGATAGACGCGTTCCTGGCGGGCCAGCGTTTCATCGATGGCGGCAGCGAGCATCGCCTCGCAGCTTTGCGCGCGCCCGGCGCGCAGCAGCAGTTCGCCGTGCTGCCACGCCATGAACGAATAGAACAGCGCACCGCCATTGCAGACGACATGATTGTCGAAACCGTCGAGCATGATGGTTTCCGCTTCGTCCGAATGGCCGAGCGCGCTGAGATGACAGGCGCGCAGGATCTGGCCCACGCCGCGATAAAACGCGAAGCCGTTCGCAATCGACACCGATTCGAGTTCGCTCGACAGGCTGCCGAGCCGGTCCGTGTCATCGAACAGGCACGCGAGCCACGAAGCGCCCTGCAGATTGACGGCATGCGCGAACGCATGCGGACCGGGTTCCGACGAACGCAGGATCAACATTTCCATCGCGCGCCGCGCCTGCCCGAATGCGCCGATCTGATAGGCGGCGAGTCCTTCGAAAGTCAGCGCGAGACTGGCGAGGTCGATGCCCTGCGAGCCGGTGCGCGTGTCGTTGCGCCCCACGCCGAGCAGATTGCCGCGCGCGAGACACGCCAGCGCTTCTTCGCTGTCGCCGAGCCAGAAGAGCGTGTTGGTCATCGCGACGTGGGCTTCGTCGAGCGACACGGGGTCGCGGCTGTTCTGCGCGCGCTGCAGCATGTCCTGCGCGGTGGCGCGCGCCTGCTTGAGTTGCAGTGTGGTCAATTGCGTCGTCCAGACGCCGAACTGGATCGCGGCGATTTCCGCTGGCTCGCAGATGCCATCGCCGATCGACAGCGCGGCTGCGTAACAGGCGGTCGCTTCCGCATAGAGCCAACCGTGCACGCTGCGCAGGCTCATGCCAAGCAGTCTGTAGGCATCGAACTGCAGGCGGCGCACGGCGTCGTGATCGGGGTTCGCCTGCAGCACGTCGAGGCAGCGGCGCAAAGGCGGAATGGCTTCGGCGAAGCGCGACGCCTCGACCAGCGCAGTCGCATGTTCGAGACACTTGCGGGCCTCGCGGTGATCCTCCTCGCGCGATTTCAGACGCCGCTCGATCGTCTTGCGACCGACGCCGAGCAACGTCGCCGCGGCGCTCTTGTTGCCCGCCGTCCGTTCGAGCGCGCGGTCGATCAGCAGATCTTCGGCGGCGGCCAGTTTGTCGCGTCCGTCGAGTTGCAGCAGCATGTCGGCGAGGCTCGCGCGCGAAACCGGACCGCTGGCTTCGTTGGCGAGAAACGGCTCAAGCGTGTCGACGTCGATCAGGGTATGTTCGGCCAGCACGCTCAACTGGCTGATCAGATTGCGCAACTGCCGGATGTGGCCGGGCCACGTGTGCTGGCTGAGCCGCCGCACGGCAGCGGGCGAAAACTCCAGATGCCGCGCCTGCTGCGAAGCGAAATGCGCCACCAGCGCGGGTATGTCTTCGACGCGCTGTTCGAGTCCCGGCACGGCAAGCACGAAGACTGCAAGCCGGTAGAACAGATCTTCCCGGAAACGACCTTCACGTGAGAGTTCGCGCAGATCGCGGTGAGTCGCTGCGACGACGCGCCCTTCGAAACGCAGGTTGGTCGAAGAACCGATGGGACGAAACGTGCGCGTTTCGAGCACGCGCAACAGTTTCGGCTGAAGGGCGAGCGGCAACTCGCCGATTTCGTCGAGCAGCAGCGTACCTTTGCCGACCTGCTGAAAGAGTCCCTGACGGTTTTCCGCGGCGCCGGTGAATGCACCTTTCACATGGCCGAATAGTTCGGCTTCGACGAGATGTTCGGGAATTGCGCCACAGTTCACGTCGACGAACGGTTCCTCGTGACGCGCGCTGCGCATGTGCACGCGGCGAGCAACCAGTTCCTTGCCCGAGCCTGTCGGCCCGAAAATGAGCAAGGCGTGATCGGTCGGCGCGACGCGATCGATCAGGCGGACCAGTTGACGGAATGCAGGCGCGGTGCCGATGAACCCGCCG